>JAIXPK010000571.1 GCA_027486335.1 Verrucomicrobiaceae bacterium | reverse complement strand
TCCGGGGTGAATTTGATGATGGCTTTGCCAGCGGGGTCGAGGAGCTTGCTCTTGGCGAGGACGTCTGGGACGTCTGGGATGTAGGAGCGGGCGAGACCGTCCGGGGCGGCCATCATTTTATCGGCTTCAGCGCCGATGCGGTCGTAGGAGCCTGGGGAGGTGACGATGAGGTTGTGCTGGAGCTGGTCGGGGTTTTCGTAGACGATGGCGACTGGCTGACCGGCTTTGACGGAGAACTCTTTCACGTCGTACTGGAGAGTACCGATGGTGGATTTGACCCGGATGATCTGGTGGGTTTTGGCGAGTTCCTCTTCGGTTTCGACGGTGGCGGCACCGGCCTTGGCTCCTGTGAGGGCGGTTTTGATGGCGCGGGAGAGGGCGGAGGGTTTGGCGTCGGCGAGGGTGGCGACGCGTTTGAGGGCGTCGGCTGGGGTGAAGGCGTTCAGGTTCTGAGCGACCAGAGAGTTGACGTCTTCGAGGCCTGCGATGGCTGCGCCGCCTTTGGAGGGGCCGAGTTTGACGAGACTGAGGTCGTCCCACCATGCTTTACCGGTGGCGTGGCCCCAGCCGGCGTAGAGACAGTTGATGGAGAGCTCGCGCTGACGGCCGGAGGAGAAGCGGAGTTCGAGTTGAGTCCAGTCGTTGGTGCCCTTGAGTTTTTTGGAGGTCGGTTGTTTGCCGTTGAGCATGTGGAGCTGGATCATGGCGCCCTGGCCGCCTTTGAGTTTGAAGTCCTCGGTTTTGACCCAGCCGGTGAGGAGGTAGTCGCAGTTCTGGTCGAGATCGAGGTCGAAGTGGAAGCTAGTGTCTGCGCCGTTGGCGGAGTTGATGAGGATGCACTTGCCGCCATTGCGGCCGCCATCGACGACCTCGTGGGAGGCGGAACCGGAGTAGGTGCGGACTTGCCAGCCGGTGGGGAGCTTGCCGTCGACGGATTCGAAGGAACCGTTGTTGATGAGGTTCTTGGGGGCTTCGACGGGTTTGATTTCTTCTTTGGGGGCGTCGGCGGAGGGTTCGTCCTTGAGGGCGGCGGCGAGGAAGCCCTCGGCGTGGTGGGTGGCGGCGAGGGCGCGGCCGTAGGGGATCCAGCGGTCTTCCATGTTTGTCTTATCGGCCTTCATGGCGTAGATGGCCGCGCCGGCTGGGGCGGAAGGCGGGAGCGAGCAGAGTTCGAGGAGTGCGCCGAGACGGACGAGAGGTTCCTTGTCAGCGAGGAGCTGATTTTCGAGGATGGCGGCGACGGTGGCTTCGTCGCGTGGGAGCACCTTGAGGGCGGCGCGGCGGACGCCTTGAGCCGGGTGCTTGAGGGAAGCGAGGACCGCGCGTTGGACGGCGGGATTGCCTCCCTGGACAGCGCCGAGACCGTGGAGTGACCAGAGCGCGTGGAGCGCGCCGCCGTTGATGCCGATGGCGTCGGTGGACTGGTCGGCCAGGAGTTCGAGGAGTTGTGGGACGACGTCCTGCTGGGCGCGTTCGATGAGGAGCCGCTGCCCGTGGAGACGCCAGAGGAGGTTATCGGATTTGAGGGCGGCGAGGAGGGTGGCGGGCTGGTCCTTGGAGAGCTTGAGGGCTTCGGGGGCCTTGGAGTTTTCCGGGACGATGCGGTAGATGCGGCAGCGTTCGGTGTCGCGGAGCGTGGAGACGAAGGCGTTGCCCTGACCGTTGGTGGCGCGGAAGCCGCCGTTGTTTTCGCTAGGCGTGGGGTTGTGCTGGACGATGAACGAGTACCAGTCGCTGACCCAGACGGCTCCGTCGGGGCCGGTGGAGGCGTGGACTGGGGCGACCCATTCGTCGGCGCCGGCCATGAGGTTCCAGCCGTTTTCTGCGGTGAAGTGAGTGCCTTCCTGTTTGAGCATGGCGCGGTAGACGACGTGGCCGGTGGGTTCGGTCACGAGGGCCATGCGGTTCCATGTTTCCTGAGGGAAGCGCCGAGCGGTGTAGATTTCGTGGCCGGCGGCGGCGGTGTAACCGCCGAAGACATCGACCTGGCGGAGTTTATCCATGATGGTCCACATGCGCTTGTTGGAATCGATGCCGGGGAGCCGGTCATAGATTTCGAACCCTTCGACGCCTTTGGCGGCGGTGAGGGGGATGGGCATGTAGAAGCTGCTCTGGTTATTGGCGGTGGAGCCGAAGACATCGCCGTTTTCGTTGAAGGCGAAGCCCCATGTGTTGTTGGAGGTGGGCCCGAGGAATTCGAGTTTGGAGCCATCGGGTTTGAAGCGGAAGACCCCTTGGCCGAAGCGGTGTTCTTCGCCGCCGACGACACCGCCGAAGCCGGAGTAGCCGACGCAGCCCCAGACCCAGCCGTCGAAGCCGTAGTGGAGATTGCTAGGGCCGGCGTGGGTGTCGCCCTTGCCCCAGCCGGAGAAGAGGATCTTGCGTTCATCGGCTTTGCCGTCGCCGTTGGTGTCCTTGAGGAAGATGGTGTCCGGGGCGGCGCTGACGATGACCCCGCCGTTGGCGAAGACCATGCTGGTGGGGATGTTGATCTTGTCGGCGAAGACCGTGGATTTATCCATGAGCCCGTCGCCGTTGGAGTCCTCGAGGAAAGAGATGCGGTCGCTGCCGTCCTCCTGTTTTTTGATGACGTTGGGGTAGTCCTTGGTTTCGACGATCCATGGGCGGCCGAGCTCGTCCCACTTCATGTCGATGACATTGTAGATGAGCGGTTCGGTGGCGATGGTTTCGAGGCGGTAGCCAGCGGGGACCTGGATGTGCTTGCGGCTTTCCTCGACGGGGAGGGGGAGCTGGAGCTGCGGGGCGGGGTTGCGGCGCTCGTAGTTAGGGACCTGACCTTCGGCGGAGTACTCGAAGGGTTTTGGTTTCCATGCGGTGAACTTGGCGGCGCGGTCGTCGCCGACGGCCCAGAGCGTGCCGCGGAAGACGAGGTCATGGAAGCCTGGGTTGGCGAAGGTGCGGGCGTCGTGGCCGTAGGCGGTGTAGAAGACGCGGCCTTTGCCTTCGGAGCGGACCCATGTGTAGGGTTCTTCCTCGCGTTTCTGGAGGATGACGCGGTCTGGGTTACCGAGGTGGTGGACGTAGGTTTCGTCCCATGTTTCGAAGGGTTTGAAGCCCTTCATGATGGGGTGGTTGAGGTCCGTGATGGAGGTATTGAACGTGCCGGTGCCGTGGCTTTTGAACTGGCCGCCGATCATCTGGACGACCTGCATGGAATTGCGGAAGCAGTAGCTGGCGCAGTGGAGGGGGACGAAGCCGTGGCCGCTGCGGACGTAGTCGAGGAGGGCCTTTTCTTGGGGAGGGGTGATGGCGTCGATGTTGGCGTAGACCATGAGGGCGTCGTAGTGCCCGAGGGTGTCAGGGTTCAGGTCATCGGCGCTGCTGGTGTAGGTGAGATTGACACCGAGGGGGCCGAGGCCCTTGAGGAGCTGGGGGAAGCGTTCGGCGGGTTCGTGGTGGCCGTTGTCGCCGAGGAAGAGGACTTCGAGCCGCTGGGCAGCGGCTGGAGAGGCGGCGAGGAGGCCTGCGGAGAGGAGGAGGAACTTCTGCATGGTGTAATGGATATGGGGAGAGACGTGGTGCGGCAAGGCGGCCGTGCATACAAAATCCGCCCTCGACTGATATGAAAATCAGACGGTGGAGGCAGGGGAGGCGGGTTGGTGGGGGGCGGGGGATGGGCCGCGGAGGCGGGCGAGGAGACGGCTGATGTCGTCGAGGACGAGGTAATTGATGGGGACGAGGAAGAGCGTGACGGTGAAGGAGAACATGACCCCGAAGGCGATGCTGATGGACATCTGGTTGAGGAAGTTCTCGCTGAGCGTGCCCTGGAAGATGATGGGGACGAGGCCTGCGAAGGTGGTGAGGTTTGTCAGGAAGATAGCGCGGAAGCGGGAAGTGCCTGCGGCGCGAGCGGCGTCCGGGACGGACATGCCTTCGTCGCGGCATTTGTTGACGTAATCGACGAGGACGAGACTGTCGTTCACGACGACCCCGCTGAGGGTGAGCATGCCGAGGACCGAGAAGAAGGAGATGGCCATGCCCTTGATGAGATGGCCGAGGGCTGCGCCGATCCAGCCGAAGGGGATGACGAGGAGGATGATGAGGGGCAGCCAGTAGCTCTTGAAGGGGATGGCCATGAGCGTGTAGAGCGCGAAGAGGACGAAGACGAGGCCCCAGATGAGCGTTTCGAAGGATTCGCGTTCCTCGCGGGCTTCGCCTTCGATGGATAGGGTGAGGGAGGGGTATTCGCGGACGAGCTCCTTGAGGTGGGCGTCGATGGCGGCGCGGACGGCGATGATGTCTGCGGCTTTCTGGTCGATGTCGGCGAGGACGTGGATGACGCGGGCGCGGTTGAAGCGGCGGATGGAGGTTGGGCTGCGGCCGAAGCGGAATTCTGCGGCGGAGGAGAAGGGGATTTCGGAGCCGTCGGGGGCGCGGATGAGCATTTTCTCGAGATTGTCGAGACTGGTGCGTTCGTCTTTGGGGTAGCGGACCATGACGCGGACATCGTCGCGGCCGCGCTGGATGCGCTGGGCTTCGTCGCCGAAGAAGGCCTGGCGGAGCTGACGGGCGAGGATTTCGCGGGTGACGCCGCGGGCTTCGGCTTCCGGTTTGACGCTAACAATCTGGATTTCCTGTTTGCCGGTGGCGTAGTCGTCGTAGACGTCGTTGATGCCGTCGTAGGTTTTGAGGTGTTCCTGGAGTTTTTCGGAGACGGCGAGCATTTCGGCGAGGTCCTGGCCGCTGATCTGGATGTCGAGAGGTGGGCGGCCGGTGCCCCATGAGTCCTGGAAGCGGAGTTCGCGGGCACCGGGGATTTCGCCGATGAGTTTACGCCATTCGCTTTTGAGGGCTTCGGTGTCGATGGTGCGTTCTTCGGGAGGTGGGAGTTCGAGGACGACCTCGCAGATGTGGGAAGCGCCGGAGCTGCCGACGCGGGCCATGCTAGCGCCCATGGAGCCCATGACGGCCATGATGTTCATGACCTCGCTGCGGCCGGTGGAGGCGTTGAGGTACTTCTTCTGAATGGTGCCTGCGGTTTCGATCATGTGGCGCATGTGGGCCTCGGTGACGTGGGCGGGGGTGCCGAGGCTCATTTCGAGCTGACCGGAGACGGAGTCGGACTGGAAGCGGGGGAAGGGGACCCATTTGAGGTGACCGCCTTTGAGGGTACCGAAGCTGATGGCGAGGATGCCGATGAAGAGGGCGAGGGTGGCGTAGCGGTGCTCCATGGCGACCTTGAGCATCGGGAGGTAGAGCTTCTGGACGACGAAGGAGTCGAGCCAGTCGGCGATGCCCTGCTGGATGCGGCCGAAGCGTGAGGGTTTGCGGTCCCAGCGGATGGAGGAGAGGTGGGCGGGGAGGATGAGTTTGCTTTCGATGAGAGAGGCGAGGAGGACGGGGACGACGACGACGGGGATTTGTTCGAAGAAGGAGCCCCAGCGGCCGGTCATGACGAGGAGGGGGAGGAAGGCGACGACGACGGTGAGGACGCCGAAGGTGACTGGGGTGGCGACGTCGAGGGTTCCTTCGATGGCGGCGTCTTCCGGGGATTTGCCGAGTTTGGCGTGACTGTAGACGGATTCGCCGACGACGATGGCGTCGTCTGTGATGATGCCCATGACGACGATGAAGCCGAAGAGGCTGAACATGTTGATCGTGAAGCCGAGGTAGTGCATCACGATGAGGCCGCCGGCGAAGGCGATGGGGATGCCGAGGACGACCCAGAAGGCGAAGGAGATGCGGAGGAAGAGGGCGAGGGTGATGAAGACGAGGGCACCGCCCTGGAGACCGTTCCAGAGGAGGTAGGAGAGACGTTCGCGGACTGGGCGGGAGTTGTCGCGCCAGAGACTGAGTTCGACGCCTGCGGGGAGACGGTCGCCGGCGGTTTTGATCCATTCCTTGACGGAATCGGTGACGGTTAGGAGGTTCTGGTCGCCGGTGCGTTCGACGCGGACGAAGACACTGGGTTTACCGTTGTAGATGCAGTAGAGCGGGTCCTCGTTGAAGTCGTCGCTGATGGTGGCGACGTCCTTGAGGAGGACGCGGGCTCCGTTGGGTTCGGCGCGGAGGACGAGGTTTTCGAATTCGTCGCGGCGGTAGGCCTGGCCCTTGGTGCGGAGGAGGACGTCTCCGGCGGCGGTTTTGACGCCACCTGCGGGGATGTCGATGCTATTGCGGCGGATGGCGGCGGAGACATCGGCGATGGACATGCCGTAACGGCGGAGACTTTCCTCGGCGATTTCGATGGAGATTTCGTATGGGCGAACCCCGCGGAGATTGGCGAGGGTGATGCCAGGGAGCATGGTGAGCTGGTCGCGGACGGTTTCGCCGAGCCTGCGGAGGTCGTGAGCGGACATGTCAGCGCCGACGATGACGGTGACGGCGGACATGGTGCGCTGGTTGAGGGCGACGACCGGCCGTTCCATGTCGGCGGTGAAGGTATTGATGGCGTCGACGCGGTTTTTGATGTCGTCGAGGAGCTGGCGGGGGTCGTTGCCTTTTTCGACTTCGATTTCGATTTCGCCGCTTCCTTCGGAGGAGAAGCTGCGGATTTCGCGGATGCCGGGGAGGTCGCGGACGGCGTTTTCGAGTTTAATGACGATGCCTTCTTCGACTTCAGCGGGGGTGGCACCGCGGTAGGACATGGAGACGCGGACCTCGTCGGGTTCGTTTTCGGGGAAGTATTCGACGGGGATTTTTTTCCATGCGAGGAAGGCTCCGAGGAGGAGCATGAGCCACATGAGGAGGTTCGAGGCCACGTGATTGCGGGCGAACCATTTGATCATTGAGTGCATGCTGTGCTGGGGAAGGGAGCGGTTGGGAGACGTGCTGGGGTGTGAGGGAGCACGGGGAGGGGCGGGTGTCTACGGGAAGCGGGTCCGCGAATGTTTCCCGAATCCGGTGTTGCTGGACGGTTGTGGAACGTGGGTGGGGCGTCAGGGGACGAGCGGGAGCGTTTTTTTCTGGAGGGCGCTGAGGAAGGCGGTGTCGACGATGCGTTGGCCGGTGCGGGAGGTGGTGGTGGAGAGTGGGCCTTCGATGGGGAGGTGATTGGAGAGACAGTGGATGAGGTATTCGACGGGATTGCGGAAGGGGGCGGCGAGGGAGTCGGCGGGGACATCGAAGCCTTCGGGTCGGGAGCGTGTCTGGACGCGGATGGAGGGTTCGTAGTCGTAGGAGGCGATGGTGCCTTCCGAGCCTTTGAGGATGAAGCCGCACTTGGGTTGGGGCTGATGGGTCCATGGGTCGGTGAACGTGCCCCAGCGGGTTTCGAAGCGGCAGAGGCCGAAGGGATAGCGTGCGATGGTGATGCTGTGTTCGTCGACTTCGAGGCCTTCGGAGGCGGCGGTGACGCAGGTGACCTCGAGTGGGGCGATGCCGTTGAGGAACCATGTGGCGATGGTTGCGCCGTAGCCGAGGTAGTCGAGGAGAGAGCCGCCGCCTTCGGAGGCTTTGTAGAACCATGAGGCGGCCTTGTCGGCGGTGGAGGGTTCCTTTTCGGTTTTGTCAGCGCCGTGGTAGAGTGGGCCGCGGTTGCCGCCGTAGTAGTGGACTTCGGAGAGCGTGCCGATGAGGCCTTCGGAGGCGAGACGTCGGGCGGTGGCGTGGGCGGGGACCCAGCAGATGGGCCAATTGATGGCGAGCGGGGCGTTGGAGGCGGCCATGGCGGCGATCATGCGGTCGGCTTCGGCGACGGAGGCGGCGAAGGGTTTTTCGACCATGACGGGGATGCCCCATGGGGCGACGCGTTCGACCCATTCGGCGTGACGGGCGGCGGCTGGGCAGAGGATGAGGAGGTCCGGGCGGGTGGCGTCGAGGCAGGCGGCGGGGTCGGTGAAGAGCTGGTCGTCGCGGAGGTTGAAATTGCGCTGGGCGTCGGCCATGCGGGCGGGGTCGGGGTCGCAGATGGCGGTGATTTCGGCGTCCGGGTGGTTGTGGGCCATGCGGAGGAGGTCGCCCATGTGGAAGTGGTCGAAGTTGATACCGGCGATTTTCCAGCGTTTGGTCATGGGATGGGAGGGAGTGAAGGGTGGAGAGGGGAAGAGGAGGAAGGGGCGTCAGCTGATGCGGGAGGCGAGACAAGGAGGAGCGGCGAGTGGGGCTGGGGGGAGACAGGACCATGGGCCGGGGCCGGCGTCGCGGCGGAGCCATGCGAGGGCGATGGCGCCGCCGTCGGGGTGGGGGCCGGTGCTGGAGAGCGTGCCGACTGGGGAGTCGGGGGCGTCCGGGAGGAAGAGTTGCGAGCCTTGGGAGGGGATGGCGTCGGGGATGCGGACGGGGACGAGGAGACGGTTGGTTTTTCCGGCGGTGCGCATGCGACTGATGACTTCCTGGCCGATGTAGCAGCCCTTGTGGTAGTCGATGTGGGTGGATTCCATGCGGGCCTCGGGTGGGAGGATGCCGTCGGAGAGGTCGCGGTCCCAGTCGGGGATGGCGTGGAGGACCATGAGGTTGGCGGCGTCGGATGGGGAGAGGGCGGGGAATTGGGCGAGCCAGAACTCGAGACGGTCTGGGGTGGACCAGATGTCGGTGCCGGGGATGCCGAAGCGCGGGTGGGCGATGGCGTGTTCGGTTTCCGAGAGGAGAGGGGTGAGTTGGACTGGGGAGCGACCGGCGATGTGGATGAGAGAGGTGGAGTCCGAGAGATCGTCGACGGCGACATCGTCGGCGATGATGTATTTTTCGAGACGAGGAGGGAGAGAGTCGCGGAGGGAGGCTGGGGCGTCGAGGAAGATGGCGTCTGGGGAGGAGTGGAGGTGGACGATGGCTTCGAGGCGGCCCTTGAGGTTGGTGACGGCGGCTGGGAGGATGAGGTTTGGGGAGGCCTTGGCGACGTCGTTGGTGAGTTGGCCGTTGAGGTAGCGGAGGCGGTCTGAGCCGGAGAAGCGGAGACGGAGGTGTGGAGAGAGATCGATGGCGGCGCCTGAGGAGAGGATGGCCGAGAGTTGGGGGTGGGTCATGGGAAGAGGAACGGGTGGCACGGGTGGGGCGGGTGGAAAAGGGCCGGGTTGGCGGAGGGGGAGGGGATGGGGAGAAGAAGGGGAGGCGCGTCTAATACGGTTGCAGAGCGGCGGCGGCACCCGGAGAGAGGAGGTGAATCCCCGCAAACCAAGAACAAAGCTGTGAGTGATCCTGTTTCTCTTTCTAAAACTGCTGCAGTGAAGGCCCCGGCGCTGGTGCCGCAGGAAGGCTGGCATGTGCTGCATTTATTTTACCGGATTGAGCGGTCGCAGTGGGAGGCGATGGGGCGCGACGAGCAGATGCGTGCGAAGACGAAGCTGACGAAGCTGGTGCAGGAGTATCGGGCGATGCCGCAGACGCAGGTGCTGCATTTTTCGATGGTGAGTCCGAAGGCGGATCTGGGGTTCATGCTGCTGACGCCGGATTTGAATACGGCGAATGCGTTTGAGAAGCGGCTGACGCTGGCGATGGGGGCGGATGTGCTGAGTCCGGTGTATTCGTATTTTTCGATGACGGAGTGGACGGAGTATTCGATGACGGAGGAGGAGCAGGGGGCGAAGATTACGGCGGAGAAGGGTTTTGCGGCGGGGACGCCTGAGTTTGAGGCGGAGATGGCGGTGTTTCATCAGCACATGTCGAAGTACCGGCAGGACCGGGTGTATCCGAACATGCCGGACTGGCCGGTATTCTGTTTTTACGGGATGTCGAAGCGGCGGAATGACGGGAACAACTGGTATGCGCTGCCGTTTGCGGAGCGGCGGAAGCTGATGGGCGGGCATGCGATCACGGGCCGGAAGTATCACGGGAAGGTGAGGCAGCTCATCACGGGGTCGACGGGATTGGATGAGTATGAGTGGGGGGTGACGCTGTTTGCGCACGATACCTATCAGATTAAGTCGATTGTGTATGAGATGCGGTTTGATGAAGTGAGTGCGCGGTTTGCGGAGTTCGGGGATTTTCTGATAGGGATTCAGCTGCCGCTGGATGAGTTGTTCCGTCGGGTTTGTATCTGAGTGCTGCTGTGGCTGAGACACTAACTATTGCAGGGCGGGCGTTCGGGTCGCGGTTGATGACCGGGACTGGGAAGTTTGCGTCGCCGGGGTTGATGAAGGAAGCGCTGGAGGCGAGCGGGACGGAGATTGTGACGGTGGCGTTGCGGAGGGCGGATTTGAGTGGTGGGAACGATCCGTTTGCGGACATTCTGGAGCACCTTGATGGACGGCGGTACTTGCTGCTGCCGAATACGAGCGGGGCGCAGACGGCGGAGGAGGCGGTTCGGCTGGCGCGACTGGCGGTGGCGGCTGGGTTGCCGGCGTGGGTGAAGCTGGAGATTCATCCTGACCCGCGGTATCTGCTGCCGGATCCGATTGAGACGTTCAAGGCGGCGGAGGTGCTGGTGCGGGAGGGGTTCACGGTGCTGCCGTACATCAATGCTGATCCGGTGCTGGCGAGGCGGTTGCAGGACATCGGGACGGCGACGGTGATGCCGTTAGGGTCGCCGATCGGGACGAACCGTGGGATTGAGACCCGGCGGCAGATTGAGATCATCATTGAGCAGGCGAGTGTGCCGGTGGTGATCGATGCGGGGCTGGGTGCGCCGAGTCATGCGGCGGAGGCGATGGAGATGGGAGCGGACGCGGTGCTGGTGAATACGGCGATTGCGGCGGCGGGGGATCCTGTGCGGATTGCGCGGGCGTTTCGGGATGCGGTGAGGGCTGGGCGGGAGGCTTGGGAGGCTGGGTTGCCGATGGTTGGGGATGCGGCGAGTGCGACGAGTCCGCTGACTGGGTTTCTGGGGGGGTGATGACGTGCGGGAGCACGTCCCTAGGTCGGCGCGTGGTCGAAGACAGGGCCGATGGGGAGGTGGTGCGTGGCGGTTGGCTTAATCGGAGACAAGGGCGGGACGCCCTTGCTACGGGGGGTGTGCTCAAACGCAGCCTAGTGCGTTGGGGTTGTGGCCACTCGGTGAAGAAAGTGGCGACCTCTACGGGAATCGAACCCGTGCACTCGCCGTGAAAGGGCGATGTCCTAACCGCTAGACGAAGAGGTCACTCCGGCCGTTTTCCGGCGGGCCAATCCAATCGTTCAGAAGCGAGGGATTGCAAGTGGTTTCTGCGGTCTGTGCGAACTTTTTCCGGGTGGCGAGGGGGGCGAAGTGGAGGTGGAGAAAGCTTGCGGGAAAATCGGTGTCTGAGGCATTATTCCTGCGGCAGTGGGGCGAAGCGGATCGGAATGGACGCAGGTAGCGGCCGTTCGGATTTTGCTGAAACCCATCTGCTGAAATCGACCATCCACCACCAAACAACTCTATGAAGCTAAAACGAATATCAGCCATGCTGGCGCTGCTGGCCGCGGGAGCGGTGCAGGCGGACACCTTTTTTCCGATCACGTCGGTGACGTCGGCGACATCGGCGACAGATTTTTTTCCTGCGGTGCGATTGATTGAGGGGCCTGGGATTGGGTTTCAGGCGGTAGAGCCGCACAATCGGACGAGCGGGCAGACGTGGGTGACGAATGCGCCGAATGGGGGGAGTGGGGATTATTTCAATCCGTTGCCGGCGGTGTCGCCGCGATTGGTGTTCGATTTGGGGCAGAACCGTGAGCTGACGGAGATCAGTGCGTGGGGGTATTCGGATGGGAATGCGAATGGGGCGATGATGTTTTCGCTGCGGTTTGCGACGGCGGCGGACGGGCCGAACGGGTTTGGGTTGTCTGTGGGGTACAATCCGACGTTTACGATCACGAGGCCGCAGACCCCGCGGCAGAGCCTTGCGTTTTCGCAGGTGGTGACGGCGAGGTATGTGGAGTTGGTGCCGACGGACAATTTTTTCCAGGTGCCTGGTGGCGGGCCTGGAGGGGACCGTGTGGGGCTTGGGGAAATTGCGTTTGAGGATCGGAAGGTCTCGACCAATGCGACATTAGACACGCCTGCGACGGCGACGTTTTATGCGAACACGGGAGGTCCTGAGGATTTTGTGGTGACGGTGGGGAACGGTGGGTTGACGCCATTGGTGGTGACGAGTGCGACGTTCAGTGGAGCAAATGCGGCGGCGTTTTCTGTGAAGTCGCTGCCTGGACCGCTGGGGGTGCTGGAGACGGGGGCGCTGACGATCACGGTGAATCCTGCGGGGCAGCCTAAGAAGATGGAGGCGACGATGACGATCGCGAGCAATGATCCGGCGTCGCCGGAAGTTGTGACGGTGCGGGTGCAGCAGCCGTCTGAGTTTTATCCGATCTTGTCGCTGACGGGGACGACGCAGGGGACGGATTTGTTTCCAGAGGGGAACCTGATTCAGGGGCCTGCGGTCGGGTTTGATGCGCTGGCTCCGCACAATGCGCTGCCTGGTGGCGGTGATGTGATGTTGTGGGTGACGAATGCGCCGTGGGGATTTCCGAGCAATTATTTTGAGCCGTTGCCGGTTCCGTCGCCGGTGTTCACGATTGATCTTGGCGAGGATCGGTTGCTTGCGGAGATCAGTTTGTGGGGGTATTCGACTGGGAATTCGAATGGGATGAAGGATTTCCGGCTGCGGTTTGCGACTGCGGCGGATGGTCCGACTGGGTTTGGGCTATCGATTGGGTATGCGCCGGAGCTGGTGCTGCCGTTCGGGGCATTGGAGCGTCAGAGCATTGGGTTCGGGCGACTGGTGCGTGCGCGGTATGTTGAGTTGACGCCGTTGACGAACCATGGGCCGACGGGGATTGCGCCTGGTGGGGATCGGGTTGGTTTTGGGGAAGTGGCATTTGAGGTGACGCCGACGGTGGATCCGCAGGTGTCTGCTCCGAAGACGATTCCGGTGACGACGAAGGGAGCGGCGGTAACGGGGACGTTTGAGATCACGAATGCGGGGCTGACGCGGACATTGAATATTGCGTCGGTGGTGCCAGGTGGAGCGAATGCGTCGCTGCTGACGGTGACGTCATTTCCTGCGACGTTGGCTCCTGGGGCGACGGGAGTGGTGGGGTACACGTTCACGCCTGGGACGACTTCTGGGATCTTCGACACGACGTTCACGGTGAACAGCAATGATCCGTTGACTCCTGTGACGACGGTGCGGTTGGACGGGGTGGTGCAGAATCCTTCGCTGGCGATTGCGGCGACGATTGCAGCGGGGCCGCTGCCGGTGGTGACTGGGGTGCAGCCGTTTTCTGTGGTGGTGGGGAACGAGGGTGAGACGCTAGGATTGAGTCTGACTGACATCTCGTTTACGGGGCCGCAGGCGGCGAGTTTCAGTGTGGTGACGAACCCGAGCCCGGTGGCAGCGAAGTCGACGGCGAATCTGGTGCTTGGGTTGGACAGTGGCGGGAAGGACGGGATTTTCCGTGCGGTGTTGCGGGGGACGTCGAATGATCCGCTGCGCCCGAGCGTGGTGATTCCGGTGGTGGCGAAGGTGGTGGTGGCGAATCCGCTGGCTGCGTGGTGGCCATTGGATGAGGACGGGCGCGATGCGACGGGGAACGGGCATGACGGGGTGGCGGCTGGGACGCCGCTGCCGATTGAGGGTGCGAATGCTGCGACGCGTGGGGCGATGCAGTTTGACGGGTTCTCGCGGTTTGATGTGCCGTTCAGTCCGGAGTTGAATCCTGACAGTTTCACGGTGACGATGTGGACACTGCCGGACACGGCTGGCGGGAATTTTGCGTCGCCGATCACGAGCCGTGACGACTATCAGTTCGGGGTGCAGACGCACGGGTACATTCTGTACAATGATAATGGTGGTTCGTGGAGCTTCTGGACGGGGGACGGGGATCCGGGCTGGAGCACGCTGAATGGGCCTGCGGTGACGGCTGGGGAGTGGGTGCATGTTGCGCTGGTGTACGATGCGCTGACGAACACGAAGACCCTGTATCTGAATGGGTTGGTTGCGGCGACGGCGACTGGGACGGCGCCGTTGTACAGTCCGAACGGGACGACGGAGAGTGAGATGCTGCACATCGGGGCTGGTCAGGACGACGGGTTGAACTTCTACTTCACGGGCCGGATTGACGATGTGGCGGTGTTCCGCGATTCGCTTTCGGCGGCGACGATTGAGCAGATCAAGACGAACGGGGTGGTGTCGCTGATGCCGCCGGCGTTTCCGGCGTTCCGGGTGCTGACGATTGCGGTGCCGACGCCTGGTAGTGTGGCGCTGACGTTTGAGTCGGTGGTGGGCGGGACGTATGAGATTCAGCGCGGGACGACGCCTGGATCGTGGACGACGCTGCCGGGGACGGTGGCAGGTCAGGCTGGGACGACGAGCTATACGGACACGACGGCGCCTGCGGGAGCGGGGTCGCTGTTCTACCGTGTGAAGCGATTGAACTGAGCTGAAGCGCTAGGATGAAATGGCCGCGGCCGCGGGGAGAGATCCCGGCGGCCGCGGTTTTTTGTGAGGGGGGAAGCGTGTTAGCGGTTGCGGCCTGCGCCGCGGCGGGCGGTTTTCTTTTTGGCGCGGTCGCGGCGCTGGGATTTGGGGACCTTCTGGGAGGAAGGGCGTTTTTTCTTGGGGGTTTTGCGAGCGGAGGAGGCGTCGCGAGCGGCGGCCTGTTTGCGGGACGGGCGCGGGGCGGTGCGAGCGGGGCCCTTGCTGCGGCGGGTGTTGGGGGAGTCTTTGGTGGAGGCCTCGTCGTGGGAGGCGGCGGCGTCTTCGTCCGGGTCTCTGACGTGAGGGTCTTTTTCGGTGCGGCGGGCTTTACGTTGTTCGCGTTCGCGGACATCGAAGCGGATGGGGAGGCCTTCGTAGGTCATCTGGGCGCGGACGGTGTTTTCGAGGTAGCGCCGGTAGGTTGGGGTCATGAGACTCTCGTGATTGACGAAGAGGACGAGGCGCGGGGCGATGATGGGGCGTTGTTTTTCTTCGCGTGCGAGAGTGGCGTAGAAGAGTTTGAAGCGTTTGCCGCCGATGGCTGGTGGAGGGGTGCGGGTGATGGCTTCCTGGAGGAGGCGGTTGAAGGCACCGGTGCCGAGTTGGGAGTCGCTGGCGGCGCGGACCTTGTCGACGGCTCCGAAGATTTTGCCGAGACGGTCGCGGGATTTGGCGGAGACGGCGACGAGAGGGGCGTAGTGGAGGAAGAAGAGTTCGCGACGGACGTGGGATTCGAGTTCCTCGAGACGGGCCTTCATTTCGCCGTCTGGGTGGTAGAGGTCGAATTTATTGGCGACGATGAGACAGGGTTTGTTTTCTTCGACGATGATGGAGGCGATTTTGCGTTCCTGGGCGGTGACGCCGCGGGCGGCGTCGACGACGAGGGCGACGATGTCGGCGCGGCGGATGCTGCGTTCGGCGCGGCGGACGGAGTAGGATTCGACGGCGTCATCGACCTTGGCCTGGCGGCGGATGCCTGCGGTGTCCATGAGGAGGAACGGGTGGCCGCGGTGGTTGTAGAAGGAGTCGACGGCGTCGCGGGTGGTGCCTGCGACTTCGCTGACGATGGCGCGTTCGTCGTCGAGGATGGCGTTGAAGAGGGAGGATTTGCCGACGTTGGGGCGGCCGACGATGGCGAGGCGGACGCAGCGCGGGTCGGCGTTGGGGTCGTAGTCTTCGGCGTCTGGGTCTGCGGGTTCGGCGGGTGGGCCGAGGGTGGATTCGATGGCGTCGATGAGCTGGGGGATGCCGCGGCCGTGTTCCGCGCTGAAGCTGCGGACGGTTTTGAAGCCGAGGCGGGCGAAATCGGCGGAGACGAGATCGTGTTTTGGGTCGTCGGCTTTATTGATGCCGAGGATGACGGGTTTGCCCTGGCGGCGGAGTTTTTCGGCGACGCTCTGGTCGATGGGGTGCATGCCGGAGAGGGCGTCGACGACGAAGACGATGAGGTCGGCGGCGGTGATGGCGATGTCTGCTTCGGCGCGGACGATGGTGCCGAAGTCGTCGTCAAGAGTGGCTCCGATGCCGCCGGTGTCCATGATGGAGATGGGGAAGGAAGCGTCTTTGAGACTGGCGGAGAGGCGGTCGCGGGTGACGCCGGGGCGGTCGTGGACGATGGCGATGCGGCGGCCGGCGAGGCGGTTGAAGAGGGCGGATTTACCGACATTGGGGCGGCCGACGATGGCGACGACGCGGTCGCTACGGGAGAAGATGGGGCGTGAGGCGGACATGGAAAGGGGTGTATGGGAAGGGCTGGGGCAGCGAGGTGGGCCAGCGGTGCGAATTGAGCGGGAGGCGGGACACGAACCCGCACGAGAGTGAGGACGACGGGTACCGCGACTTTGCGGGCCTTGGGTACTGATGGCGACGGCAATGGGGGAGCGCAACCGGGACGCGAGGGAGAAGGAGGTGGTACCGGAAGTGGGACTCGAACCCACACGCCCTTGCGGGCAACGGATTTTGAATCCGTAGCGTCTACCATTCCACCATTCCGGCAGGGGATGCAGTTGCGAGGGTAGAGAGCACTGGAGTGGGGCGGGTGCAAGGAGAAGCTTTTGGGTGGAGGTTTCCTTGTTGAGTGGGTGGGGGAACGGGGGGATGGGGGAGGGAACTGATCAGAGATTGTGGCATCGTTCCGACTTCATTCACCGTATCCGCCGTCCGGGGACCAGGCGCAGGCGATTGCGAAGCTTGTGAAGTCGGTGCGGGCTGGGAACAAGCATCAGACCCTGCTGGGGGTGACTGGGTCGGGGAAGACGTTCACGATGGCGAACGTGGTGGCGGAGACTGGGAAGCCGACCCTGCTGATGAGTCACAACAAGACCCTTGCGGCGCAGTTGTATTCGGAGCTGAAGCAGTTTTTTCCGGAGAATGCGGTCGAATATTTTGTGAGTTACTTTGATTACTATCAGCCGGAGGCTTATATTCCGCGGAGTGACACGTACATTGAGAAGGATTCGAGCATTAATGACGAGATTGAGCGGTTGAGGCTGAGCACGATGAGTGCGCTGCTGACGAGGGAGGATGTGATAGTCGTGGCGAGTGTGAGTTGTATTTACGGGTTGGGGTCACCGGATGATTATGCGGACGCGATGTTTCCGGTGAGGCGCGGGATGGAGATGAGGCGGGAGCATTTTCTGGAGCGACTGGTGGATCTGCTGTATGAGCGGAATGACATTGCGTTTCAGCGCGGGAGGTTTCGGGCGCGGGGAGATGTGGTGGAGGTGTGGCCGGCGAGCCTGGAGAATGACGGTGTGCGGGTGGAGTTTTTCGGCGATGAGATTGACCGGTTGAGTGTGTTTGATCCGCTGACTGGGAACACGAGGGAGGTGGTGGAGGCGTTCACGTTTTATCCGGCGAAGCAGTTTGTGACGGCGGCGGAGAAGCTGAGGTCGGCGCAGACGAGTATTCGTGAGGAACTGGATGCGCGGGTGGCGTGGTTTGAGGAGCAGGGGAAGTTTCTGGAGGCGCAGCGGATCCGGCAGCGGACAGATTATGATCTGGAGATGATGAGGGAGATGGGGTTTTGTCAGGGGATTGAGAATTACAGCCGGCATCTGACGGGGCGTGAGCCCGGGGCGACGCCGTACACGCTGCTGGATTTCTTTCCTGACGATTTCATGCTGATTGTGGATGAGAGTCATGCGAGCATTCCGCAGATTGGCGGCATGTATGAAGGGGACCATAGCCGGAAGTCGACACTGGTGGAGTTCGGGTTCCGGTTGCCGAGTGCGCTGGACAACCGGCCGCTGAGGTTTTCGGAGTTCATGGCGCGGACCGGGCAGATATTGTATGTGAGTGCGACGCCGGCTCGGTTTGAGGTGGAGAACAGCGTGGTGGGGAATGAGGGGTATATTCCGCATCTGAGGGCGAGGATCGGGGAAGGGGAGACGGTGCCTGCGCTGACGCCGCGGATTTCGGGGACGGCGGATCCGGTGGAGACGTTTGATGTGGTTACGCCTGGGAAAGTGCTGATTGCGGAGCAGATCATCCGGCCGACGGGATTGCTGGATCCTGTGATCACGATGAAGCCGCTGAAGGGGCAGATTGACGAGACGATCGAGCAGTGCCGGTTGCGGGTGGAGCGAGGGGAGCGGGTGCTGGTGACGACGCTAACAAAGCGGACGGCGGAGGATCTGACGGATTATCTGAGGGGTGTGAATCTTCGGGTGCGGTATGTTCACAGTGATGTGAATGCGATCGAGCGGGTGGAGATTTTGCGGGGGCTGCGGGCTGGGGAGTTTGATATTCTGGTGGGGATCAACCTGCTGCGGGAGGGATTGGATCTGCCGGAGGTGTCACTGGTGTGCATTCTGGATGCGGACAAGGAAGGGTATCTGAGGAGCGAGACGAGCCTGATTCAGACGGCGGGTCGTGCGGCGCGGCATGTGAATGGGGAGGTGATCTTGTTTGCGGATGTGATGACGAAGAGCATTCAGGCGCTGATCGGGATCACGACCTATCACCGGCGGATGCAGATGGCGTACAATGAGGAGCGGGGATTGGTGCCGATGCCGGTGCAGCGGAAGATGCAGGAGACTCTGAAGATGGCGGCGACGGAGGGGACGGATGGGAAGGTGGCGGAGCGTGGCGGGGATGAGGATGTGGCGGAGGTGGTGGCGCAATTGCAGGTGGAGATGATGGAAGCGAGTGCGGCGCTGGAGTTTGAGAGGGCGGCGTTGTTGAGGGATCAGATCCGGGAATTGCAGAGCGGGGCGGGGTTGCCGGCGGTGCAGCCCGTGAGTTACCGGAAGGGCGGGAAGGGCGGGAAGGGCGGGAAGAAGGCGGCGGGCGGGCGGAAGCGGTGAGTTGTCAGGGTTCGGAGGTGATGGCGAAGAGGATGGGGCCGCCGGTTTCCATGGTGGAGGAGAAAGTGATGGCGGTGATGGGTTCTGCGGGCCATGGATTCACCCATGAGGACTGGTAGATGAGCGTGCGGTGATTGGGGAGGCTGGGTGCGGGCGATTGCCATCCGATGCGGGAGGGGGCGGTTAGGATGGGTTCTTCGTCGGTGGTGAGGAGGGAGCCGTTGACGCATTCGCCGGAGGTGAGGGGGATGGCAGAGCGCCAGCCGGAGGCGTGGTGGACGATGAGGTGACCGATGACGGTGGCAGCGTCGGTATCGGTGATGGAGCCGATGGCGAAGTGGAGACGGGAGGCCTTGAGGTTGGTGATGGGGATGCTGGTGGCGAGGGGCAGGGAGGGATTGCGGAGGAGGAGACCGCCGCCGGCGAGGCGGATGGCGGAGCGGACGTCGAAGGGGATGCCGTGCCAGCGGTGGGTGCCGGGGGAGAGTTGACCGAAGCCCCACGTCGGAGCGTTGGGGTCGAGAGGATCGCTGGACCATGCGGTGGAGAGCTGGAGATTGGCGACGGGGGAGAGGTCGAGGCATTCCGGCGGGGTGGCGGGGTCGCGTGGGGGCGAGGGGACGATGGGGAGAGGCGGGTGGGTGGAGACGGAGGCGGCGGAAGGGATTTCTGGGAGGTTAGGGATGGAGAGTGGTGGGCCGGTCCATGAGAATCCGGCGTTGTGGAGGGCGGCGGCGGAGGCGGCGAGGTTCCAGAGCCGGATGTGGCCATCGGCGGTGGACATGGCGAGGCGTCGGGCGTCATTAGAGAAGGCTAGAGAATGGATGACGGTGTCCGGGGCGGGGCGCCATGTGACGAGCGGTTGGCGGGCGGGCCATGATTCGAGGGCGAGGTCGCCGAGGTCGCCGGGTGCGGTGGCTTTGAGGCCGAGCGGGGAGAAGGCGGCGGCGTGGATGAGGCCGAGTGGGGAAGGGGAGAGTGGGGAGGCGGTCCACGAGCCGGGGGAGAAGGTGGATTCGCCGTAGGTGGTGGCGGACCAGAGGAGGCCGTCCGGGGACCAGTGGGCACCGCTCCATGAGGAGGAGACGGGGCCGCCGAAGACTTCGGAGCCGTCGTCCGGGTTCCAGACCTGGACGGAGGGGCCGTGCCATGAGTGGTCGGCGATGAAGCGGCTGTCGGGGCTCCAGCGCGGGCCGCGGCCGGTGTTATAGACATCGGTGGTGGCGGTGACTTGCCATGGGTTGCCGGTGCGGAGGAAGCGGAGCCGGACGCTGCCTGGCTGGGAGCGGGAGGCGGACCATGTGGCGACGCGTGAGCCGTCGGGGTTGAAGGAGAAGAGTTTGGCGTCGCCGCCGGACCAGAGCGTCAGGGCGGGGTCGATGAGGAGAGAGTTGTTGGATTCGCGCCATGGGTATCCTGCGAAGCCGGACGGTGAGGAGACGACGAGGAGATCGGCGTTAGGGTGGAAGGCGAGTGAGGAAACAGGGCCTGAGGGGATGGAGGCCATGCGTCGGCGGCCGTCGGCGGACCACCATTCGATGGAAGGTCCGTTGATGATGGCGAGCCAGCGGCTGGAGCGATCGAAGGCGAAGGATTGGAGCGTGGCTTCGACGGCGCGGGCGCGGGATTTGCGGCCGAGGGTGGAGAGGCCGGTGCCGGGGAGGGCGGTCCATTGATAGAGCGAGTTGGTGTCGGCGATGAGGACGCCGAGGCCGTCCTGTGACCATGTGGCGGTGGAGCCGATGCCTGGGGTGGCGGCGAGGAGGGTGGCGTGTTCCCAGTCGTGGAGACGAACCATGCCGTCCCAACCGGCGGTGAGAAGGAGGTGGCCGTCGGGGCTGAAGGCGGCGGTGAGGACATCGCCGGTGGCGCGGGTGGACCAGCCGCCGGTGCGGAGGCCTGAGGAGGCGTCGCAGAAGACGATTTCGTCCTGACAGATGATGGCGAGGACTGGCCGCTGAGGGTGCCATGCGAACGAGTGGATATTGCCGGGGATGCGGGTGCGCCAGAGCCGCTGGCCGGTGACGGCGTCGAGGAGTTGTGCGGAGCGCTGGGAGCCGGCGGTGGCGAGGGATTTGCCGTCAGGGGAGAAGACGACTTCTGATAGGGGGGTGTAGAGGAGCGGGTCGGCGCGAGGGGATGACCATGCGGGGTCGGGGAGGCCTGAGGGGAGGAGGAAGCGGAGGAGTTTACCGTCTTTGAAGCCGAGGATGGCGGATTCGTCGGGGGCGAAGGCGGCCCAGCGGGTTTGGGGAGCGGTGAGGATGCAGGCTTGGTCGGAGCGGCGGAAGACGCGGAGGGATTGGTCGCGGCCCTCGAAGGCGAGCATGGAGAGGAGCGGGGAGAGCGGGGCGCGGGAGAATTCGCGGGCGGGAGGGAGGTTGAGAGGCGAGGATGGTGGGGAGTTGTCAGGGAAAAAGATCTGGACGGAGCTGTGATCGGGGAAGTGTGAGAGGACGGACCATGCGTTGCCGAGGGGGGCTGGGTGGGGGAGGGCGTCGGGGCCGGCGTTGTGGGTTTGATCGAGGCGGAGGCCGGGGATGGCGAGAGCGGCCAGGGCGAGACGTTCGATGTCCGGTGAGGGCGCGAGGGCTTTGGCTTTACGGAGGAGATTGAGGGATTGGAAGCGACGGTTGCCGTCGGTGGAGAGGAGGGCGGCGCGGGCTTGATCGATGAGGGAGGCGTGGAGCTGAGCGGTGGCTTGTTTTTCGGCGGCGCGGGCGGCGTCGGCGGAGCGCTTCTGGTGTTGCGAGGAAATTGCCAGGACGATGGCGACGGCGACGAGTGCGGCGGCGGAAAGTGTCAGGGCGCTGGCGAGGGCCGGGTAGCGACGGCACCAGCGCCATGTCTTGCCGAAGGCGCTGACGGGGCGGGCGAGGACGGGTTCGCGGCGGGCGAAGCGGTCGAGGTCATCGGCTAGGGCGGAGGCAGATGCGTAGCGGCGGTCGGGGTCGCGGTCGAGGCATTTGAGGCAGACTGTTTCGAGGTCGCGGGGGAGGGAAGGGTTGAGGCGGCGAGGGTCGACGATGGGGGAATCGCGGACGTGTGAGAGGATTTCCTGCGGGCTGCTGCCTAGGTGGGGTGGCCGGCCGGTGAGGAGTTCGTAGAGGACGGCTCCGAGGGCGTAGATGTCGGAGGCGGTGGTGGCGGGTTGGCCGGTGGCGAGTTCCGGGGCCATGTAGGCCGGGGAACCGAGGAGACTGGTGGAGAGGGTGAGTTGGGGGTCGTCGGGGGCGTCGGGGAAGCGGGCGAGGCCGAAGTCGGCGACGCGGGGTTCGCCGTCGGCGGTGAGGAGGATGTTAGAAGGTTTGAGGTCGCGGTGGAGGACGCCCTGCTGGTGGGCGTGGGCGACGGCGCGGGAGGTTTTTTCGAGGAGGCTGGCGGCGGTGGCGGGGGAGGGGAGACCGGAGCGGAGGGAATCGGCGAGGGTGCTGCCCTCGATGAGTTCCATGGTGTAGTAGGGTTGGCCGTCGCAATCGCCGAGGTCGAAGACGGTGACGATGCCGTGGTGGCGGAGGCGGGCGGCGGCCTGGGCTTCGCGGCGGAAGCGGCGGGCGAAATCGGGAGAGGCGAAGGGGCCGGCGAGGAGGAGTTTGAGGGCGACGGAGCGCTGGAGGGCGGGTTGCCATGCGCGGTAGACGACGCCCATGCCGCCGCGGCCGAGGACGTCGAGGAGTTCGTATTCGCCGAAGCTGCGGCTGCCGGAGGGAGGTTCGATGGCGTCTCCGGCGATGGAGGCGAAGAGGCATTGCGGGCACTGAGGGCCGAGGGGAGTGACGGCGATGGGGCCGCCGCACTGTGGGCAGGCGGGTGAAGGGGAAGGTGCTGGCAGCGGTTGGGGCACGGGGGTATGGTGCATGGCGTTTCGGCGGGGGAAAGCTGGAGAATGGCCCGCGGGTGGTTCGCGGACCGTGTTCAATCACCGGTTGGTGTGCGTTGCGACGCCAGTGCCGCGTGCCTATTTGTGATAGCGCGGATTTCCCAGATTTTTTCCGCTGCTGCGCGGAGCCAAAGGCAAAGAAAGGTAAAAAGGCAAAGGGTAGGAGCCTAGCCGCCGGACCGCCCAACCAACACCACGCGAAACCCGCGGTTGCCGCTTCGAAGCGAGGGACGACCGAAGATGCGACACGAGGAGAGCAGATCCGAGGAATCAAAATTGAGCCACGACCCGCCCCGCGCCATGCGGGAATCCGCCAGCGAGCGGTACTTCCCGGTGGGATCTGTCCCGTCGAAGCATCCGGAACACCATTCCCATAGATTTCCCCCCATGTCGTACAGTCCGAACTTGTTCGCCGGAAAACTCATCACCGGTGCCGTGGTGGCAAATCCATCGCGGTATCCATTGATAAAGCTGAGCCCGGTTCCCTTCGCCTCGGCGGTAGAGTCCCCATAGTTCCCCTGCATGGAAGCCGCCACGAAACCGCCGCCCCATGGATACACGTCGGCAATCTTGGAATCGAGTGCTTTGGGCGTCCCGTTACCTTCCTGCGGGATGCCGACCGCCACGCTCCACTCCCGGTCCGTTGGGAGACGGTAGGTTTTCCCCTCTTTTTTCGAGAGCCAGTCGCAGAAGGCCATGGCGTCGAGCCACGATACGTTGGCCACTGGATGGTCGCTTTGTTCTGCCTTCTCTCCGGAACCACGGCCCACGGGAACTTTACTGAAATCTCCGGTCATCCACTCCTCCGCATTGTCCCCTCTCATGGTGTAACCACGATTCCCGTCGGCCGTGAAGGCGGCGTAATCCTTGCTGCGGGTCTCGTGGATGCAGAAGAGCACCTCCGTGCCGGGCACTGGGACGAACTTCATGCCCAGCGAATTGGTGAAGGTTGTGGCGGCATCCGGCTGAGGCGATCCGCCTCCTGGGCGGAAGACAAAGCTAGTGAACGTGGCGAGATTGCCATTGAGGAACGTTTTCGGGCGTTGCTGCTCGCTGGTTTTCAGGAACACGGCTTCCTCGACTTCGCCGAAGATCTGGGCGCAGCTTTTGCCGGACTCCATGAGTTTCGCCATGAGTACTTCGGCGAATGGGCTGTGGAGGTCCGTGGTGAGAAGGCGGTCCTTGGCCGGTTTTCCCGGGGCGGCGGAGAACACGACCATGGTGGACTGGTCAAGCGCCTTGGAATCGACGGCGGCGAGACCGCGGCCGTATTCGTTCTGGGGGCGTTCCGCGTCGTACCATGCCCTGCCTTCGAGGGGATTGTTCCGGCAGCAGTCGAGGATGACGAGCCGGGTGGCGGCGGAGAGCTGCTGGACGTCGGACAGCAGAGTCTTGAGCGGGTATGCTTCGGTTTTCAGGTGAGCTTCCTTTACCAGCTTCGCCTGGACGGGGAGCAGGAAGTTATCCCCTAGCGAGGCACTCTCGATGCCGTGGCCCGCATAGAAGACGAGGACGACTTTTGCGGACGCGGCTTCGGCTTTGAATTCCTCCACTGCATCGGCCATGTCATTGAGGGCCGCATCGGTTTTCAGGATGACTTTGAAGGCGAGGGTTTTTTCCAAAAGCACGGCGAGAGCCTTCGCATCGTTGTCAGCGGTGATGAGATTCGGGGCCGTGCCTTTCGGTTTGGCAGGATCGTAGATGGTGTTCCCGATGACGAGGGCGACCCGATCGGCGGCGGCAGCCGGGAGGGCGAAGAGAAGGGCCAGGAAGATGGTTTTCATGGGGTGGTGGGAAGGCTGTCTCTCAGGGGGGACGGCGGTTCATTTCGGGCTAGTGGTGACGACGATGGATGCGACGGCTTCGCCGGGGGGCAGGCCACCGGGGATGGGTGGGAGTGCGGAAGCGGCGTTGGGGACGAGGCGTTTTGTGGCGGCGGTGGCTTGTTATTCGGCGGCGTGGGCGGCGGTGGCGGGGGAGGGGAGACCGGAGCGGACGGAATCGGCGAGGGTGCTGCCCTCGATGAGTTCCATGGTGTAGTAGGGTTGGCCGTCGCAGTCGCCGAGGTCGAAGACGGTGACGATGCCGTGGTGGCGGAGGCGTGCGGCGGCCTGGGCTTCGCGGCGGAAGCGGCGGGCGAAATCGGGTGAGGCGAAGGGGCCTGCGAGGAGGAGTTTGAGGGCGACGGAGCGCTGGAGGGCGGGTTGCCATGCGCGGTAGACGACGCCCATGCCGCCGCGGCCGAGGACATCGAGGAGTTCGTATTCGCCGAAACTGCGGCTGCCGGAGGGAGGTTCGATGGCGTCTCCGGCGATGGAGGCGAAGAGGCATTGCGGGCACTGAGGGCCGAGCGGGGTGACGGCGATGGAGCCGCCGCATTGAGGGCAGGCGGGTGAAGGTGCTGGGACGGCGGTTGGAGGCACGGGGGTACGGTGCATGGCGTTTCCGCGGGGGAAAGCTCGAGATGATGGGCGGGTGCAATTGGATGGCGTGGTCGGGTTGGATTCCTGAGATTGAAGGAGTGGTCTCTGGGTTCCATAGTGGTGGGACTATGAGGGCAATCCTATTCACAAAGCTGGAACGTGTGCACCGCGGCGGGCTGGCTCGCGCGATTCTTGCGGGGGTATGTCATTCCCTGATTGTCAGCGGGGCGATGGTGATGGCGGAGGGGCCGAAGGAAGGGCGGTTGCCGTATGTTGATGAACCGGCGGTGATTCAGGCGATTGCGGGCCTTGGGGACCGGACGGCGCTAGCGCTTCCGAAGTTCAAGGTTGATGCGAAGAGTGACATTTACGGGTGTCAGACCGTTGGCCCGGTGACGCGTGGGTACACGATGCGGATGGCGTACGCTCCTGAGCGGCAGACGGCGCTTTATCATGGGGGCGATCATCAGACGATCCGGTCCAACGACGTCTGGGAGTACCATCTTGGATCGAACACGTGGCACATGATCTTTGAGCCTGATGGGGGGAATCACGGGCCGATGAAGGATGTGCTGCTTTTCCTAGCGAGACGGCTGCGGGCGAATCCGGATGCGACGATGACGGCGGAGGAGAGGAAACGGTTTGAGGAAGTTCGTCCGTGGTGGAAGGCGAACGTGGTGCTCAAGGACGGTTACTTCACGACGACACACGGCGGGCCGATCCTGCCGGTGCATACGTGGGACACGCTGGTTTACGAACCGAATCGGCGCGTGATGATTCATGGGACGGGGGCGTCGCCGACGGATTCGGCGGTGCTGGAGAGCCTGTACACGGGGGTTCCGCTGACGGAGGTCGACCGGAAGATTGACAAGTCCTACAGCAGTATCTGGATGTTCGATCCTGACAAGAAGCAGTGGATCATTCACAAGCGCCCGAAGAGTGGTGCGATGCCGGACATGGAGGGAATGGGGGCAACGATGTGCTATATTCCCGAGCTGAAACGGGTGATCTATTACGTGGCTGCGCAGAATGTTTCGCCGCATGCCTATGGGATGTGGTCGTGGGACGTGGTGAGCAATGAGTGGACGGAACTCAAGCCCAATGGCGGGAAGAAGATCGACACGCTGGTGCTTCGGGACAAGGTGGCTCCGACCGAGGAACAGCAAACGGCTTACAGCCCCAAGCACAAAACGATGGTCGCGGTGATCGGAACCTCGACCTTTGCCTATCATGTTGTGAAGAATGAGTGGTCGCGGCTCAATGATGCCATTCCGATGGAGTGTCACGATGCGAAGACCATGTTCGCCTACGACAGTGTGAGCGATGTGTTTCTGCTGACGGACGGCAATAAGGAGGGCAGGGTGGCGGTGTTTTCACTGACGACGAATCAGTGGGAACTGGTGACGCCGGTTGGTGACGGTTGTCCGCCGTCGGACTATGGAGCCGGAAAGTACTGGGCTCAGCCGAAGGGATACTTCGACCCGCGACTGAATGTGCTGGTGGTGCACGGAGGCATGACTGACCGCGTTTGGGTGTACAGGCATGGGCGGCAGTGATTTCGGGCGGAGAGATCATCCATGAACGTTCTTTCTCTGCCCCGTCTGCTCCTTGCGTCGATTGCTCTGGGCTTTGCGGTCTCGTCAGGGTGCGCTGCTGAGGTCGCAGGCACCTCGGTCATCCCGCACGGGATAGTGGAGTCGATGCGTTACCGCAGTCCGCGAGACCCTGACCTTTCTGCGCGGGTGCAGATTTATGTCAAAGGGCCGGCTGGGCCTGCAAGGTTTGACGGCCGCACGCCTGCCGAATTGCTGGCGACCGGTGAGTGGGCTTGGCACGACCTCGGCACTGCGGTGCGGGGGCAGGAGGGGGCACTCAGCGTTTGGTCCTTCAATGGCCGCACGTCCCGCTGGGGTCCGGGACAAGCATTCGACCTTGCGGCGGAGGGGCTAGGGAAGGTGACGATCCCAGTGACCGCTCCGCAGCACTGGATTTCCGCGGTGACCTTTCTCTCCAGCGATGAATCGGTTCGGCCGGACACCATTGTGTTGCACGTTGCCAACGAATCTGCGCAGGAACTGAAGGCGACGTCGCTGCGCCTCTGGCTGCCGAAAGCCGGAACCGAGAGGCAGGTGCTCTGGCCACAGAATCCGGTGACGGTATCGATGATCGTGCCGCCGGGCGAGAAAGGATTCATCAGGCTGCGCGTCCCGAAACTGCCGCTTACATTCGCCGCGCTGGAACTCGGCACCACTGCCGGTCCGCTCTGGGCGCATCTGAGGATCAAACGGGAGACCTTCGACATCAGCGGAGGCTGGGTGAATGATGCGCTCACAAGCGAACCCTATCTCAAGCTCCTGAGTCATCTGCACGTGAACGCAGGGCAGATTGATCACATCGCGGGCTACACGGACAACCCGGCGCTTTACGACCGCTATCCACTCAAGCTCTTCAACCGCCTCTGGCCGCTGGAGAAATGGGACACGGATGAATGGCTGCCGAAGATCCACGCCGTCGAGTTTCTTGGCGAACCTCAGTTCGGGGGAGGCAGGGCCATGGCACCTCAAGAGGTTTTCGACAAGCTGCTGCCATATCGAATCAGTCGCCTCGCCACCTCGGTCACCCTCAGCGACGAGCGCACGTGGCGGTGGTATGCGGGGCTATCCGACTATCCACACTTTGATGCGTATCGTGTGGTCGCACCTGCAGCGGACGCATGGTCCGGATACGATCGATGGGGCGGGCGCCGGATCCGCTGGGGTGCACCACTGGAGACCATCGGCGACCTGTGTCGTTCGTTGCGTGAGCTCAATCGCCCGGCACCCTGCGCCGCTTGGTCCCAGGGCCCCCACGACGGATGGCGTGGTGGCTGGCTTGACGGCGGAAGGTCCCGGCGCGCGCCGACACCAGACGAATTGCGGGCTCAGGCGATGCACGCCATTTCCACCGGCATCACCTCGCTTTATTGGTTCAACCTCAGCCAGAAATCGCTACTCAAGTTTCCTGACACTTGGGAACCCATCAGCCGGATTGGCCGGGAGATCCGCATGCTCGAACCATTTCTGCTCGAAGGCGATGCGTATCGATTCGAGCGCCGCACCCGCGATGGTTCGCCCGACTGGGATCTTGCGTCGATTGCAGCGCCCGATGCTGCGGTGCTATTTGCTAATGACACTGCCTACATTGCCGACGAGAAGGAAAAGGTGTTCAAGTTCGGCCCGCCGCGCGCCGTTCAGTTCACGTTCGCGCTTCCTCCATGGCTCCGTGGTGCGGATGATGTGTTCCGCGTGGACGCCGACGGCATTCATGAGACGAAGTGGCATCGCGCCGGAGACGGAGTGGTCATTGATGACACCCAAAGCCGGGATGCCGTTTACATCGCGACGTCACTGCCAACCGTCCGCGCCGCCATCGAACAGCGGCGCAAAGCCGCGCTGGCACTTGAAGCGGCTAATCCCATCACGCTTGGTCAGTGATTGGGCGATCCTTCCTGCCTCAGAGGTGAGCGGCGAGATGAATTGCGTTGCCGTCGGCGGACGCGGCAGCAAGGGGGGGCATCCCAAGCCATACGAGATTGAGGGGCGCACTGAGAGACACTACTCGAACGGGCAGTGAAAACCGGGTGCAGGTTGGCGCATTGAGGCGCATGTTTCGGCATGAACATCGTGACCCGCACCCCGCTGAGCCGCCGACATTTCCTGCGTGCCTCAGGTGTGACGCTTGCGCTGCCGATTCTTGAGAGCATGTCGCCGCGGCTGGGAGCGGCTGCTGCGCCGCCGGTGCCGCGGCGATTTGTCGGGTTGATGACGAATCAGGGAATCCTGCCGCAGTTTTTCTTTCCGGAGCAGGCCGGGCGCGATTATGGCGGGACGCCCTATCTTGATATTCTCAAGGATCACCGGGCGGACCTGACCGTGCTTTCGGGCGTTTCGCTGCCGGGCGTGGATGGCGGGCACGCGGCGGAGATGAGTTTTCTCACGGGCGCGCCGGGCGCGAGTCGTGGATCCTTCAAGAACAGTATTTCGCTTGACCAGGTGATGGCGGAGCAGCTTGGCGCGGCCACGCGATTTCCCTCGCTTCCGCTGATGGTTGGCTCTGACAATCTCAGTCTGTCTTGGACGCGCAGTGGGTCGATGATTCCGCCGATATCCAGTCCGGTGAAGCTCTATCAGCAGCTCTTTGCTGAGGATTCTGCCGAAGGCAAAGCGGCGGCGGTGCTCCGCCTCAAAGAGGATCGCAGCCTGCTTGATGGACTGCATGGGCAATACAAGAGGCTCCAGCAGAACGTGAGTGCCGCTGACCGCGACCGACTGGAGCAGTTTGCTGCTGCGGTGCGCGATGCTGAAAAGCGACTGGCGGCCGCCGAGGGCTGGCTGAGCGTTCCCAAGCCGAAGACCACCGTGCCGCAGCCGAAGGAGATTGAGGACCGGAACGATCTGCCGGCGCATCTGGAATCAATGCTCGATCTCGCGCGCCTCGCGCTGGAAACGGACGCTACGCGCATCGTGACACTCTGCATCAGCCTTGCGAGTGTGACGCCGAGAACCATTCCTGGTGTGAAGTCGAACATCCACGAACTCACCCATCACGGCGGCCGCGAGGAAACGATCTCTGAATTGCGGAAGATCGAAGAGGCGGAATTTCGGGCGCTCGCTGGCTTTCTCGGCGGCCTGCGCCGCGCTGAGGAGAATGGCGCTGCGTTGCTGGAGAACACGTCGGTGCTTTTCGGGACTAACATGGGAAGCGCCAATGCGCACTCGAACGACAATCTTCCGGTGCTGCTCGCGGGTGGCGGTTTCAAGCACGGCCAGCACCTCGCCTTCGACCGGAAGAGCAATCAGAACCTTGCGACACTCTACGTTTCGCTGCTGCAACGCATGGGTCTCGAAGCCGGGAGCTTTGCGGGTGCCTCCGGTACATTGCGAGGACTTGAGTTCGCGTGATGCCAATGAATTCCCGGCTGCCCTGCACCATGCGGTCGATTGAATCAGCGTGAAATGACGAGCCAGCGGGCGTCGGCCTGGAGGTGCAGGCGGCGGGCGGCGGGATCATAGAAGTAACTGGCGTGCGGGGTTGCGGAGAACGCGGCCATGCTTGGCGCGGCGGTGAGCCGGGCGGCGGGTGGGGCGGGAATGGTTTCATCGTTCAATTCATCGATGCGGGCGACGCTCTTTGGCGCGGCGTCGAGCGGGATGGAAAAGATGACGGACTGCGCGATGCCTGCGGGCATGTGCGGGCCCATGTCGTCGAGTCGCACGAAGAACGTCGCTGTCGGCGGCGCCTGTTCCAGCGCGTAGCGATAGCGCCCGCCGCAGATGACACAGAAGCCGTCAATGAACTGATCGTTCTCGCCATCGGTGAAGCGCATCCCGTCGCTGCGCAGCGCTTGGAATCCGGGCTGGTGCCAGCTTTGCGAAAAGTAGTCGCCGCCGAGCACTTCCGTGCGCAGCAGTGAGTAGCCAAATCGTTCCGGCATTCTCAAATAGGTTTCTCCATCTTCGCCGAGGATTACCGCCTGACTGTCCGCGGGCGCGAGCTGTGGATGCTTGTTAAAGACATAGGTTCCGGGGGGCTGGCCGTACGATGTGTCGAGCAGAGTGGTGAGGGTTTGTTCGTGAAAACTGCGTCCGCCCGGGGCTGTACCGATGAGCCGTACGCCGCTGAGGAAAAACTGTGCCTGCCATTCGAGAAGGATGTCGTTCGCACTGAGGAGCGACGAGTCTCCGTAGTTAGCGAAGACCGGGTTTCGGACGTCGGCGAGGCCGCTGTACTGGATGAGCATGGCGGGCGGCACGCTCTGAGAGTCGGTGCTGTTGACCTCGCCTTTCACTGGCTCGCGTGTTTTGCCGACGAAGAGATTGTCTTCAAAGACCGTGTTCTCGCCGACCGTATCCATGGTCATCGCCGGTCCGCGCCAGTGGTCGGCAAAGGCGATGTTTTTGAAGTTCATCGCGCCGTTTTCGTTTGGCCAGATTCCGTTCACGTTCTGATAGAAGAGCGAGTCGCTGAACTCGAGCCGATGCTCACCGACGTTCGTCACGAGCAGGCCGGCGTCGCGGACGAAGTCGGTGAGGATACTGAGGGCGTAGCCGGAGTGGGCGGTATTGCCGCGGAAGACCGTTGGGCCGTCGGTCACCTGGTCGTACCAGAAGCCATTCGCCATGGAGCCCGCGGCGACATTTCCGGTGAAAGTGTTGCGCGCCGAGCGAATCCAGAAGTTGGCGGCCTGATTGTCACCTTGTTCGCGCAGGGTTGCCTCCGTGAGGCTGATGACGCGGTTTTCGAGTGCCAGATTGTTATGGAGAAGATTGTCCGTCGCGGTGCTGTCTTCGATGCTGTAGTTGTGGCCGGGAGTGTCGAAGACGACGTTGTTTTCCACCAGCGTCTGCCGAGTGCCGTGGATGACCACGCCTCGTTGGAATGATGAATGAACGGAGGAATTGCGAAGGTATTGGCCGGGGGCATCGCCGAGGAGATGCCAGTGAAAGGGGTAGCGTCCGAGCTTGTTGAACTGGCCCATGCGGCGAAGTTCGACACCGTCCACCTGTGCCGAGCCACCGGCCATGATCATGACGTGTCCGCCGAATTTGAGGTTTGTCGAGTCGGCGTCGCCCTGGATGACGATGCGACGATCGAGCCGTCCGACTTCACTGCGCATGTCGAGGGTTCGACCGTCGACTACTGGCATGGTGCCGCTGTGGTGAAAACTCAGTGACTTGTCGAGTGTGAGCGTGCTGCCGTTCACTGCGAGGAGCACGCGCTTCTCCGTCTGCCCGCGCTTGGCGACGCGCGGGGCGATCACGATCGTATCGCCGGGCTGCCAACCACGCGCGTCCGCGACGATGATCTGTCGCGCACCGGGAGTCGTGTCAGCCGCGAGGCGGGACCACGCTGTGGCTGGCGGGGCGTGCAGCGAGAGGCGACCGCCGTTCATCACGCTCACGAATTTTGCGCCCATGGGCATGCCCGAGCAGACGACGTTCTCTGTCTTGTTCTTCCCATTCAGCGTGATGGTGAGGCGATGCTTGAAGGGCGAGGCGGCGGTGCCGGCCTCGAACAAGCCGTGAATCATGACCCAGTCCGCTGCGAGTTGCGTATCGCGTGGCGCAATGCGGAGCTTTCCTTCCACGAACAGCGCTTTGAGGGCCGGAGGATTGGTATCGAGGACGACATCCATTCCTGCCGGGATGGAGACACGCGCACCGGCTGCGGGCAGCGTGCCGCCCCATGTTGCTGGCGAGCTCCATCGGCCGGAATCGACGGCGGAGCGTCCGCCGACCGCCTGCACGGTGCAGCATGGCGCGGCACCGGCGGATTGGGAGAATGCGTTGGCGGGGAACGCGGCGGCAAAGAGAAGGGCAAGGGATTTTAGCGTCTTCATGCGCACCCATCCTGCGCGGCGAAGATGACATGAGCGTGACAGGCGGCGGGAATTGTTTTCGCCCGGATGATGAAGGGCAGCGGAGAGGTTACCGGCGAGCTCGCCGGTGGAATGGCAGTGCGACGATTGAGGGAGGTGCGAGCGGGTTACACAAAGGAGTACAGGCAGATCGCGTTCTTGTGGTGTATCACCTTCCCAATGCCTCCACGACTGCCGCTGCTTTCCTGTTTCGTCTTTTTGCCGCTGCTATGCGGTGCGCTGGCAGCGGCGGAGGCGGGGCAGTTTCTTGATGAGCACTGTGTTTCCTGTCACGATGCCGAGACAAAGAAGGGCGGGTTGGATCTGACGGCGCTGGCCGCTATTTCCAGCGATGCGGAGACATTTGCGCAGTGGGTGAAAGTGCATGACCGCATACGTGACGGAGAGATGCCGCCGAAAGACAAGCCGCGTCCGGACGCGGTGGCGACGGCGGGTTATCTGGAATCGTTGGGGAAGGAACTTACGGCAGTGGATGCGGCGCGTCAGGTTAGGGATGGGCGCGGCGGGCTGCGGCGGATGTCGCGCGGTGAGTTTGAGAATGCGCTGCGCGATCTGGTGGAGCTGCCGGGACTGCGCGTGCAGCATGTTTTGCCGGCGGATGGGAAGTCGCATGGCTTTGACCGCGCGGCGGCGGCGCTGGATGTGTCGTTCGTGCATGTGGACGCTTACCTTGCGGCGGTGGATGTGGCTTTGAATGAAGCGACGCCGGCGTTTGTGGAGCAGCCGCCGGTTTTCAAATACGGCTACCGTCCGTGGGACAACAATCGCCACGAAGGGCGCGAGGCCGAGCCTCCGGTGGTGCTCAGTGTGGGGCAGCGGAGTTTTGTGCCGCTCATCGGGCTGGAGCGCGATCCGACTTTCCGCGACGAGGGTTTCTGGAAGCTGGTGGATGACGAACCGCATGCCACGGCGCTGGGATTCTTCCGCCACGAGGATGCAGACTTTCGTTTTTCGCTGACGTCCATTGCGCCGGTGTTGTCAGGGCGGCACCGGGTGCGGGTGTCGGGCTACAGCTTTGCATGGGATGGCACGAAGGCGGTGGCGACGGATCGGACGGGCGCGTTGGGCCTTGGGATTCACAGCACGGGCGAGCATTTTGGCACGAAGGGACTGCCGGCGAACAAGGCGGGCGTGGCGGAATTCGAAATGTGGCTCGCGAGAAGCGACGGGCACACGCATGGGACGGACAGCAACCTGCGGCTCGTGATGGCCTCGCTGGAGAACGTGCGTGATTTCCCGCATGACAAGAACACGCCAGGGCCGCCGCTCCCGTGTCCCGGGTTGGCCATCGAGTGGATTGAAATCGAGGGCCCGCTGCACGACGCCTGGCCGCCGGCGAGCCAGCGGGCATTGTTTGGCGATTTGCCGGTGCAGCTCTGGACGAAGGAAAGCGGTGTGCCGCAGCCGGTGCAGCAGAAGTGGCCGCGCGGCATGCACGGCTCGTATCCGGAGGACATTTATGGCGAGAATGGTACGAAGCGCGTGGCGGTTCATGTCGTGAGCGCGGAGCCTGACAAGGACTCGCGGCGGCTGCTGGCGGCGCTGATGCGGCGGGCTTTTCGCCGGACGATCGCGGACGCGGAGGTGGAGCCGTACGCCGCGCTGGTGCGCGAGCGGATGCTGGGCGGTGCGCATTTTCAGGATGCGATGAAGTCGGCGTATCGTCGGGTGCTCAGTGCGCCGGAGTTTTTCGTGCCGGGGCTGGCGAGGGAACAGTTTCTCGTGGCCTCGCGGCTGAGTGCCTTGTTGTGGTCCTCGCTCCTGGATGAGGAACTGCTGGCTCTTGCGGAGAAGGGCGACCTAACGAAGCAGGACGTGCTTCGGGCCCAGACGGAACGGATGCTGCGCGATGCGCGGTCTGCGCGCTTTGTGGCTGATTTCACGGGTCAGTGGCTGCGGATGAGGGAATTGGAGAGCAACCCGCCGGACAAACAGCTTTACCCTGAGTTCATGCCGTGGCTGATGGAATCCATGCTGGCGGAGACGCGTGCGTTTTTCGCGGAACTTCTGAGCGAGGACCTCAGTGTGACCAATTTTGTGCAGTCGGACTTCGCGATGATCAATGAGCCGCTGGCGCGGCATTATGGGATTGATGGTGTTAGTGGATTCGAACTGCGCCGTGTGCCGCTGCCCCCGGACAGCGTGCGTGGCGGGTTTCTCACGCAGGGAGCGGTGCTCAAGGTCACGGCGAATGGGACGACGACTTCTCCGGTGAAGCGTGGAGCGTTCGTGATGGAGCAGGTCATGGGAATTGTCCCGACCCCGCCGCCGCCGGATGCCGGTGCCATCGAGCCGGATACTCGGGGTGCGACCACGATCCGCGAGCAGTTGGAGAAACATAAGCGCAACGCCACCTGCGCCGGTTGCCATGTGAAGATGGACCCTTATGGGTTTGCGCTGGAGAGTTTCGATGTCACGGGCGGGTGGCGCGAGGCCTATCGCGTGCGCGGTGCGCCGAATGCTCCCGCCGGATCCGCAGGGCGCCCGGCGATTCACGGACGCGGCATCGAGTATCATGTGGACCGCCCAGTCGACTGCACTGGAGTGATGCCGGATGGTAGCCCGTTCAAGGACATCCGCGAACTCCGCGCTCTACTCGCGGCCGAGCCTGACAAACTTGCGCGCGCCTTTGCGGGGCATCTCATTACCTACGCCACCGGTGCGGAGGTCAGCTTTGCGGACCGAGCGGAAGTCGAGCGGATTCTGCTGGCGGCTCGGCCTGGCGGCTATGGGGTACGGAGCCTGCTCGCGGCGGTCATTGCCAGCCCGCTTTTTGCGAGACCGTGAGTTCGTCGTTTCCTCAGGAGGCTCCGGAAACAGTGACGGGGAAACGACAGGTGAAGGTGGAGCCTTTGCCGACTTCGCTTGTGACCGCGACGGTGCCGCCGTGTGCCTCGACGAAGGATTTGACGATGGCTAGGCCGAGGCCGGCTCCGGCACCGGCGCGTGAGCGGGCTTTGTCCACCCTGTGAAAGCGTTCGAAGATCCGAGGCAAATGCGCAGGGGGAATGCCTTCGCCGGTATCGGTGACTTGAAACACGATGGCGTGTGATTCGCGGGCAACGGTGAGCGCGACGCTTTCGCCGGGGGGCGTGTGGCGCAGGGCGTTGCTGACGAGATTGCCGAGAATTTGTCCGACGGCCACGGCGTCGGCCGACCACGGCAGGGATTCGGGAGCAGCGAGGGTGAAGGCGATATCCTTCCCGGCGGCGAACCTGGCGAAACGCTGATGCACGGCCCTTGCGATCTCGACGGCGTCGCATGGCGCGGGTTGCACCAGTTGCTGGCCGGCATCGGCGGTGGCAAGTGTCAGGAGGTTTTCCGAGAGTCCCGAAAGGCGCTCGATTTCCTCGCGGCAGCTGACCAGTGCCGCGCGGTAATCTTCGGCGCTCCGTTCGCGGCGGAGCGCGATGTCCATCTCGCCCCGCAGGATGGCGAGCGGCGTGCCGAGTTCGTGGGCGGCGTCGCCGATGAAGCGCTGCTGCGATGCGTTCAGTGAGGCGGCCTCGCGGCGGAGGCGATGGCTCGCTGCCCCCACGGCGGCGCGGAGGGCGATGACAAACAGGATGCCGAATCCCGCGAGGGCCGGGATCATGGTCCATGTGAAAACGGACACGGCACGGGCCGCATCCGGAAGGGTCAGGCCGGCCTGTGCGAAGCCGAGCGCCTGTGCCTTCGGATCATCCGGAGCACCAATGTAGATCGGATAGGTGACCAACCGCAGCGTCCGCCCGTCGGCTCCTTTCGTTTCGTCGCTGAGCCAGTGCAGTTCCTCTCTGCCAACACGTTGCGCCTTTGGCGAGAGGGTGGTTCCGGATGGTGTGTTGACCGAGGCTGCGGCCAGCCTTCCGTCCGCCTCAAACACCTGGATGAAGATGTCGCGGTTATAGTCGGCGTGATTGCGGGTGAGGATGTCCGCGAGATTCTCCGGCCAGCGGCCCTGCTGGCGATCGGATTGGAGCGTCTCTGCCAGATAACGTGAGCGGTCACGCAGCGCCAGATCGAGGAAAGCCGTCTGGACGTTCGCATCGGCGACGAGGGTTCTGGCGACGTAGTTGCGCAACAACACACCGGCTAGTGCGAGCAGCGCCAGCATGAGCAGCGAGCTGTAGAGGATGAGGCGGCGTTCGTCGCGGTTCATGACTTTGCCGGGTCGCGCAGCACGTAACCAGCGCCGCGAACGGTATGCACGAGAGCCGCGCCCTTGCGGTCAATTTTCTCGCGCAGCCGGTAGACTGTGACGTCAATCACATTGCTCATGGCATCGAAGTTCTCGTCCCAGACGTGTTCGGAGAGCTGCGTGCGGGAGATGACGCGGCCGGCGTGGCGAAGCAGGTATTCGAGAATGGAAAACTCCCTCGCGGTCAGGTCAATGACGTGTCCGCCACGCGTCACTATGCGCGCGAGGGGGTCGAGGAAGAGGTCATCCACGCGCAGTCGTGCATCGCATTCGGGAGCGGCGCGGCGGAGCAACGCGTGAATGCGGGCCAGCAGTTCCTCAAAGGCGAAGGGCTTCTTCAGATAATCGTCTGCGCCGCCGTTGAGGCCGCGCACCCGGTCCTGCACGGAACCACGGGAGGTGAGCATGAGCACGGGCGTGCGTCTGCCTTTCGTGCGCAGCTGTTCGAGTACTTCAAACCCATCAAGTCCCGGCAGCATTACGTCCAGCACGATGAGATCATAGTCCTGCTCAACGGCCCGCAAGGCGCCGTCATCGCCGTCGCCCGAGACATCGACCGCGAAGCCTTCCTCGCGCAAGCCGCGGGCGAGCAGCGGCGCGAGCTTCGGGTCGTCTTCAATGATGAGCAGGCGCATGGAGAGATGGTGTGCGAGTTGTTGATGATATCCAGGCATTGAGCAAGCACGGCTTGCGTCTGGATCACTGTCTGGGCAGAGAATTCGCTCTCGCTGTCATGTTCATGTCATCTGGGATGGTCACACTGAGGGCATGAGGCCATCTTGTTTCAGATTGTTCGGGTTTCTCGCGGCGGTGGTGATGTTTGCCACTGGTCTTTCGGCCGGTGCTGCTCCGGTCGTCGAGCAGCGTTATCCGAAATCGCCCTATGTGATTGATGTCAAACAGCCGCCATATTCAGCGAAGGGGGATGGCGTGACTGACGACACGGATGCGCTACAGCGGGCGCTCAACGAGAATGTCGGGCGGCACCGGATGATCTATTTTCCGAGGGGGACCTACATCGTGAGTCGGACCCTGACATGGCCGAAGCAGTGGAAAGGCCGGGACAACTGGGGATTCACGATGCTGTGCGGCCAGCACCGCGACCAGAGCATCCTGCGTTTGAAGGACGGCACCTTCAGCGATGCGGCCAAGCCGGCGGCGATCATGTGGTGCGGCGGCTTTGGCTCGGCGGATTGGTTTCACAATTATGTGGAGAATCTGACATTCGATGTCGGCTCAAAGAATGCCGGTGCGATCGGGCTGCAGTTTTATGCCAACAACTACGGTGCGGTGCGCGACTGCCTGATTGTCTCCGAGGATGGTGCGGGCGAGGTGGGGCTTGATCTCGGTCATCGAGACATGAATGGGCCGCTCTTCGTGAGCAGGGTTGAAGTGCGCGGGTTTCGGCGTGGTGTGGCCACGTCACGAGCGGTGAACGGGCAGACGTTCGAGCACCTGACGCTGCGCGGGCAGACACAGTTTGGTTTCGACAACGAAGGTCAGAGCGTCGCCATCCGCGGTCTGCGGAGCGAGAATTCCGTGCCGGCGGTGCGCAGTTACGGCTCGCTCTGTCTGGTGGATTCCACCCTCACGGGAAAGGGCGAGGCAGCGAAGGTTCCCGCGGTGATCAACTACAATGGCGGTCGCCTGATGCTGCGCGATGTGGCGACGACCGGGTATGGCCGTGCTGTCGGCGATGTGTCCACGCCAGACTGGGTCGCGGCGCTGCGCGTGAGCGGCGAGGACAAGCCGGGAAGTGCCGGGCCGAAGGTCGCGGAGTATTTTTCGCACCCACCGACCCGTGCCTTCCCGGGTGGGTCGGGTTCGCTGCGCCTGCCTGTAGAGGAGACGCCCGCGCCGCTGCGTGAGGATCCGAAGAAGTGGGCGGTCGCCGATGCTTTCGGCGCAGATCCGAACGGTGAACGCGATGCCTCCGATGCGATCCAGAAAGCCGTGGATTCCGGCGCGGTGACCCTCTTTCTCCCCGGACATTACGCGCTGTCGAAGCCAGTCATCATTCGCGGCAAGGTGCAGCGCGTCCTTGGGGTTGGCGGGCAGGTGGATTACGTCAAAAAGTCCCCGCGCGCCTTCCGCATCGAAGGCGCAGGCGGCGAGGTCACCTTCGAGCATCTCGCAAACGTCGGCAGCGGCATCGAGAACACCACGGACCGCACGGTGATCCTGCGGAGCATTGGCACGCAGATTTTCAGCAGGGGACGCGGGACGATTTTCTTCGAGGACGTCGCCGGCCACGAACTCTCGATCAAGAATCAGCGCGTCTTCGCACGGCAGCTCAACATCGAGAATGAGGGCACTCATTTCCTCAACGACGGCGGCACCGCGTGGGTGCTAGGCTACAAGACCGAGCGCGGCGGAACGCTTGTCCAAACGCTCGGCGGCGGACGCAGCGAAATCATTGGCGGCTTCAGCTACACGACGACCGCAGGCAAGCTCGCGCCGATGTTTGTCAGCGAGAATGCGTCCCTCTTCGCGTTCTTTGCCGAAGTCTGCTACAGCGGCGATCCGTTTCAAACGCTGGTGCAGGAGACCCGCGGCGGGGAGAAGAAGGTCATCCGCAAGGGGGAAGGCCACACGCTGCCTTACGTCGGTTTCCCTGACCGTCAGGGAAAGTGATCCGTGATTGTGACTGACTTCGACTGAGCGTTCGGAGAGGAGTATCCGGGTGATGACCTCGACGTTGCCACGTCACAGGGGATGGTCCGCACCATCATCGAAAATCGCCGTGTGTCCGGGCTAACACCTGAAGCGGCCCATTCCACCGCTCTTGATGACTTTGCGAGCGACCTTGACGGCGATCTCCTACGCTTATAGAGAGATTTGCAATGTGGGCCAATTTACTCGCCGCGTCCGTCCTCGTTCTCATCATTCCCTGTGATGGCGCGGATGTGCGGGGGCAGTCGTTCATCGGGCAGCACTGTTACGACTGCCACGATGGAGACGAAAAGAAGGGCGGACTCGACCTCACGGCGCTGAAGCCGAAGTTCTCCGCTGCGGAGGCGTTCGCGATATGGGTGAGGGTGGATGACCGGATCGCGTCCGGCGAGATGCCGCCGAAGAGGAAAGCGCGGCCGGCGGCGGGGGACGCGGCGGCGGTGACGAAGTTGCTCTATCATGTGGAGCCGGACGCGAAACCTGATGACCACGCGCTCGCCTGCCGGCTTTCCTGTTTCCTGTCGAACTCCATTCCCGATGCGCGGCTTACGGAACTCGCCGCCTCCGGCAAACTCCGCGCGTCGCTGCACGATGAAGTCGAGCGGATGCTCAAGGACGCCAGTTTCCAGCGGTTCATCGAGGATTTCCCCGGCCAGTGGCTGAAATTGCGTGCCATCGCCGCTAACGACCCGGACAAAGAACTTTACCCCGACTTCCAGACCCTGCTCGCCGCCGACACGCCGCAGCTCTTGAAGAATCTCGCGCAGCAATTCGCCATCTACTCCATGGGACGCGACCTTGGTTTTAGTGACCGCGATGAAATCGCCGGCATTGTCGCCCGCTCACAAAAGCAAGGCGGCGGCATCTGCACGCTGCTGCACGAGCTGGTGCAAAGCCGCCTTTTCCAAACACCATGAAACGCCTCATCACCGCACTGCTGTGCTCCGCAACCTTTATGAGAACCCGGTTCATCATCTTCGCCGCCATTTTCCCGGCGGCCAGAACCTTTGCGCTAGATGATCGCGCCGCGTTGCAGCCATTTCTCGAAGCGCATTGTATTGATTGCCATGAGGGTGAAAAGCCCAAGGGGGACTTCTCGCTGGAGACTTTGAAGCCCGAGTTTGGCGATGCGGCGGCGGCAGCCGCGTGGGTGCGTGTGCATGACAAGATCGCGAGCGGCGAGATGCCGCCGAAGAAAAAGGAACGGCCGCCAGCGGCGGACGTGAAAGCGGTGACAGGTTACCTCGGGTCGCAGTTGCAGGCGGCTTCGCTGGAACGGCAAAAGGTGGAAGGTCGTGTGCCGTCGCGCCGGATGAACCGTACGGAATACGAGAACACCTTGCGCGAGTTGTTTGGCGTGGCAGTTCATGTGAAAGAGCTGCTGCCGGAGGATGGCTCGGTCGGCGGTTTCGATACGGTCGCCTCGGCGCTGACGGTTTCTCCCGCGCATCTCGTGGCGTATCAGCGTGCGGCGGATGCGGCGCTGGACGCGGTCATCACGTCGAGCACGAAGCGGGAGTTCCGCGAGAGTTTTACGGGGCGTGAGTGGTTTGACCGCGAGGTGAAAGGGAACCGCAAACACGTCCCGCGCGGTGCAGCGGCGGAGGGCGAAATCGCGGTGCTATATCACCAGACGCAGCAGCACTGGGAGCTGAACGTGATGCCGCGCGAAGCCGCCAGAACGCCTGGCCACTATCGTGTGCGGTTGACCGCTGCCGCGCGCAATACCGGCGGCAAACCGCTGCCCGTGCGCTTCGGCTGGGAGTGGATGCAGGGGGCCACGGATTTGCGGCATATCATCGAGTATCGCGATGTGCCTGCGGACAAACCGGCGACGATTGAAGTGTTCGTTCATGTGTCAGGCCGGCGCAGCGAGCACCGCATCGGCGTCTGCGGCTACACATTGCAAACGCTTCCGGATGAAAAGGACACGCCGCCTGATTGGAAGAATGCACGCGGGCTGGAGATTCATCGTTTTGAAATCGAAGGCCCGCTCGGGGAATGGCCGTCAGCCGGACACAAGTTGCTCTTTGGCGATCTGCCGCTGGAGCCGCGCACGCACGCGGAAGCACGCGCGGCGGGCAATCCGGCGCCGAAAGACGATTGGCAAAAGTGGCAGCCCGAGCAGTTCCAAAGCAACCCGCTCGTGCCGGTGACGACGGATGCGAAGGCAGACGCCGAGCGGCTCATCCGCGCGTTTCTGCCGCGTGCGTTTCGCGGGCCGGTGAGGGAGGAGACGGCGGAGTACTACGTCGGCTTCGCGCACGAGCGGCTCGCTCGCGACGTGCCGTTCGCGGAGGCGATGCGCTCCACTTACAAGGCAGCGCTGTGCTCGCCCCATTTCCTTTTCCACCTCGCGCCGCCCGGTCCGCTCAATGACCACGCGCTCGCCACGCGGCTCGCGTATTTCCTGTGGAGCGGGCCCCCGGATGCCGCGCTGCTCGCCGTCGCCGCGCGGGGTGAACTGCGCCAGCCGAAGACGCTCCACGCGGAAGTGAAGCGAATGCTCGCAGACCCGCGGGCGGAGGCGCTCGTGGAGAATTTCGCCAGCGAATGGTTCGACCTTCGCAAGGTGCTGACGATGAAACCCGACGAGCAGTATCTCGAATACGACGACGAACTCGGCTGGTCGCTCGCGGCGGAAACGAAGAGCTTTTTCCGCGAGGTGCTCGCGAAGGATCGCAGTGTTACCGAGTTCGTGGACTCCGACTGGACGATGCTCAATCAACGCCTCGCGAAACACTACGGCATCCCCGACGTGGATGGCTGCGAGTTTCGCAAAGTGCCGCTCGTCCCCGCTTATCACCGGGGCGGCGTCATCACTCACGCTAGCATTTTGAAGGCGACCGCGAACGGCACTTACACCTCGCCCATCAAGCGCGGCGTCTGGATGCTGGAGCGCATCATCGGTCGCCCGCCCAGCCCACCGCCGCCGGACACGCCCGCCATCGAGCCTGACATCCGTGGCGCGACCACCCTGCGCGAGCAAATCGAAAAACATCGCGCACTGCCTGCATGCGCAAACTGCCACGCGCAGATCGATCCGCCGGGCTTCGCGCTGGAGAACTACGACGTGCTTGGCGGCTACCGCGAACGTTACCGCTCGCCACTCGGATTGGAAGGCGGGAAAAGCACGCTGTTGCCGCTGCCGAATTACCCGGAGAAGAAGCACGTTTATTTCACCGCCGCAGTCGATCCCTCCGGCATTACGCCTGAGGGAGCAACCTTCGCCGACCTCGCCGAATACAAGCGCGCGCTCCTGCGCGACCCGGAGCAAATCGCCCGCAACGTCACCCGCAAACTGCTCACCTACGGCACCGGCACCGACATCCAATTCGCCGACCGCGAAGTGCTCGAACAGATCCTCACCGCCGCCAAACCCAGTAACTACGGCCTTCGCACGCTCATCGTCGAACTCGTGCAGAGCCGCGCCTTTTTGAACCAATGAACACTCTGCACATCCCGAAACGCCATCTCGACCGCCGCACCTTCCTCAAGGCCGGGGCCGCCACCCTCGCACTGCCGCTGCTCGATGCCATGAGCCCATTTGGCCGCGCCGCCGCCGCCGCCGCGACCCCGCGCCGCATGGTCATCCTAGACCGCCCGCTCGGCACGTATGCGCCGTATTTTTTCCCCGAAAAAGCAGGGCTGGACTACGATGCACCGCGGCTTTTGAAGATCCTCGAACCGCAGCGCGGCAAGTTCACCGTCTTCTCCGGAATGTCGCACCTCGGCTATCCGAACGATCACCGCACCGAGTTCGCGCTGCTCAACGGCGTGCATCCCGATAACATCAAACGCATGGACGACATGCACCTCGACATCACGCTCGACCAGCTCGCGGCGCAGCACGTCGGCGGGCAAACGCGCGTGCCCTACCTGCTGCTGGGACCGGCGATTTCATTTAACAGCAAAGGCGTCGCCCTGCCCGGCCAGCGCAATCGCGCGCAACTTTTCACTCAGCTTTTCGTGGACGGCACGCCCGATGAAATCGCCCGCGAACTCCGACGACTCGACGACGGCAAAAGCATCCTTGATGGCATGCGCGACCAACTCCGCGCCTTGAACCGCGAAATCAGTTCCGCCGACCGCCAGCGCATGGAAGTCCTCACCACCTCCATCCGCGAGGCCGAGCAAAGCCTAGCGCAGGAAAAAGAGTGGGCCGCCAAACCAAAACCGCGCGTCGATGCGAAGGCGGAAAGCGATCCAAACGAATGGGTCGGCCAGACGAAGCAATGGTATGACCTCATCCACCTGGCGATGCAGACCGACTCCACGCGGGTCATTGTTTGCCGGGTTCCGGAGCAACTCCCGGCCCCGACTGTTCCCGGCTCCCAACTCGGCGAACACGACGCTTCGCATCACGGCCAATCGCCTGCGAAAGTCGAGCAAGTCGCCCTCTACGAAGAAGCCCACATGCGGCTGCTGCAAGGTCTCCTGCAAAAGCTCAACGACTCCCCCGAAGCTGGCGGCAGCTTGCTCGACAGCACGCAGGTTCTCTCCATCAGCAACATGGGCGACGGCTCCGCCCACTCATCGAGCAATCTCCCTGTCCTCCTCGCCGGCGGTGGCTATAAACACCAAGGCCACGTCGCCTTTGACCGCCAGAAAAACTACCCTCTCTCCAATCTCTACGTCCGCATGCTCCGCCAGATGGGCATCGCCGCCGACTCGTTTGGTAGCAGTACCGGCGTCCTCTCGGAACTGGCCTGACCGACATCAATTATGATCTTCCCAAACCTAACGACTGCGGTTCTTTGAATCCCTTCTTCCGAGTCACAATTGATACCGCTCATCGCACTACTACTCGCCTTGGTTGCCTTCGGCCAAGCTGCCGATGAGTCGAAGCCTGAAACCACCACGCATCGCATCACGGGACTCTTTTCCCCGCAGCGCGAGGCGGCCTTGCGCGCGGCGATGGAAAAGCTGCCGGGCGTGACGCTGGTGAGCGTGGACTTCGAGCACGCGGAGGCGGTGCTCGCCTACGATGCGACGGTGGCTTTCAAGGACACGAAGCCGGAGCAGGGTCGTCGAGCGGTTCAACGACATGCTCCGCAACGCCACGCGCCACACCATCGGCGTCGCCCCGCGCATCGCGACGCGGAAGGACAAGTTCGCGCGCATTGATATCGCCGTCGTGGGCTGCGATTGCCCGGCGTGCGGGCTGGCGGCTTACGAGAGTATTTTCAATATTGCGGGGGTCGCGGCGGCGACGGTGGACTTCAAAGACGGGCGCATCGTCGCGCTCGTGGATGCTGAACAAACCAACCGTGCAGCGCTGGAAGCCGCGCTGAAAAAACGCGGGGTGGAAATGAAGATTCCTGATGCCGCGCCGCCTGCCAGGTAATCTTCTCAATTCAACACCCGCATGACATCCATCACCCTTTCGCCCGCGCTCAATCGCCGCACTTTCCTGCGCGGCGACGCCGTATCTCGATAGGCTCGCGGCGCATCGCGGGCAGTTCACGGTTTTCTCCGGCGTCAGTCATCCGGGCGTCACCGGCGGTCACGCGACGGAGAAATGTTTCATCACGGGCACCCCGCACCCGGAGCGCGGCGGATTTAGAAACTGGGTGTCGCTCGACCAGTTGGCCGCCGAGCAAATCGGCAACCGCACGCGCCACCCGTCACTCGTGCTCGCGATGAGCAACTAAGGCTCGACGCTCAGCTACACCCGCAGCGGCGCGCCCATCCCGTCCGAGCGCAGCCCGAAGAAATTGTTTCAGCGGCTCTTCGCCCAGGGCAGGCCGGAGGAGGTCGCGGCGAACGTCGAGGCGCTGCGGCAGGGGCGCTCGATGCTCGATTTCGTCGGCGACCAAACGAAGCGGCTGAACCGCTCGCTTTCCAAAAGCGACCAGGTGCGGATGGACGAATACCTCACCTCCGTGCGCGAGTTGGAGAGCCGCCTGCACAGCTCGGAAGAATGGGAACACAAGCCCAAGCCCGTCGTCGCTGCGCAGGCACCGGATGACATCGACGACGCGCGCGAGTTCGTGGCGAAGACGAGGCTGATGCTCGACGTGATAAAGCTCGCGCTGGAGACGGACAGCACGCGCGTCATCTCGCTCTTCATTGATACGACGGTGATTCATTACATCACGCACCATGGTGGCCGGCCCGATGTCATCACCGACCTGCGCGCGAAGGAAGAGGCGCAGTTCGCCGCGCTGGGCGATTTCCTCACCGCGCTCGCCGGGACAAAGGAGGAAAACGAAACGCTGCTCGACCGCACGATGGTGCTTTTTGGCAGTGTGATAGGCGACGCCAACACGCACAGCAACGCCAACCTCCCTGTGCTCCTCGCCGGCGGCGGATTCAAGCACGGCCAGCACATTGCTTTCGACACGAAGAACAATTGCCCGCTAGCGAATCTCTAAGTCTCCATGCTCCAACGGCTGGGCATCGAGGCAGATGGATTCTCCACGTCGAAAGGCACGATGCGAGGGCTGGATCATGCGAGCGCCTGATGAATCATCTGACCGCCGTTTTCGGTGAGCCGGTAATTCCGGCCGTTGAAGTAGAACGTGAGCCGCATGTCATCGAGGCCCATCAGCCGCAGGAGGGTTGCGTGGAGGTCGCGCATGTGATACGGCGACTCGATGGAGCGGTAGCCGAGCGGATCGGTCGCGCCGACGATGGTGCCGGGATTGATGCCGGCGCCGGCGAGCCAGATGGTCTGCGCGCCAGGGTTGTGGTCGCGGCCGGTGCCGCCTTGTGAGATCGGCATGCGTCCGAACTCGCTCAGGCCCACAACCAGCGTCTGGCCGAGGAGCCCGGTGCGCTTAAGGTCTTGCAGCAAGCCTGAGATGGGGCGGTCGATCCACTTGGCGCATTTGCGGTGGCCGTCCTTGAGGCCGCTGTGTGCGTCCCACGCGCCGCCGCACTGCGACGAGCCGCTATAGACCTGCACGACGCGCACACCACGTTCGACGAGCCGTCGCGCGAGCAGGCACTTGCGGCCGGTGTCTTCGGTGTCGGGATCGTCAAGGCCGTAGAGCTGCCGCGTTTCCTCGGTCTCTTTCGAGATGTCTACGGCTTCGGGCATGCGCGCCTGCATGCGCAACGCGAGGTCGTAACTGGCCATGCGTGCCGAGAGATTCGCGTCGTCCTCGCGTCCTCGCAGATGCTCGCGGTTCAGTGTGCGAAGAAGCTCCATGCTGCCATGCTGTGCGGCGGGCGGAAAGTCGGCGGGCGCTTCAAGGTGCAGGATCGGTGTCGTGCCGCTGCGCAGATACGTCCCTTGATAGGTCGCGCCGAGAAATCCTGCGCCCCAGTTTGCTGGCCCGCCGTTCACCAGCGCGTTCTTCTGCACCATCACGCAAAAGCCCGGCAGGTCGGGATTCTCACTGCCGAGTCCATGGAGCAGCCACGACCCGAGCGAAGGAAATCCCTGCTGAATGGTGCCCGTGTTCATCTGGAAGAGCGCGGGCGTGTGACTGTTGCTGTCGCAGGTGAGCGACCGCACGAAACACATGTCGTCCACGCGCCCGGCGATGTGCGGGAAGAGTTCCGACACATCCATCCCGCACTGGCCGTGTTTGGCGAACTTGTAGGGACTTCGCATCAAGGGCGAACCGTCCTTGCCCCCGAAGAACGTCTTAACCTCTCCCAACCCCGGAAGAATCTCCGGCGTTAGTGTCTTGCCGTCATGCTTATCCAGTTCCGGCTTCGGATCGAACGTGTCCATCTGACTCATCCCGCCCTGCGTGACGATGAGAATGATCGACTTCGCTTTCGGCGGCAGCATAGGAACCTTCGGTGCGAGCAACGAATGCGGGTCCGCGCCCGAGACCTTGAAGCCTGGCATGAACGCCGAGGCGGCAAGACTCGTTCCGATGAATCGGCGGCGCGTGATGGGGTGAGTTCCATCTGATGAATGCATAGGTCAGTCCAGGTAAATGAGTTCGCTGGCGTTGAGCAGGACGTGGCAGAAGTCGACGAGCGCGGCGGTGGGGTCCGCATGGCGGGTTGCGGTTTGTACCTGAAGAAACTTCAGCGCCGTCACTCGCTCGACGTTGCTGGGCGGCCGGGTGAAGGCCAGTTGGAAGGCGCGTTCGATTTGCTTAGGCACATCGTTGCCGGCTTCGCGGCGCAGGCGGGTGGCAAAATGGCCGGCGGCTTCACGGGTGAACTCGCCGTTGAAGAGCGCGAGGGCTTGCGGCGCGACCGTCGTCTGCGGGCGCGCGGCGCAGGATTGGTTCATCGGCGCACCGTCGAAGACGTCCATGAGCGGGAAAGTCAGACTGCGACGCTGGAAGAGGTAGATGCTGCGACGGTAGTTGTCGTCAGCGGTGGCAGTGCCCCAGCTCAGTTCCTTGTCGTTGTTGGGGAACTCGACGTTCACGCCCTTGGGCAGTTGCGCATAAACTCCAGGACCGCCCATCGCGGGATTCAGCGTGCCACTCACGGCTAGGATGGTGTCGCGGATGGCCTCGCCTTCAAGGCGGCGGCGGTTCATGCGCCAGAGCAGTTTGTTCTCCGGGTCCTTGGCGAAAGCAGCGGGAGCAGGCGACGCAGCGCGGCGGTAGGCAGCACTCGTCATCATCAGGCGGTGCATTTTCTTAAGGCTCCAGCCATTGCGCACGAACTCGCGCGCAAGCCAGTCGAGCAGTTCGGGATGCGCCGGGCGCTTGCCATTGCGGCCAAAGTCCGACGGCGTGGCGACGAGGCCCGCGCCGAAATGATGCTGCCACAGGCGATTCACCTGCACGCGCGCCGTGAGCGAGTTTTCCGGCGAGGCAACCCAGCGGGCGAGCGTCGCACGTTTGCCTTCCGGCGATGCCGATTCACCGGGCGACAACATCGCGGCGATGAATCCCGGAGCGACTTCTTCGCCGGGGCGCGCCAGTTCGCCGCCTTTGAGCAGAGGAATCTTCTTCGGGCCATCGCCGTGGAAGATCGCCTCGATCTTCGGCTCGTGAAAACGCATGCGCAGTTCAATCGCCGTGATGGCGTCGTTGAGTTTACCCAACTGCCCGGGATGCGCCTTCTCCACCCGCGCCTTCACCGCATCTTCCTCGACATTCTTCTTCTCCAGCTGGTCAGCGCGTTTCTTCTCCAAGTCCTTGCGTGCGACGCGAAGCAGCTCGTCACGTTCGCTTATCAGCCGCGCGAGCCCGGCACTGTCGGCCTTGAACGCAGCGGTCACGAACCGCGGTTCGTGCAATGGGCCCTGCGCCTCGCGGGTTTCGCGCTGCACGCCGGCGAAGAATGCCTGGACCTGGTAGTAATCGCGCTGCGTGATGACATCATACTTGTGATCATGGCAACGCGCACAGCCTAGCGTGACGCCGAGGAAAGCCGCGCCCACCGCATCCGTCGCGTCGTTCAGGAAATCCTGCCGCTGCTGCGCGGGTTCCTTCGACATGCCATCCCACGAGCCGAGCCGCGCGAAGCCGGTGGCAACCCATGCCTCGGGATTGTCCGGCCAGAGTTCATCGCCGGCGATCTGCTCCTGCACGAAACGGTCGTAGGGCTTGTCGGCATTGAGCGAGCGGATGACGTAATCGCGGTAACGCCAGGCGTGTGGACGCACCTTGTCGTCCTCGTAGCCGTCGCTCTCACCGTAGCGCGCTATATCGAGCCAGTGCCGCGCCCAGCGTTCGCCGTAGCGAGGGTCCGCCAGCAGCCGATCGATGAGCTTTTCGTAGGCGTCGGAAGATTTGTCGCGAAGGAAGCGCTGCGCCTCTTCCGGTGTTGGCGGAACGCCGACGAGATCGAAGAACGCCCGGCGCAGCAGCGTGCGCGCATCGGCCTGCGGTAGTGGGTTGATGGTCGCTGCCTCCAATCCGCGGTCGATGAAGCGGTCGATAGGATTCACCGCCATGCCCTCGGGCAACGGTGGTTCCTTCGCTGGTTGAAAGGCCCAGTAATCATCGCGCTCCGGCCACTTCGCTCCCTCGTCGATCCACTGCCGGATGCGCGCCATCTCAGCCTCCGTGAGCCGAGCGCCCTTCGGCGGCATCATTTCATCGCCCTCGCCCAACGAAATGCGCCGCACCAATTCACTGCGCGCACTAGCGCCCGGTACGATGGCGGCATCCCCGGACTTTCCGCCCGCGAGCGAGTTGGTCAATGTGTCGAGCCGCAACCCTCCTTTCGGGTTTTCTCCGTCGTGACACTTGTAACAATGCACCGCCAGCACCGGCTTGATGTCGTCGTAGAAACTGACGGACGGGCGCACCGCCACATCCAGCCCAGCCGCAAACGCCGGAAAGCCTCCGCTCAGGACAGCGGTAAAGCCGGCCACGAGTATTGGCTTCAGTAGCATGGAGCGCTCATTGGGTCGTGCCGGATTTCTATGCTCATCACCGTGATTCTTCAACGGGAAGCGCCCGGCCAAGGACTCGCAGTTCATCCATCGCGACGATGCCCTCGCCGCTGCCGGGGCCAAGGTCGAGGCCAAGTCGGTTGCTGGTGGAGGTGCGTTTGGTGAGTTTACCGGTAGCGATGAGTTTGCCGTCCACGTGCAGGCGCTGACCGCCGGGGCCGACCGTGGTGATGACTTGATGCCATTCGCCGTCGTTGAAGGTGGCCAGTGTTTCGAGGGCTTCGTCCCCTTGGAGCTGAAAACGAATCTTTCCCTGATCAAGTGAAACGGTGTGGTCGCTCCAGCGGTTGTTGTAGCTGGAGTAGCGCTTCGCAGAGGCGGAGACTTTGCGCGGTCGTCTTGAACCAGAACGCCACGGTGTAGTCGGTGTCGGGCAGGCGGAGTTCTTCATCGATGGGGAACAGCGCGGGTTTGAACGCGCCCTTGGCTTCGAACTCAATGGCGCCGCCGGTCCTGCCGGGAACGCGGCGGGTGTTGCCAGTCAGACGGCCAAAGACATCGCCCCCGGCGTTGCTCCATGAAAGCGCGCCGTCCTTTTCCTCAAAGCTCAGCTCCGCGATGAGCTCTGGCCGCTTCTGCACTGGGAATTCGAGCTTTCGTTTCGGTCCCGGTTCGGGGTGCAGGAAGGCGGGCAGCACGGCGCGGCGGTCGAGGCTAGGCGTGTCGTGATTGAGGGCGATGGCTGCTTCGCCCTTCTTGAATCCGCACTCCATGCGCAGGTCGAGGCGCTCGCCAGCGCGGAGCTTCACGCTGACGGTGCCGAGGCTGCTGCGCTCCAGTGCGTCGTAGGTCGAGTTGCCTTTGTCCTGGCGGGGCTTGGAGTTGAAGATGAGTTCTCCGCCAAGCCAGAGGCGCGACCAGAGCGGTGCGCCTTTGTCCCTCCAGGGGAAGTTGCCGCGAAGCTCGAAGCGCGTGTCTTCGCTCGTCGTGGCTTCGTAGGTGCCGGTCCAGCGGACACTGAACATGTCGGAGGTGATCGTTGTGTCCGGCGAGCTTTTGCCCCAGTTGAAATAGATGAGCTTGTCGGTGCGGGTGAGCGCCGGTTCGCCGGAGCAGTCCGCATTGTTGAAGTATTCGGCCTTCAAACCGATGCCGTCGCGTTTCGCCACCTCCGTCGCTGCCGAAGCCAGCGTGATCTTGCCATTTGCGCGATGCCAGCCATTCCAGCCTGTGATGCGATAGATGGGCGCGCCGCCGCCGGAGTTCAGCGCATAGAAGAACGTCTCGCCCGTCGCTGGGTCGGTGAAGAGGTGGCCTTGCGGATATTCGTTAGTATTGTCCTCGCCGTGCTTCTCCTTCGGCACATTGTCCACCGGCACGCGCAGGAGTTCGTCGACGTAAAGGCCGTCCTCGGTCCACACAGTCGGGCGGCAGGTTTCTTCATCGGAGGCATCGCCCCACACGATGCAGCCGTGCGTGAGTCCAACCAGGCCGCGCGCCATCGCGGTGGAACCGGTTTCGTGGTCGTTGTCGGGACTGTGCCGGCCGACGCTCCAGAGCGGCTTCCAGTCTTTGTCCCACTTCACCAACCGGTCGATGGCGGAACATGAATTGTAATACCATGCGCCGTGCGACTCCGCGCCCTCGTGCGGGTTGCTCGCCCCTTCAGCAAAGCAGGCGAACCAGCTACCGTCCGCCGCCTGACGGAAATCGCCCGGATATTTCTTCCATCCGTTTTCCGCCCACGGTTCATACTCTGTCCCCTCGGCAAACAGATAGACCGGCGTGCCTCCGGCGGTGAAACGCGAGGGCCTCAGCACCGGGCCGGGGCTGTAGTCGCTCGCCGTCGAGGTGGTCAGCAGCGTCAGGTCGGCGGGCATCACGGAGCCGCCCAGCTTGTTGCGGTTCAGCCATTGGATTTCGTCGTCGCTGGCGAGTCCGTCGTCGTTCAGGTCGTTCCAAAGATACGTGCGCTTATCGTGCTTGCCGCTGGCGTTGCAGGGCCGGATGCGCCTGGCGACGGGATCATAGATGCTCAAGGAAAGCCCGCTCGGCTGCACGCCGCCGCCGTGGATGTAGATGCGCCCGCCGTGCGCGAAGAGATACGGCACCATCGGCGCTTCCGCGAATGGGTTCGCCCCGAACACGTCCTGATACACCTCCACGACTCGCCATGATTTCGCCGCGTAGTCCACCGCGCAGCGCACCAGACCCGGCCGGTCCGCATTGGCGCGGAACCAGACATAACGCGGGTCGTTAGGTTCCGGGCAGACGATGACGCCGTAATGCTGCGCGCCAAACCATTCGCGGAGCAGCTTGCCCGCGGCGTCGAAGCGGGCCGACCGGCGCGGCGGCTGGGCCCTTCCTTCCGTCACGACGAAGCCGCCTTCGTGATCCGCTTCGATGTCCGTCAGTCCGCGAAAATCCGTCGGCACGTACGCGCCGTCGCTGCGGCCTTTCGGCTGACCATAGGTCATCAACAGCGCACCGACGGCCGAGAATCGCTTCACCTGATGATGCCGCGAGTCGCTCTCGCCCCAGCTGGCGAGATCGCTGTTCTCGGCGACAAAGATTTCGCCCGACGTCGCACTCACGCACAGTCGCCACGGGGCTTGCAACTTGGCCGCGGCGATGACTTCGCGGGGTGTTTTGCTTTCCCGCGTCAATGCGACGACCGCGCCCTGCGAGATGGCGAACACCGTCCCGTCTTTCGCCACGGCAACACCCGTCAGCTTCGCGATTCCCTTTACCTTGTCGACAAGGTTACCGCTTTTGGCGCTAAACCATGCCAGCGCGTCATGTTGCGGATAAGCGGCGACCAGCAACTCGTTCGCCGCATCGCCGGCGAGGTCGCGCGGACTCTGTTCCGCATTGAGTCGGAGTCGCTGCTCGTCTTTCACATCCGGCGGCGGCTGGAAACCCTCCCAGCGGAGCATCCATGGCTTCGGATCCCGGTCGCCGCCGGTGAAGACGCGGCCGGTCGTTGCATCGTAGCCGTACACGTCGCCATTTGGCATCAGTTCGAATAACCGTTGGCCCACCAGCGTCACGGCGGCGGTTTCCTGCACCCACGGATCCTTGGCCCAACGGTCACTCGTCCACAGATGCCGTCCTTCGAGGTCCGTCTTTACGCCCCAATGGGCACCCTCATTCACCGCCCCCAAACGATACAAACCCGTGGCGTCCACGGCCACGGCGCTCGGGGCCTGGTGATTTCCCGTCGCCCGCTCCCAAACCGGATCCGCGTTTTGGCCGACTTGGGTGATGAACTCTGCGCGCAGACCATCGGTGGAGAGAACTTTCCAGGTGTAATCACCCGACGGTAGCGCGTTGCCGTAACGGTTGAGTCCGTCCCATGTCTCCCTGTGGTCACCTTTCGCTAGGGGTTTGCCGGTGAGAATCGTTCGCACCATGCGGCCCTCGTGGTCATAAATCGCGAGCGAGGTGCGGCCGTCGCGCGGCACGGAATAGGAAATGGGCACATCGGCAAGCGATGAAGTGACGAGACCCAGCGCTGCGAAAGCGCTGATAAGAAGGGTCGTGGGTTTCATCTTTGAATCGTTTCGTCAGGGCGAGAATGGCGAGGCGCTCGTTCCCCGGTGGTTATTGTTTCGCTGTCGCCTCGGCCAATTTCACCGTAAAGTCCTTGGGCTTCATCCGGTCGGTGTTGTTTTTGCCAATGTAGCGGAACAGTTCCTTCCCTTGACCATCCAGCACGACCATCGCGGGGAAATGCACGGTCTGCCCATGAAACTTGTATCCGTCGGGAATACCAAACTCCGTCGCCAGCTTGGCTTCCGGGTCGCGATAAATCCGGGGCAGCTCTTTCAGGTCTTCTTTGCTGAGCTTCCCGGCCCAGGCCTTGATTTCAGCGACGCTGTCCGGCTTGAGGAAGAGGTGGACGACCTCCGGGGTGGTTGCCGCGAGTGCAGCGTAGTCGTGCGTGTGCTTGATGCAGAAAGGGCACTCCGTCTTCAGCAGGAAGTGCAGGACGACAACTTTACCGCGCTGCTTGGATAGCTGGAACCCCGGGCCATCCAGTGCGGACTCGACAGTGAAGTCGGCTGGGTTCTCGGCACGCGCCATGAAGGCGCTGGCGAGAAGCGTGAAGACGAGGGTAAGAACGGCGATGTAATTGTTGCTTGGGTTCATGTCCGGGGGTGTTCGGGTTCGTTTGCTCGGGCAAAAGCTAGTCTGTTCGACAGATATGCGGTATGGCGTCGGGCTGATATCGATGCGACGACCAGATCGATGCCAGTTTTGGTCGAGCCCTCCTGGACATAGTCAAGAGCAGCATCGCGGAAGGCGTCCACCCCGCGCCGCACCCCGGCGGCATCTCGCCCGAACTGATGCGCTCGATCACATCCGCTCAGTTCGAAGTACACAGCGGTGAGGCAAGCCACAGACTGACGATGGGCGGTGCGTCAGATTGGGATGTAGACCCTATAGGCGGGCAGGGAGAGCGGGGCCGTGTGTGGGTCTATGAAGATGCTGATGGATTCGACGGATGGGTTGCCTGATTCCGGGGCGCTGAATGATCAGGTGATGGAAGATGCGGCGACGAATGGCGGTGGGAATCCGGTGCCGGAGGTTAGTCTGGATACGGCGGAGATGACGGTGTGGGATGAATCGGTGGATGCTGCCGGCCACCAGGTGCCTAAGCGGCCGGCGCAGAGTGAGGAGACGGATGCGGAGAGGTTGGTGCGTGCGGGGAGTGAAGAAGCGGGGCGGGAACAGCGGGAGGCGACTGAGGTCGGGGACGGTGACTACCCGACGGAATGAAGGTTGCAAAGGGGGCCGCCTGGCGAGTGAAGCTGAACTGAGACACGCTCGTTTCCTCGGTGAACTGCGTCCGTAGACGAACGTCGTCTGGATGGGATGCGAAGCGGAATGGCAACACCTCAGCTCCAGCGCAATGCGTGAACTGGAAGCCATCGCAGTTGGCAGCGGCTCGCGTTATGTACCGGAAACCGCGGGGATTTATGGGCTGGTGGGCGACGGACATTGAGATTCAAGAGATCCTGTCCCTGATACTCCCGCGAGCACATGCAAAGCCACTCAGATCCACGATCGAAGTGCAGGGAACAGAAGTTACTGTGCTCAGCTCGCAAGACGGGTCAGTGTCCCACCACCGCCGGAGCTGCCTTTCGATATCGAGACCTTCGAGCCCATCGAACCTCCCTGGCAGGCCATCCGAGCCTGGATTCCAGCCGACAACGACGAATCCCCAACCGACTCGCCCGAAATCTGGGACCACACCACCGGCACAGGCTGGAAAGCCCCGGAGATCGATCGCGGAGACGGGCGCACTGTCGTCCTGGAATACACCTGATGACCGAGGCAACAGGCTAGAAGCAACCCGGCGAAATGAACCCAAAACCCGCTGCCATAAATACCTTGGCAAGGTGGTCGGGGATGGTAGGCTCAAGCGTCACCAAAATTCACCATGAACTAGGCGGATACGCTATGCCAGCGGCCGAATTCAGCCGTCGGGAACCTCTGTCTCCGTGCGGTTCATCATTCTTCCCGCAAATTTCGACCTTCTTCCGCCCCTCTTTCCCCCCAGACCCCCTCTCTCCCCGTTCCCCGTCCCGCCGGCGACGCCACCCGCGAAAAGCAAATTCCTTTCAGACATGAAAACAACGAAAACCATGATCAAATACCTTGTACCCGCAG
>JAIXPK010000090.1 GCA_027486335.1 Verrucomicrobiaceae bacterium | reverse complement strand
AGTGTGAAGTGGCCCGGATTCAGCCGGGACATTGTGGCCTTCGGGCTGGTGAAGGGGATTCGGGTGGATGGGGCGGATGTGACGGTGCGGCTGGAGCTGGCGACGAAGGATGCGAACATTCCGCGGCAGATTCACGAGGCGGCGACGCGGGTGCTGGGGGAGGTGCCGGGGATGGGGAAGGTGACTCTGGATTTTGACATCAAGGAGCCGGAAGCGGCGGCGGGTGTGGGCCGGAGCAGTATTGCGGGTGTGAAGAAGATCATTGCGGTGGCGAGCGGCAAGGGCGGGGTGGGCAAGTCGACGGTGGCGAGCAATCTGGCGATTGCGCTGAGCCGTGCGGGGTTGCGGACGGGGTTGTGCGACTGTGATCTTTACGGGCCGAGTGTGGGATTGATGCTAGGAGCGGACGAGCAGCCGATGGCGACGGAGCAGAACGAGATTATTCCGATCGAGGCGCATGGGTTGAAGCTGATGTCGATGGCGTTTCTGCTGAGCGATGCGTCGCCGGTAATTGTGAGGGGGCCGCTGGCGACTCGGTATACGCAGCAGTTTCTGAGGCAGACGGCGTGGGGTGAGCTGGACGTGCTGGTGCTGGATCTGCCGCCGGGGACAGGGGATATTCAGCTGACGATTTCGCAGACGGTGGCGCTGGACGGGGCGGTGATTGTGACGACCCCGCAGGAGGTGGCGCTGATTGATGCGCGGAAGGCGGCGTCGATGTTTGCGAAGGTGAACATTCCGGTGCTGGGGATTGTGGAGAACATGAGTTACTTCCTGTGTCCGTCGGACGGGGTGAGGTACGACATTTTCGGGAGTGGCGGCGGTGCGAAGGAAGCGAAGCGGCTAGGGGTGCCGCTGCTGACGCAGATTCCGATTGATCTGCCGACGCGCGAGGGCGGGGACAGCGGGATGCCGGTGGCGCTGATGCCGGTGGGGGTGAATGCGGTGAGTGCGGAGTTTCACCGGCTGGCGGCGGAGTTGAGGAAGGTGCTGGGGATTTGAGATTTGAAATTTGAGATAGGGCTGGTTGGGAGAGGGTGTGTTGGGAGGGAGGCTGGCGGGCGCACTCTGTGTGCGGGGAGAGCTGCGATTCCAGCAGCAGTCCAGAGCCTTCGGCTGGGTTGATCGGAGAGGGGCAACCCCGTACGGGGTTGTGAGGGTTTTGGGGTGGTGACCCCGGGTATCGCGTTGCGCCACCCGGGGCTAGTGACCGGTCGTCCCTACGGGACGGGGTGGAAAATTGAAAATGGTGAATAGTGAATAGTAAATTGGGAATGGTGAGCCTGATCGGAGAGGCGCGAGTACGGAGCCTCGCGGTCCCGGGGCGCGGTCGGAGGAGTTACTGTGGGGCGATGAGTGGGAGCATCCATGCGAGGAGCTGGTCGACGCAGGTGGATTCGGAGGAGGTGGTGGTGTCGATGGTGAAGTCGGCGCGGTCTGGTTCTTCGAAGCCTGAGTCGCGGCCGGTGAATTGTTTGACGGTGCCGCCTTCTGCTTTGGCGTAGAGGCCTTTGACGTCGCGGGCGCGGCAGGTTTCGAAGTCTGCTTTGACGAAGATTTCGTGGAAGTCGTCTTCGCCGACGATCTGGCGTGCGAGGGAGCGGAAGGCCTTGGTGGGGGTGATGAAGGAACAGAGCGTGATGACGCCGGAGTGGCAGAAGAGGCGTGCGACTTCGGCGGCGCGGCGGAGGTTTTCGCGGCGGTCGTCGTCGCTGAAGCCGAGGCCGCGGTTGAGGCCGGTGCGGAGGAGGTCGCCGTCGAGGAGAGTGGTGAGGTGGCCTTTTTCGTGGAGGGCTTTTTCGACGGCGGAGGCGAGGGTGCTTTTGCCGGCGCCGCTGAGGCCGTAGAACCAGAAGACGGTGCCGCGTTGTCTGGTGAGGGATTCGCGGGCGGTGCGGCCCAGGAAGCGGATCGGTCCGGTCGAGAGGTGTTCAGTCATGGGGAGCCGTCTGTGGAGGCGGCGAGGAGAGAGATGGGAGCGGTGGGGGAAGCTGCAAGGGGAAGCGGCGCGGGAATGCGGGGCTTGACCTTGGGGCTTCGCGGCGCGGGCGGGTCATTTTCGACAGGGCTGCGTTGTGCCTTGGTCGAAGCTCCCATGGAACGGGCTTGAGAGGGGAGCGGCGGTGGTGGAGGAGGGGAGGAGATGAGGGAACCGCTGCGGCTGTTGTTTTTGTGTTCGCGGAATCGTTTGAGGAGTCCGACGGCGGAGGCTGTGTTTGGAGGGGAGCCTGGGTTGGAGGTGGCGTCGGCGGGGTTGAGTCCGGACGCGGAGGAAGTGGTGACGGAGGACCTTGTGAGGTGGGCGGACGTGATTCTGGTGATGGAGCCGGTGCACCGGGAGCGGCTGAAGCGGAAGTTCGGGGGGGAGCTGGCTGGGAAGCGGGTGGAGGTGCTGGGGATTCGTGATGATTACGAATACATGGACCCGGAGCTGGTGGCGCTGCTGCGGGCGCGGTGTGCGCGGTATTTGCGGTGAGGTGGGTGCGGATCAGGCTTGGCCCGGGGAGGTAGCTGGGGCGGCGACGGGCTGGAGATTGGGGACGCCTGGGCCGGTGACCTGGGCGAAGTGGGTGCGGGCGCGGAGCATGAGCGTGCCGAGGATGAGGTCGGCGAGCGGGAGGACCACGTTGAAGTTTTTGTGCATGTAGCGGTGGTGGAGGATGTGGTGGCCGTTGAGGAGGCGGAAGAGGCGTCCTTTTTCGATGCGGCGCTGCTTGGGGAGGTGCATGCACCAGTGCATGTATTCGTAGACCCCGTAGTAGGAGGCGGTGGCGATGGCTCCGCCGAGAGCGATGGCCCATTGGCCGCTGATCCATGCGATGAGGACGAGGGGGAGGGAGCCGATGAGGATGAGGACGGGGCCGTTCCACCATGCCATTGGGATGGTTTCCTTGTCTTTTTCGTGCTGGAGGTGATAGGTGTGGTCGGCCTTGAAAGTCTGGTGGTGGACGACGGCGTGGGCGTTAAATGCGTATCGGAAGCTGCCGACGGGGCGGTGCATGACGTATTTATGGAGGGTCCATTCGAAGAACGAATCGACGACGATGCCGAGGGCGACGCCGACGAGCGTCCAGAGGAGAAAGGGCATGAGGATGGGTGGGTGCAGGGAGTGGGACCACGCGGGATGCGGGGCCGTGAAGTGAGCGCGTGTCCTAAGGGGGTGCGGGAGGGAGCGCAATGGCTGAACGCGGGGGGAGGAGAAGCGCGGTTGCCGGGGGTTTTGGGCTGGGCTGGGTGTGGGGATGCTCGAGCGGTTGAGGTGCGGAGTGATTGTGACGGACCGGTTCAAGGACTGGCTGGGGGAGTGGCGTGCCCGTGAGGGGGCGGCGAATTTCGGGTTTGTGGCGGAGTTGAGTTATGTGCGGTGTGTGGAGGGAGCGCGGGCGGGTCAGGCGTGGGCGAGTGTGGTGTGGCGGCCGCTGGTGGGGATCCGGGAGCACGAGATTTTCGTGATCGGTGAGGTGAAGGTGTACTTGAGCCGGCAGACGCGGACGGCGCTGAGGGATCGTTGTGTGGATGTGAAGGACGGGGTGGTGACGGTGATTTGAGGGGATGGAGGGGTGCGGAGGGATTCCGCGGAGACGGAAGAGAAGCGCGTGACAGCGGGGCGGGGCGGGGTAGAGTGCGTGGCAACACGACTATGTTTATGAAACGCCCTGCCTTTTTGCTGCCGCTGCTGTTCAGTGTATCGATTGCTGCTGCGGCGGACTGGTCGGAGTGGCGCGGGCCGGGTCGGGTGGATCATTCGCCGGACAAGGCGATCCTGACGGATTGGAGTGGAGCGGGTCCGAAGCAGACGTGGGTGAGCCGTGAGGCTGGGTTGGGTTATGCTGGATTTTCGGTGGTTGGGGGGACTTTGTATACGATGGGGGCGTTTGAGGGTGAGGAGAAGGTGCTGGCGCTGGATGCGGCGAGCGGGAAGACGAAGTGGGCGGTGGTGATCGACAAGCGGGTGTATGACAATCAGTGGGGGAACGGGCCGCGGATGACGCCGACGGTGGATGGGGATCATGTTTACGGGTTGAGCGGGAGCGGGGTGCTGGCGTGTCTGGAGCGGAAGGAAGGGAAGGTGGTGTGGCAGGTGGATTTGGTGAAGGATCTGGGCGGGAAGCTGCAGGGATGGGGATTTACGGAGTCGGTGTTAGTGGACGGGCCGCGGGTGATCTGCACGCCGGGGAGCGGGAAGGGGACGATGGTGGCGCTGGACAAGCTGACGGGTAAAGTGATCTGGCAGACGAAGGATCTGACGGATGAGACGCAGTATTCGTCGCCGATTCTGGCGGAGCATGGCGGGAAGCGTCAGGTGATTCAGCTGATCGGGAAGAAGGTTTTCGGGGCGGATGCGGAGACGGGTGGAGTGCTGTGGCAGGCGGATTTTCCGGGTAGGGTGGCGGTGATTCCGACGCCGATTTATCATGACGGGCACGTGTATGTGACGGCTGGGTATGATGTGGGGGCGCGGATGTTCAAGCTGGGCGGGGCGACGCCGGAGCTGGTGTATGAGAGCAACAAGATGGTGAACCACCATGGCGGGGTGATTCTGGTGGACGGGAAGCTGTACGGGCACTCGGACAAGGGCGGCTGGACTTGTCAGGATTTTCTGACGGGTGAGCCGGTGTGGCAGGACAAGAGCCTTGGGAAGGGATGCTGCACGTATGTGGCGGGGCATCTGGTGTGTGTGTCGGAGGGTGACGGGACGGTGGCGCTGGTGGAGGCGTCGACGGCTGGGTGGAAGGAGAAGGGACGTTTCAAGTTGTCGCCGCAGACGGAGAAGCGGAAGCCGCAGGGAAGGATCTGGGTGCACCCGGTGGTGGTGGACGGGCGGCTTTATCTGCGGGATCAGGAGCTGGTGTATTGCTATGATGTGGCTCCGAAGTGAGCGGGCAGCTGCACTGAAGCGGTATGGCGATTGAGGCATTGCCGGAGAACCCGGCGGAGTGGCGGATTGCGGTGGTGGGGTCCGGAGCGGTCGGCTGTTATTATGGCGGGCGACTGGCGCGGCATGGGAACCGGGTGCGGTTTCTGATGCGGCGTGATCTGGAGCATGTGAGGGCGCACGGGCTGGACGTGCGGAGTTGTCTGGGGGATTTCCGGGTTCCCGAGGTGGAGGCGTTCGGGAGTAGTGAGGAGATGGGGGCGGCGGATGTGGTGCTGGTGACGCTGAAGACGACGGCGAACGGGGATCTGGAGCGATTGCTGCCGCCGCTGCTGCATGGCGGGACGAGGATTGTGACGCTGCAGAATGGGTTAGGGAACGAGGAGTTTCTGGCGGAGCGGTGGGGGGCGGACCGGGTGCTGGGAGGTGTGTGCTTCACATGCATCAACCGGACGGGAGCGGGGCGGATTGAGCACACGGCGCAGGGGGCGATTGCGGTGGGGAGCCTGACGGAGGCGAGTGCGGGGGAGGCGGTGCGATTTGCGGGGCTGTGCGAGGCGGCGGGGATTGAGTGCCGGGTGGCGTCGAGCATTGCGGCGGTGCGGTGGCGGAAGCTGGTGTGGAACATTCCGTTCAACGGGCTGGCGATTGCGGGCGGGGGGATTGATACGAGCCGGATTCTGGGGGAGCCTGCGCTGGAGCGATTGGTGAGGGAATTGATGGGGGAGGTGATCGGCGCGGCGGAGCGGTTAGGGTATCCGATGGCGCCGGGGTTGATCGAGGATCAGCTGGCGGCGACGCGGACGATGGCGGCGTACCGGCCGAGCAGCATGATAGATTATGTGGAGCGGCGGGAAGTGGAGGTGGATTCGATCTGGGGTGAGCCGGCGCGGCGGGCGGCGGCGGCTGGGGTGGCGGTGCCGAAGCTGGAGATGCTGTACGGGTTGATCAGCGGACTGGTGGGGCTGCGGCGGGGAAGGTGAGAGGAGAGGCGGTTTGACAGGGCGGGTGGTGCACTTTGGAGCGGTTGCTGCTGCGTAGCAGGCCGGCGGCGGGCGGACATGTTCAGAATGCGGGACATGCTCCTGTCCTCCGGTATCAAGCCGGGTCGGGCGGAGGCGTCTCACGCTCCGGACGTGGTGCATTCCGGGTGAGAGCTGACAGCCGGATTGACAGAATTGACGAGATTGACCACATTGACGGCATGAGTTGGCTGACAACGGAGATCGATCCCGGCGAGCACAGTCAGATCGAGTGCATTCGTTCCAGGGCGCTTGTGGCGTCGGGTGCGCCACGGCGGCAGGGGACTTGTGCGCGTGAGTGAGGAGACAGGAAGGGATCCTTTTGGTGATGATTAAACTCAACCAGTCGGTCGAAGAGTTGGCAGCTCGAAAGCGTGTGTCGGTGGAAGTTCGCGGCTGTTTTGCCTGTTCCGAGTCGGCTCGCAAAAAGGCGTGGAAGGCGCTGCTGGCGCTTCGACCTGGTCGGAAGAAGGGGAATCGACTGAGATTGACTTATCTCGACCTTTTTCGTGGTGGTGACCCTCAATTGAGCGAACTTCCTTTGGAACAGCAGATTGCCTTGATGCCAGAGGTTGTCGATTTCATTTTGCGCGACACGGATTTCGGGGAAGCTGACTGGTCCGGGTTAATATTCGTTGGGATCATGTTGAGAAGTCGCCGTCTGTACGACGCATGCGATCCAAATCAGAGGTCTGCGCTAGTTAATTTCATCGAGTATCTGATGAAATATCGAGTGGTGCGGCACGGTTGTGGAATCTTCATGGGTCAGTTCGAGTATTCGCTGATCCTATGGCGGGATTCGAAATGGAGCTGTGACGGCTGATGGGGCTGGCGGTGGCGAAACGGTGGGGACTGAGCTTGTCTCCGGTGGTATGGCGGGGGCGTGGAAGCTTGGGCTGCGATGGGGCGGTCGGAGAGAGGGTTGCCGCCCCTGCCGGGGCGGTGGTTTATTATAATGTTAGACCAGTGGCTGACGCCACCGGCTAATTTCTGTTAAGCCTTCGGCTTATTGGCGCAGCGGGATTTAGTGTGGGGTGGAAATCAGGGCTGATTCCGTCTATCTGGAAGGCATGAAAGGTCTCGACCTGAAGTCGTTCTACGCCCAGTCTCTCGGTATTTCCGCCCCGT
>JAIXPK010000457.1 GCA_027486335.1 Verrucomicrobiaceae bacterium | reverse complement strand
GTCTTACAGATGGTGTCTTATGGACGCGGGATTTTTTCCGAGTCCACGGCGCGAGGAGGGCGCGAATCAGGATTCGCAACCGACGAGCAACACAGGAATCGGGAAAAAGACCCGTCCCCACCAACTCCGCAGAGCGGCTGTGTCCTCCTTCCTTCCCACAAAATCAGAAGATACCATCGGTGAGACGGGCTGCACTGGTCCATCACAGTCCCCCTTCACCCATCACCCCAAACCACCTCAAAAACGCCGGCTCCGCCGCCCGCGCAATGTCGGCCGCTCCTCCCCAGCACCACTCACGCCTCCCTCACTACTCCGAAATCCCTCACTCCTCGGCATTTCATTCCTCGGTCCGTCACTCCTCGGCCCTTCACTGCGCGGCCCTTCATTCCTCGGCCCCTCGCTACGATACCCCTCACCCCGCGGCGACGGCGGACGCGACGGCTGACTCGGTCTCCCCCCGCTCCCGCCACTCCCACCACGGCCCCCCTGCGACCCACGCTGCTCATACCCGCCACGCGGCGGACGCGACGCCTGCCCACTCCGCCCGCCCCGCTGCTGGCGCTGCGCCGGCGGCGGCCCCTCTTCCCGCGTGTCCCCAGGATCAAAACCCTCAGGCAGCATCCGCGGCATCACCTTCCCAGTCGCACGCTCCAGCGCACGCACCGCATCCCGATCCTCCCCAGTAATGAAACTGATCGCATGCCCAGCCGCTTCCGCACGACCCGTCCGCCCAATCCGGTGCACGTAATCCTCCACCTGCGGCGGAAAATCCAGATTCACCACGTGCGAAATCCCATCCACATCAATCCCACGCGCAGCAATGTCCGTCGCCACCAGCACCCGCACCGCCCCATTCTTGAAATCCGCTAGCGCACGCTGCCGCTGATTCTGCGATCGGTTCGCATGCAGCGCCGCCGTCCGGATCCCCTCGCGCTCCAGCTGCCTCACAATCCGGTCCGCTCCATGCTTCGTCCGCGTGAACACCAGCACCATGCTCATCGCCGGATCTTCTAGCAATCGCGACAGCAGCGCCGGCTTCCGCGCCTTCTGCACCTCGCAGAACACCTGCTGCACCGTCGCCGCCGGATTGCTCCGCTTCCCGATCTCCACAGTCTCAGGATCTCTCAGAAAATCCCGGCTCAGCGTCTCAATCTCCCGCGACAGGGTCGCCGAAAACAACAACGTCTGCCGCTCCCTCGGCAGCTTCGCCACAATCCTCCGGATGTCCGGCAGAAATCCCATGTCCAGCATCCGGTCCGCTTCATCCAAGACCAGATACTTCAGATTCGAAAAGTCAGCACACCCGCGGTTCATCAGATCCAGCAATCGCCCCGGACACGCCACAATAATCGGCGTCCCCGACCGCAACGCGTCAATCTGCGGCTTCTCCCCGACTCCCCCGAAAATCGCCGCACTCCGAATCCCCAGATGCTTCCCGTACTCCCTCACATTCTCAATGATCTGCGCCGCCAGCTCCCGCGTCGGTGCCAGCACCAGCGTCCTCGTCCCCCGCGCCGCAGGCTCCGACACCATCCGCGTCAGAATCGGCAGGGTGAACGCCGCCGTCTTGCCAGTCCCCGTCTGCGCAATCCCCGTCAGATCCCGCCCCGCTAGAATCGGTGGAATCGCCGCTGCCTGAATCGGGGTCGGATCGGTGTACCCGGTCTCTTGAACCGCCTGCTGAATGCCGGGCGCAAGGCCCAGTGTGGAAAATGACATTCCTCCCCTTCGCCCCATCCACGCAAGGATGCACGCGCTTATTCCATTCTGTTCCCCACCCGTATCGACGCCACATCCCGCCGGTCCCGCAACGCCGGAAACGCCTCCCGCCACGCCACCACCGCCTCGTGATCCACCGCCGCCCGCACCACTTCCACCCCCGCCCCAGCCTCCGCCAGCACTGCACCCTGCTCGTCAATCACCGCACTCGCCCCCTCATACAGAAACGCCGGATCCGTCCCGCAACGGTTCACCCCGACCACCACCGCCTGGTTCTCCACCGCCCGCGCCCGCAGCAAAAGCGACCAATGATGCGTCCGCTTCGACGGCCAGTTCGCCACCACCACAAAACAATCCGCCCCAGCCGCCGCCGCCGCTCGGAAAATCTCCGGAAACCTCAGGTCATAACAAACAAACGGAGCCACCGTGAACCCACCCCAACGGAACAACTCAATCCGCTCCCCAGCCCGCCACACCAATCCCTCACCCGGCGGCGAAAACGGATGCAGCTTCCGATACGACCCCATTTCCCGACCATCCGGCCCCAGCACCACCGCCTCGTTCGCCGCCCCATCCTCCCGCCACCGCGCCACCCCAGCCACCATCGTCACCCCGTAACGCCGCGCCAGTTCCCCCAGCGCCCGCACCCCGCTCCCGTCATCCGCCGACCGCTCCGGATCCATGCTGAACCCGGACAACGCCATCTCCGGCAGCACCACCAGCGCCCCCCGCGCAGGCATCGCCTCCTCCAGCATCGCTCCCACCACCCCAAGATTCGCCTCCCGGTCCTGCCAGACAATGTCCGTCTGCAGCACCACCACTTCCCCAACAGCTGAAATCTCGGCATTCTTCATCATTATAAAACAGGTGCAGGAAACCACACGCTCTCCCCCACCCGCACAAAACGCAATCGCAGCATCTCCTCCCCCACCCCCAAAACGATCCCTTCCGCATCTGCGCCATCGGAAACGGCCCCCTCGAGTGCGGCCCCCAGAACACCCGCAGCATCACAGACGCCGTCCAGCAGTCCTCACCTCCCAGCGTCGCATACTCCACCCCGGTCATCAGCTTCAGCCGGTGCGCCGCCACATGATAGTTCAATCCCGCATACACCGCCTGATACAAGTCACCCGTACTCATCCCCGCCGGCCGCTCATACCGACGCTGCGCAGACAATCCATTGTCCCTATCACTCACCGCAATCTGATACCGCGTCGCCAATTGCAGCTTGTCAGTGATGAACCACGCCGGCTGCAGATTCATCCCGAAATCATTCGCCCCCGCCACGCTCCCTAACCCCGCCGTCGCCTCCGCCACCAGCGAAAACGGCCCCTCCGTCAGAATCAGCGCCGCCGCCACCCCGTTGTCAAACCAGTTAAGATTCGTCGCGTTCCCATTCGCATCACTGTGCACATACCCCACATTCAAATGAGCCGTGTCCGCCCCGAATGCCTGCCCCAGATCCAGCGTCGCCGACGCCAGAAACGACCACCCGGAATCCAATTCCGTAAACGCACTCCACTTGTCGCTCGTCGTCGCATTCGAAAACACCCCAGTATAACAACTCCACTCCCCCACCTTCCCTGACAACGTCACCGCCGGCGTGTAATCCAGCGCAAACATGTTCGTCAGCATCCCCCGCTCAAAGTAGTTGAGATACCGACTCGAAACATTCCGGTCATGCGTGAACCGATGCTTCTGCTGCCCGACCGTCAGCGTCACCGCATCATTGAACTTCCACCCCGCCCACAGCTCCGTGAACCCATTGTAAATCGGATCCATCTCCCGCCCGCTCACCATCTGCGCATGCAGCGTCAGATTCCTGAACAACCGGGCCTGCCCGCCTATCCGAAACCGCCGGTTCTCCCAGTCCTCATCACGCCCGTTGCTCCCTTCAGCCCGGTGATACTGCCCATGATACCGGCCCAGAAACCACAGCTCCTGCAGCACCGGATCACTCTCGTTCCTGTACAGCAATCCCAGATTCTCCAGCTTCTCCCCCAGCGTCGTCGCCGCCTCAGCAGGCAACGCCGTCACCACCGGCGGATCACCACCGGCTGCCGCGGAAACAAGACTCGCAGCAATTGCCGCGATTTTTACCGGAATGCTCATAACACATCAGGGTTCCGGACCAATTCCCCGTTCAGACGCCCGGATCTTGTCGCTCATACCCCCCATCCATTCGCCGCCGCCCGCCCGCACGCAACCCGAAACGCGCTAGCCTCTCTCCACCCCCCGCCTCCCCACCCCAGTCTCAAGGAAGGCACCCACCCGCCAATACGTACTCCTCCCCTCCAAATCTCATGCCCGCCACGTTCAAAGACCACTACGCCTCCCTGGGCATCCCCTCAGACGCTTCCCCCGCAGACATCAAACAGGCCTTCCGTAAACTCGCCAGAATCCACCACCCGGACACCGCCACTGACAAATCCTCCGCAGAAGCCACCTTCAAGGAAATCAACGAAGCCC
>JAIXPK010000025.1 GCA_027486335.1 Verrucomicrobiaceae bacterium | reverse complement strand
TCTCATGGTTCATCACCTTCAGCGGCCACGGCCCGCCCACCACCATCGAAATGTAATCACCCCGCCACAACACACCGCATCACCCGCCCGTAATCCGGCCACCGCCCGTCCTTCGGCCCCGGCTGCCCGTCGCACGCCCCCAGCCACACCGTCCCGTCCGCGAGAAACTCCGCGCGCGTCACCCGGTTCTTCGTGTCTAGCGAACTCACCAGCGCCCCGTCCGCCGCACTGAACAACGCCACATTCCACGTCCCCTGCGCCTGCCTCCCCGCCATCACAAAATGCGTGCCCGCAGGGTGCCACGCCAGCGCCTCCATCAACCCGCTCCCGTGCTCCCCGTCCCGGATCTGACCAGTCATCCGCGGCACCGCCTCCCGCCACGCCCAACGCTGCCACGTCATCTTCCCATTCCCGGCCATCGGATCCGTCATCGCCCCCATCCCGCACACCACCAGACTCTCATCACCAGGCGCGAACCTAACGCCATAAATCCCCCCGCAGTAATGGTGGCTCTTGACGCTCCCCCAGCTCGTGAACCCGTCCGACTTCACCACCACCGGCCCCGCCGCAGGCTTCTCCAGATCCCAGATCCGCACCTCCCCCATCAGATTCCCCGCCGCCAGATACCTCCCATCGTGACTGAACGCCACACTCAGCACCGGCGGCCCATGCGAAAACGCATGCACCAGATCCCCGCTCCGCGCGTCATACACCTTCACCGACGGCTCCACCTCCCCCGCAGGCTCATAACGCTCCCCTCCCGCTAAATACTGCCCGGTCACCGTCGCCACTAGCTTCCCATCCGGCGACAACGCCATCTGCCATGACCAGAAATCGTGCGCCTTCACCCGCCGCACACATTTCCCACTCACCACCTCATGCCAGATCAGCACCCCGTCATACCCGCCCGAAATCACCATCTCCCCACCCGGCAGCAGCACACACCCGCTCGCATAACTCTCATGCCGCCCCTCCATCGCCCGCGGCTGCTCCCCATCCGCCGCCGCATACACCCCCCCATCCATGCACGCCGCATAAACCCGCCCTCCCCCCGGCGCACACGCCAGCCCAAGCACGCCCGTCGGCAATCTGATGTCCTTCTGCTTCTCCAGTTTCATGTGATCCCCTCCCAAACGCTCCCACCCCGCCCTCCTTTCCACCTCTTCCTCCCTCCCCACCCAACCACTCCCATCACGCTTGAATCATGAACATTTGTTTATTTTTTTAGCCCCGCAATCCCACAACTTCGCTATACTCCGCCGCCATGAAGCCCGCCAACGCCAGCATCTCCCCCGTTTCCCGCGACCTCGTCGCCGGCCTCGTCGTCTTCCTCGTCGCCATCCCTCTCTGCCTCGGCATCGCCCACGCCTCCGGCGTCCCAGCCATCGCAGGCATCATCGCAGGCACCATCGGCGGCATCGTCGTCGGCGCCATCAGCGGCTCCCACCTCAGCGTCTCCGGCCCAGCCGCAGGCCTCACCGCCATCGTCCTCGCAGAAGTCGCTCGCCTCGGCTCCTTCGAAGCCTTCCTCGCCGCCCTCCTCCTCTCCGGCATCCTCCAGATCGTCCTCGGCTTCCTCAAAGCCGGCCTCCTCGCCAACTACTTCCCCACCAACGTCATCAAGGGCCTCCTCGCCGCCATCGGCATCATCCTCGTCATCAAACAACTCCCACACCTCGTCGGCCACGACCCCGACTACGAAGGCGACTTCGCCTTCCAGCAGGACGATGGCCGCACTTCCTTCTCCGAACTCATCGCCACCATCAGCAACATCCAGCCCGGCGCCGCCATCATCGGTCTCCTCTGTCTCGCCCTCCTCCTCGCATGGGACCGCTCCCCTCTCAAAAAATCCATCCTCCCAGCCCCCCTCGCCGTCGTCGCCCTCGGCGCTCTCCTCAATCTCCTCTTCCAGAAACTCGGCCTCTCCCTCGCCGTCGGCGCCTCCCACCTCGTCCAGGTCCCCGAAATCCCCAACCTCGCCGCCGCCACCTCCCTCCTCCACTGGCCTGACTTCTCCGCCTTCTCCAACCCCGCCGTCTACGCCGCCGCCGCCACTCTAGCCGTTGTCGCTTCCCTCGAAACCCTCCTCAACCTCGAAGCCACCGACAAACTAGACCCCCAGAAACGCATCTCCCCGCCCAACCGCGAACTCTTCGCCCAGGGCACCGGCAATCTCCTCTGCGGCCTCATCGGCGGCATGCCACTCACCTCCGTCATCGTCCGCTCCTCCGTCAACGCCAACGCCGGCGCCGCCTCCAAACGCGCCGCCATCTTCCACGGCGTCCTCCTCGCCGCCAGCGTCCTCTTCATCGCTCCAGTCCTCAACACCATCCCCCTATCCGCTCTCGCAGCCATCCTCGTCGTCACTGGCTTCAAACTAGCCAAACCAGCCGTCTTCCGCACCATGTTCCGCGCCGGCTGGTCCCAGTTCCTCCCCTTCACTCTCACCATCACCGCCATCGTCTTCACCGACCTCCTCACCGGCGTCATCATCGGCCTCCTCGTCTCCGCCTGCTTCATCCTCCACCAGAACCTCCGCCTCGGCTTCCACGTCATCCGCGAAACCCACTCCAGCGGCCCAGTCACCCGCATCGAATTCTCCAACCAGATCACTTTCCTCAACCGCGCCGCCCTAGCCTCCTCCCTCACCAGCCTCAAACCCGGCGACCACGTCGTCCTCGACGCCCGCACCACCGACTACATCGACCCGGATATCCTCGGCATGGTCCAGGACTTCAGAAACGATCAAGCCTCCGAACGCGGCATCCACGTCAGCACCGTCGGCTTCCAGGACCGCTACGCCGTCGCCGACCAGATCCAGTACGTCGACGTCACCACCCGCGACGTCCAGCGCCACGCCTCCCCGGCAGACGTCATCCTCATGCTCAAAGAAGGCAACCAGCGCTTCGTCGCAGGCCAGCGCCTCAACCGCGACCTCGTCCGCCAGGTCAACAGCACCGCTGACGCTCAGCACCCGCTCGCCGTCGTCCTCGGCTGCATCGACTCCCGCGCCTCCACCGAACTCATCTTCGACGTCGGCCTCGGCGACATCTTCTGCATCCGCATCGCAGGCAATGTCGCCGCCGACAAGGTCCTCGCCAGCATGGAATACGCCTGCCAGGTCGCCGGTGCCAAGGTCATCGTCGTCAAAGGCCACACCCGCTGCGGTGCCGTCGCCGCCGCCTGCAACGTCGTCCGCAATAACATCGACCCAGCCATCGCCACCGGCTGCGCCCACCTCTCCGCTCTAACCAACCGCATCGGCACCTCCGTCCACGCCGTCGCCGCCCGCACTAACTCCTCCTCCCTATCCGAAGACGCCTTCGCAGACCTCGTCGCAGAAGAAAATGTCCGCCGCACCATGGCCTTCATCCGCGATTCCTCCCCAGGCCTCGCCTCCATGATCGCCGACGGCCGCATCGCCCTCGTCGGAGCCATGTACGATGTCCGCACCGGCATCCTCCGCTTCCTCGACCCCCTCCCGGACTCCCCCCCGCTCCCTGCCCCGGCCCCATCAGCCTGATCCGCGAAAATCCTCTGGCACTCCCAGCCGCATCCGCAGACCTTCACCCCATGTCCTGCGGCAACATCGTCCACCCAACCTCCCGCCGCGCCTTCCTCCAGCAGGCAGGCACAGGCTTCGGCTCGCTCGCCCTCTCATGGCTCCTCAGCCAGTCCTCCTCCGGAGCCACCCCATCCCCCCACTTCGCCCCCAAAGCTCGCTCCGTCATCTTCCTCTTCATGGAAGGCGGACCCAGCCACATCGACCTCTTCGACCCAAAACCTGAACTCAATCGCCTCGCTGGCTCGAAAATCCCCGACAGCTTCCGCCGCGTCATCACCGCCATGGGCGAATTCAATTCGCCTCTCCTCGGCTGCCGCAGAAAATGGCAGCAGCACGGCCAGTCCGGTCTCTGGATCAGCGACTGGCTCCCTCACATCGCCTCCTGCGCCGATGACCTCGCCGTCATCCGCTCCTGCAAAGCCGACGGCGTCAACCACTCCTCCGGCGTCTGCCAGATGAACACCGGCAGCACACTCGGCGGCAGACCTTCCCTCGGCTCATGGGTCTCCTACGGCCTCGGCTCCGAAAACGCCGACCTCCCAGCCTTCGTCGTCATGCAGGACAACCCCACCCCAGTCATCAACGGGCCCCGCAACTGGAGCGCAGGCTTCATGCCCGCCGCATGGCAGGGCATCCGCATCACCCCCGGCGCAGAACCCATCCCTAACCTCAAACGTCCGGCCTCCGTCCCCCAGTCCCGCCAGGACGCCACCCTCGGCTACCTCAACCGCATCAATCAGCGCTTCGCCGCCGACCACCCCGAAAACTCCGAACTCGAAGCCCGCATCCGCTCCTACGAACTAGCCGCACGCATGCAGTCCGCCGCACCGGATTGCATCGACCTAACCTCCGAATCCCCCGCCACCAAAGCCCTCTACGGCATGGATCACAAGGACACCGAAACCTTCGGCCGCATGTGCCTCATGGCACGCCGCATGGCCGAACGCGGGGTCCGCTTCATCCAGCTCTACAGCGGCGCCGGCAGCAAATGGGACGCCCACAGCCGCATGGAGGAAAATCACAGCAGTCTCTGCCGTCAGACCGACAAACCCATCGCCGGGCTCCTCAAAGACCTCAAAGCCCGCGGTCTCCTCGACTCCACCCTCGTCGTCTGGGGCGGCGAATTCGGCCGCACCCCACAAAGCGAAAAAGGCGACGGCCGCGACCACAACCCATGGGGCTTCACCATGTGGATGGCCGGCGGCGGCATCAAAGGCGG
>JAIXPK010000195.1 GCA_027486335.1 Verrucomicrobiaceae bacterium | reverse complement strand
GCCAGCACCGGCGCCGCAGTCAGAGCGTTCGTCGCCGGATCCTGAATCTGACCGAAATTTCCGTTGCCGGACCACATGCCGATGTTCGTGTCGATCGTGGTCACCGCCTCGATCCCTGCCGGCAGGCTGTAAGCATTGGCCGCATTCGCCGAGCTGATGTCGAAAGGCTGTGTGTAAACGTTATTGTTGGCATTGAGCCCGAACACCACGTAGCCGGAAGTGCCGTACCGGCCGTCTGCTTCGAGCGCGGCGCCAGTGCGCCAGTTGGCCGCCGTGGTGGAATCCACGCCGACAGGAGAGACGGCTGCCCTGGCGGCGGCCGTGAACAGGAGAAGGCAAACGATACTGGTCTTCATGATGCGGGGGGGGGCGGAACTCGTGAACAGGCGCTGGGGGCAGACCTGAATCACTCCCAGTATCGAACCAGTCCCGGTCCCTGCCTATAGCTCACATCCCACAGTACCAGACAATTCTCCAACTTCCGGTCCCTGTTCATCGCCCGTGCCTGTACTCCGTCGGACTCCTGCCGATCCACCGTTTGAAGGCGCGGGAGAAAACAAGACCATCGGAAAACCCCACCTCCCTCGCGATGGACTCTACGGTTTCCTGAGTCGTCTCGAGCAGAGTCTGCGCGCGCTGCATGCGCATGTAGGTCAGGTGCTGCATCGGGCTTCGACCCAGTTCCTTCAGACAGCGGCGCCTCAAATACTCCACGCTGCCGTGCACCTCCGCTCCCAGCGACTCCAGCGTCCATGGGTGGCCAAGGGAACCCGCAACCCGGGCCCATAAGGTCGCAAGCCGATCATCAAGCGCCGGTGGCTGAGCCCCGCGCCGGGCGAGGGCATGGACAAGGCTCACCCAATGATGAAGAATCCTCGGGTCCCGCGCCCCTTCCCACTCTGCCCGTAACCCGTCAATGCTCCGGGCAAGATCCTGCCCGCCGGATGCCGCCCGCACCGGGGAATCCGCGCCCACCAGAGGCCGCACGTAGTTCGGCTCACTGTAGCGCAGCCAGCTGAAATGCCATGGCTTGCCCGGCACGGCATAAAAGGCATTTAGCACCCTCGGCGGGGCCATGAAAAGCGATCCCGCAGTGACGCGCTGCCACTTGCCATCCAGAAGAATGCGGCCCTCGCCCTCAAGCGTGGCCAGAAAGAAACTCCCCGCGGGCCGCACCCGCACCCGCCGGTACGGCGCCGCCGCCTGCTCCACCCCGAGTCGCGCGATGCGGTGCGCATTGAACTCCCCACACTCCTCGCTCTCCAGCAGCCATCGCAAGGTCAGGGGACCGTCGATGGAAGCTTCTTCCAGCGGAATCTGGTTTGCGGGGGGCATGCCAAGGGGGTGTACTGCACCGGCACGCAGCGCAAGCGCAGCAATCACCGGCTGGGCGCGTCCTGACCCTTCGCCGCATCGCCGACGCCCGCCCCAGGTTCCGCATCAATCCGCCCGTACCGCCCGCCCACCACTCACGGACACGCAGCACCTCACCGATCCGGAAGCCCGTTGAAGAAGCCGGACTCGGACCGCCGCCCGCAGGCAATTGCGCCCATCACCCTACGCGAATCATACCACCGCCTAACGCTCACATCCCCTGCACACCAGCCTTCTCGTCTTCTCATGCGCCTATCCAATCCATCCGATCCTTCCTATCCACCCCCTCGTCCATTCCCATCGGCAACAATCTCGCCGCCCAGCCTCTCCTCGATCCCCCGCCTCCTCATCCCGCAGGGATGACGGCTCGTAGCCGGTGGTTGAGCTCGGCACGAGCGACACCACCGGAACCTCACACCCCACAAATTCGCACCCCACCAGGGTGCCGGCCTATAACCGGTGGTTGAGCAACGCGACACCACCGGATTGCCAGCCCACCGCCAGCCAGCCAACTGAGTAAGGTGAAGGGCCGAAATCGCCCGGCTCGATTGGTCCGCCATGAATCCGGGCCGCATCAATGAACGGGCCATTTCAAATTGATTTCCCAATCTGGATAGCCACAAGCAGCAGCGCCATGCTCGCGAGAATAAGAATCATCACAATTTTCCCAACCACCTCCCAGCGCATGGAATTCAATCCTGCCAATTTGCATCCAATCAGCACAATAGCCGCAGTCAAAATCAGGAAGATGAATTTTTCGAAGTGGAGCAGCAAAAACATGGTTCGCTTTTCGTTCTCGGGCAATTCTTATTGGTCGCAGGTCTTGCGTCGTAGCATTTTTTCGCGTACTCGCCAAACCTCGTTCCATCAATTTCCTGAGCCTTTTTCCCCCCGGTGCCCCATTCCGCACCCTGATCATCACACGCCCCCGCCTCACGCACGATCACCACCAGTGCGGACGACTCAAACAGGCCGCATAATGCCGAACTCAGGCCCGAGCCCGGTTGGAAGAATCGCTGCCGACTCGCCTTCACTGATTCGACTGCGGCATGACCCAACCCGGCTCATCATCATCCACTGAAGGATTATATGTTACCACTCCCTCTTCGCTGCTTTGACTGAGCCGATGAAGCTCCTTTCCGATACTGCGTTTGTAGAAGCCAAGTTCCTCATCCTCGATCCGCTTGGCAGCCAAAAGTTTGGCTTCTCCACTATGGATATTCAACTCAGTCCGATAAGCGGTCGAGGCGTCATTGCGCTCATTTTTTCCCAGGTAGAAGCAGACAAACCCACCCTCACTTGATTCGACATTCACAAGACTGAAAAAGTTTGGAGGCTCCTCCAACTGTTCCACCTCGGACATTTTCCATCCTTTTTCATTCAAGACAATCAATTGCATCACTGATTGCCGGGCGATGTGCTCGATGATCATAAGCGCTTTGGCCTCTTTGTGCCACTTCACAGCAATGACGGAAAACTCGGTCGCACCCAGCTCACTGATCACATTTCCCTTTTCATCCGCCATGGAAAAAGACGTGCGGACAACGTCAGGCGATTCCGGGCTGGGTTTCTGTGCAATGACCAACTGATGCTTCTTATTAGGTGAAGGCACCTGTAACGATGTTCCCGCGACACATGGCAGAACAGCCAATACCAGGGGGGCACATAGCAGATGATGATGAAGACGACTCATTTCAATTAGTTCTCCTTTACCTGATTTCCAGTATTCTGTTTGATATACTCGGCCAATTTCTCCTCGGCGTGGAAAAACCTTCCATTCAAACGCTGACCATCGAGCGAACGAAATGCAAAGTGAACATGATCTGGCGGATTTTTGGCAGAGTTTACAACTTCCAAACTCAGGGCGACTGAATCCTGATTCAACTCCAAGACCGCCGAATCAGCATGCGAAATCGCCAAAGCAGGCAAGTAACTGAATCGATCGAGAAGCAGCGATGCCAACATCCTGTCGTTGAGCGACGAGATGAAAAACCCGTCGGCATTCCTGCCGGTCACTATCTCCTCAAGGGCATCTTTGACGGGCGTTGAAATCTCTTTCTCGAATAGCAAATCCGTCACAAAAGCAGAATTTTTTGGCGGAGAAATCGCTGTCGGCTTCGCCTTCGGCCCGCAGGCAGAATTAAAGAAGGCCAAAGCCGCAAAAAGCGGAAATCTGAATGAATTTTCCACAACAGCATTCATTTCGCTCCCTGTTTTTATCCGTACACGATCCAAACAAAACACATATTTTGTGTTTTTGTCTGACACCTCGAAGCCGCTTGTCCACCGACCACAAATCCAGCATCCGGTCCCCGTCACGGCTTTTCATCACCCTCCTGACCGCGAAATACCGTCGTCCTTGAACTCAATCGTCTCCGCCGGAAGTTCGTTGGGCCGAATCCCCAGCCCCCAAGCAGCCTCCACCGCCCCACGCCCCCTTCACCTCACCGGCCGCTCCCCCGAAACCGGATGCGCTCCCTCCACCTTCGGCGCTTCATTCCGCTCCATCCACGACTCCCGAGTCACCGGCACCACCTTCCCCCGCGGCCCCAGCACCCCCGACATCCCACTCATCACCGCCGCCGCCACCCCAAGGATCGCCGCCACCAATCCCCAAAGCCACCATTGCCGCACATTCATCGCCACCACCCTCCAACTCCCCTCCCGCTCCGTCAAAAGCTTTTCCTCCACCCCTTCTCCTCCCCTTCTCCACCCCACCCCGACTCTCACGCGTCTCCGCTGAATCTGCGCATGACAAATCGGTCAATCCCGGAATAATGCCGCGCGGTTCCGCCAGATCACCTGCTGCCGCTTCCCTTTTACGCCACCATGCCGGAGGATTCCGACCCAGCTCCCGAAGACAACCACGTCCCGTTCGTGCCGCCTGAACCGGCCGAACTGGAACGCATGCTGCCCCAGTACGCCATCCAGCGGCTCATCGCCTCCGGCGGCATGGGCGCAGTCTACGCAGGCCTCCAGCGCGACCTCGACCGCCCCGTCGCCATCAAAATCCTCCCGCCAGACGCCGGCCGCGACGGCGAATCCATCGACCGCTTCCGCACCGAGGCCAAGGCCATGGCCCGCCTCATCCACCCGCACATCCCCGCCGTCTTCGAATTCGCAGTCATCGAGGAATACTGCGTCCTCGTCATGGAACTTGTCGACGGCAGCAATGTCTTCCAGCTCATCCGCGAAAGCCTCCTCCCCTCCCGCCGCGCCATCGAGGTCTTCCAGCAGGTCTGCGACGCCGTCCAATTCGCCCACAGCCGCAGCATCGTCCACGGCGACATCAAACCCAGCAACATCCTCGTCAACACCGACGGCCAGGCCAAACTCGCCGACTTTGGCCTCGCCCGCCTCATGGAGCAAAGCGACCGCGACAGTTCCTCATGGACCCCCATGGGAACCCCGGAATACGCCGCCCCCGAACTCTACGACCGCAACGCCACCCCGGACCACCGCGCCGACATCTACTCCCTCGGCGTCGT
>JAIXPK010000115.1 GCA_027486335.1 Verrucomicrobiaceae bacterium | reverse complement strand
GAGCTGCTGACGAAATTGAACCGATTGCAGCTGGAGCGAGTGGAGCGGGATCAGAATCTGGAGGCGGCGATTCAGGCGATGGAGATGGCGTACCGGATGCAGGCGTCGGTGCCGGGGGTTTTTGATGTGACTCGGGAGAGCGAGGCGACGCGGAAGTTGTATGGGGACAGCGAGTACGGGAAGGGCTGTCTGATTGCGCGGCGATTGATTGAGGAAGGCGTGAGGGTGGTGCAGTTGTCGCTGAGCATTGACGGGTATGACATTGCCTGGGACACGGGGCACGGGGACATTGTGGGTGGGCATGCGGTGCTGGCGAAGGCGTGTGATCAGGGGATTGCGGCGCTGCTGACGGATTTGAAGGCGCGCGGGTTGCTGGACGAGACGCTGGTGGTGTGGGGCGGGGAGTTCGGGCGGGCACCGACGTCGGAGGGTGACAAAGGGCGGGATCACGACCATTACGGGTACACTGTGTGGATGGCGGGTGGCGGGGTGAAGAAGGGATTCAGTTATGGGGCGACGGATGAGTTCGGACTGTCGGCGGTGGAGAACCGGGTGCATGTGCATGACATGAATGCGACGATCCTGCATCTGATGGGGTTGGATCACGAGAAACTGACGTACCGGTACTCGGGGAGGGACTACCGGTTGACGGACGTGCATGGCCGGGTGGTGCACGAGGTGGTTGCGTGACGGGGGGATTCCCTGATACGACTCTGATTTTTCACCGTTTTAATTCAACTCTTCCAAATGAAATCCATTTCCCGATCCTTGACACCCCTGGCGCTGGCATTGACTGCGCTGGCGGCCGCCCCTGTGCATGCGCAACTGCCGCTGAAGCCTGAAGACGTGGTTTGTTCGATCGGGAACGGGCTGGCGGACCGGATGCAGCATGACGGTTGGGTGGAGACCCTGATTCAGAGCCAGTCGGCTGGGAAGAAGCTGACCTTCCGGGAGCTGGCGATTACGGGGGATACGGTGGCGAACCGGCCGCGGCACGAAGGTTTTTCGTCGCCGGAGGATTATCTGAAGCTGTGCAAGGCGGACGTGATCTTTGCGTTTTTCGGGTACAATGAGTCGTTTGCGGGGGAGGCCGGGGTGGGCAAGTTCAAGGCGGATCTGGGGGCGATGATCGACAAGTACCGCGGGATGCAGTTCAATGGGGAGTCGGCTCCGCGGTTTGTGTTGTTTTCGCCGGTGGCGTTTGAGAATCACCGGAGTGCGAATCTGCCGAATGGGGCGGCGACGAATGTGAATCTGGCGCTTTATACTGGAGCGATCAAGCAGGTGGCGGAGGAGAAGGGCGTGGCGTTTGTGGATTTGTTTTCGGCGTCGCAGGCGAAGTATGCGGCCGCGGCGGCACCGCTGACCTTGAATGGCGTGCACCTGCTGCCTGAGGGGAACCGGCAGATTGGCGAAGTGATTGCGAAGGCGGTGACTGGGTCGACGGCGACGGGGAGTCCTTCGCTGGAGCCGCTGCGTGCGGCGGTGATGGACAAGAACTGGCACTGGCACAACCGGTACCGTGCGACGGACGGGAATGACATCTGGGGCGGTCGGTCCGGTTTGTCGTTTGTGAATGGACAAACGAATGCGCAAGTGCTGCAGCATGAACTGGTGATGCTGGACACGATGACGGCGAACCGGGATCAGGCCATCTGGGCTGCGGCGGAAGGGAAGACGATGAAGGTTTCGGACGCGAACGTGCCGGGGCCGATTCCGGTAGTGTCGAATCTCTCGAATCCGAGCGAGTATCAGGACGGGAAGGCGGCGATGGCGAAGATGCATGTGCCTGAGGGGTATGAGGTGAATCTGTTCACTGACGAGAAGCAGTTTCCGCAGTTTGCGAATCCTGTGCAGCTGCAGGTGGATGCGAAGGGGCGGCTGTGGGCGGCGTGCTGGAACACGTATCCGAAGTGGGAGCCGCTGAAGGCGATGAATGATTCGCTGCTGATTCTGCCGGATGAGAACGGGGATGGGGTGGCTGACAAGGCGATCGAGTTTGCAAAAGTGCACAACCCGCTAGGATTCGAGTTCTGGAATGGCGGGGTGATTGTGACGACGCAGCCTGACATTCTGTTCCTGAAGGACACGGACGGGGACGACAAGGCGGATGTGAGGATTGTGCTGTTCCAGGGGATTGATTCGGCGGACACGCACCATGCGGCGAACAATCTGATCCTCGGGCCGGACGGGGCGATTTACTGGCAGAGCGGGATTTTCCTGCAGAATGCGTTCGAGCATCCGTGGGGTGCGGCGCTGCATTCCACGGCGTCGGGGATGTACCGGTTTGATCCGCGGCGGTACACGATCACGTTCCATGCGGGGAACAGTCCGAATCCGCACGGGACCTCGTTTGACTACTGGGGGTATCACTATGCGAACGACGGGACGGGCGGGAACTCGTTCCAGGTGCGGCCACAGGGCAACGGGTTCCAGATGCATCAACTGGTGAACATGGAAGTGCGGCCGGTGCCGGCGGACTGTATTGTGTCTAGCGACAATTTCCCGGAGGACATTCAGCAGGATTTTCTGGTGCTGAACACGATTGGGTATCTGGGGATCAAGCGGTATGACATGCACCGTGAAGGGTTTGAGAATCCGAAGCGTGCGTTCGGGGAAGTGTGGGGGACGCCGACGCCGGATTACTTCAAGAGCGACGATCCTAACTTCCGTCCGACGGATGCGGAGTTCGGTGAAGACGGGGCGCTGTACATTGCGGACTGGCAGAATGCGATCATCGGGCACATGCAGCACAACATTCGTGATCCGCGCCGGGATCACCTGCATGGACGGATTTACCGACTGGTGAACAAGGGACGGCCATTGCAGAAGAAGGTGGCGATCGCGGGGCAGCCGATTCCCGTGCTGCTGGACCATCTGAAGAATCCGGTGGATGGGATCCGTCACCGGACGCGGGTGGAGTTGAGCGGTCGGAAGAGCGAGGACGTGATTGCTGCGGTGAAGGAGTGGGTGAAGCAGTTTGATGTGAAGAAGAAGGAAGATGCGCACCATCTGCTGGAAGCGCTGTGGGTGCACCAGCAGCACAACGTGCCGAATGTGGAGTTGCTGGAGGCGTTGCTGAATTCGCCGGAGCCTCATGCGAAGGTGGCGGCGGCGACGGTGAAGCATCACTGGGGTCCTGCGGATCCTACGAAGGGTCAGATGGCGACGCAGATTCAGGAGACGGTGGCGGAGGTGAAGGTGGATGTTCCGGCGCACCTGACGGGAGCTGACGCGAAGGCGTTTGCGCTAGGTGCGAATGTGTTTATGCGCGACGGGCATTGCGTGACGTGTCACCAGAAGACGGGGGCGGGGCTTGACCCTATTTATCCGCCGCTGGCGGGGAGTCCGTGGGTGACGGGATCCGAAGAGCGCCTGACGAAGCTGGTGCTACACGGGTTGTGGGGGCCGATTGAAGTGAATGGGAAGACGTATGATCCAGCGAAGGGGATTCCGCCGATGACGCAGTTTGCAGCGTTGCTGAAGGACGAGGAGATTGCGGCGGTGCTGACGTATGTGAGGAATTCGTGGGGCAACAAGGCGGCACCGGTGACGGCGGAGACTGTGAAGAAGGTGCGGGAGGCAACGAAGGACCGGTCGATCTTCTGGAGTCCTGAGGAACTGCTGAAGATGCATCCGCTGGAGAAGTGAGGCGGATGGGAAACTGAAGTGACGGCCGCCTTGCCTGTGAAGGGTGGGGCGGCCGTTTTTCTGAATCGATAGCGATGAGAACGAAGCGGAGACATGCGGTGCGGGTGGCGGCGTCGGCCCTGGGGCTGGCGGCGTTCGAGGGTGTGGCGGCGCCGGTGGATTTCAGTCGGGAGGTGCTGCCATTGCTGTCGGACCGTTGTTTTTACTGTCATGGGCCTGACGAGAAGCACCGGAAGGGAGGGTTGCGGCTGGATGACGAAGCGGGTGCGAAGGCGATGGGGAAGCATGGGGCGGCGGTGGTGCCGGGGAAGCCTGAGGAGAGCCTGCTGCTGGCGCGGGTGAGGACGGGTGATCCGGATGAGGTGATGCCGCCGCCGGAGGTGCACAAGGAACTGACGGATGGCCAGCGGGCGACCCTAGCGAGGTGGATTGCGGAGGGAGCACCGTGGGGGAAGCACTGGGCGTTCACGCCATTGCGGCGGCCGGAGTTGCCGGCGGAGGGGCATCCGGTGGATGTGCTGGTGGGGGCGCGACTGGCGAAGGAGGGGTTAGGATTTGCGGAGGCGGCGGATGCGGCGACCCTGCTGCGGCGGACGTCGCTGGCGCTGACGGGGATGCCGCCGACGCTGGAGGAGCAGGAGGCGTGGCTAGCGGATGGAACGGAGGCCGGATGGGAGCGGGTGGTGGAGCGGTTGCTGGCGTTGCCGGCGTATGGGGAACGGATGGCGTGGGACTGGCTGGAGGCGGCGCGTTATGCGGATACGAACGGGTACCAGGGCGATGGGATGAGGACGATGTGGCCGTGGCGGGACTGGGTGGTGAGTTCTTACAATCGGAACCAGCGATGGGATGAGTTCACGGTCTGGCAGATTGCGGGTGATCTGCTGCCGGGGGCGACGGATGAGCAGCGGTTGGCGACGGCGTTTCTGAGGAATCATCCGATCAACGGGGAAGGCGGGCGGATTGCGGAGGAGAACCGGATTGATTACGTGATGGACATGACGGAGACGACCGGGACGGTGTGGCTGGCGCTGACGTTCAACTGCTGCCGGTGTCATGACCATAAGTTCGATCCGCTAACAAATAAGGATTACTACAGTCTGGGGGCGTTTTTCAATCAGACCCCGGTGGATGGCGGGGGTGGGGATCCGCAGACCCCGCCGGTGCTTAAGGTGCCGGACGCGGGGGCGGCGCGGCAGCTGGAGGCGGCGAGGCGGGAACTGGTGGATGTGAAGAAGGAGCTGGATGCGGAGCGGGTGAAAGGGGTGGCGCGCCGGGAGGCGTGGGAGCGGGAGGTGGTGAATGCGGGGTCGCCGTGGCAGGTGGTGGAGCCGCGGACAGCGAATGCGGAGGGGAGCACCCTGACAATTCAACGGGACCGGACGGTATTGAACAGCGGGGCGAATCCGGAGAAGGATAATTATGAAGTGACGGCTGTGCCGGGGGCGGGTCGGTGGACGGGGATGCGGCTGGATGTGCTGCGGCATGCGACGATGACGGCGGGCGGGTTGGCGCGGTCGGACAGCGGGAATTTTGTGCTGACGTCGCTGCGGGTGGAGCGTCAGGATGGCGAGGGTGGGGCGCAGGCGGTGGCGATGGAGGCGGTTGAGGCGACTTATGAGCAGGGCGGGCTGAAGCTAGGCGGCGTGCTGGATGACAATCCGGCGACGGGCTGGGCGGTGCATGAGGGGCGGATGGTGGATCGGAGTCATGCGGCGGTCTTGAAGTTTCCGCAGGGGCTGGAGACGGGGGAGGGGACGGTTTTGCGGTTCCGGTTTCGGCATGAATCGGGGAACAAGCATCACAACATGGGGCGGTTCCGGGTGAGCCTGACGCAGATGGCGGATCCGGTGCTAACGAAGACGGATCCCGGGCTGGCGGTGGCGTTGCGGACGCCTGCGGGGGAACGTGACGAGGCCCAGCGGGAAGCGGTGGTGGCGGCGTGGGAGGAAGCGGATGCGGTGCTGGCGGGACTGCGGCGGCGGGTGTCGGAACTGGAGGCGAAAGAGCGGCAAGTTGCGGATTCGGGAGTGAAGGTGATGGTGATGGCGGACCGCGCGGAATTTCGGAAGACGTTTGTGCTGGATCACGGGTTGTACAACAAGCCGTTAGGAGAAGTGGGTGCGGCGCTGCCGGGCTTTCTGGCGACCCTGGCTGCTGATGCGCCGAAGAACCGGCTGGGATTGGCGCAGTGGATTGTGTCGCCGGAGAATCCGCTAACGGCGCGGGTGGCGGTGAATCGATTCTGGCAGATGCTGTTCGGGATCGGGTTGGTGAAGTCGGCGGAGGATTTTGGGGTGCAGGCGGAGTTTCCGGTGCAGGAGGCGCTGCTGGACTGGCTGGCGGCGGATTTCCGGGATTCGGGCTGGGACGTGAAGCGATTACTGAGATTGATTGTGACGAGCCGGACGTGGCGGCAGAGTTCGCGGGTGACGGGTGTGACGCTGGAGAAGGATCCGGGGAATCGGTTGCTAGGGCGCGGTCCGCGGTATCGGATGCCGTCGTGGATGATCCGGGATCAGGCTCTGGCGGCGGGCGGGTTGGTGCGGGTGATGAGTGGAGGGTCGCCGGTGCTGCCGTGGCAGCCGGAGGGAGTGTGGGAGGAGGCGACGTTCGGGACGGTGAAGTATCAGCGTGGGAGTGGTGACGATTTGAGGAGGAGGAGCCTGTACACGTTCTGGCGGCGGATTGCTGGGCCGACGATGTTTTTCGACACGGGGTCGCGATTGGTTTGCAGTGTGAAGCCGCTGCGGACGAACACGCCGCTGCATGCGCTAGCGACGACGAACGATGTGACGTATGTGGAGGCGGCGCGGGCGATGGCGTTGAACAGTGCGGGGGTGGAGGATGCGGGGGCGAGGGTTTCGGCGATGGCGCGGCGGTTGCTGGGTCGGGCGGCGTCGGGTGCGGAGATTGCGGTGCTGCGGGCTGGCTGGGAGCGGCATCGGCAGCGGTTTGCGGGTGAGCCTGAGCGGGCGGTGAAGTTGCTTGGCGAGGGCGAGAGCCCGGTGGCGGTGGCGGTCGGGGATCGGACGCCGGAACTGGCGGCGTGGACGATGACGGCGCTGACGCTGCTGAACATGGATGAAGCCCTGAACCTTGAATAATGCCATGCATCCGATTGATGAGATTCGAGCCCATCTGACACGCCGAGAGTTTTTCGGGCGGACGGCTACGGGGATCGGGACGGCGGCGCTGGCGCAGTTGCTAGGTGCGGATGGCTTGCGGGCGGATGCACCGGCGGCGGTGGGTGGGTTTCCTGGGTTTGCGCCGAAGGCGAAGCGGGTGATTTATCTGTTCATGAATGGCGGGCCGACGCATGTCGACACATTCGACTGGAAGCCGAAGCTGAAGGAGATGCATGGGCAGCCGGTGCCGGAATCGTATGTGGGAGGGAAGCGGTTCAGCACGATGACGGGAGCGGCCGGGGGGAAGCTGATGCTGGCACCGGTGGAGCCGTTCCGGCAGCACGGGCAGTCGGGGGCTTGGGTGAGCGAGTTGATGCCGCACACGGCGGCGATTGCGGACGAGTTGTGTTTCATCAAGTCGATGCACACGGATGCGGTGAATCATGCGCCGGCGATTTCGTTTCTGCTGAGCGGGGCGCAGTTGCCGGGGAGGCCGTCGCTGGGTGCGTGGCTGAGTTACGGGTTGGGATCGGAGACGGAGAATCTGCCGGCGTATGTGGTGATGACGTCAGTTAGCAAGGGGACGAGCTGCGGGCAGATTTTCTATGATTTCTACTGGGGATCGGGGTTTCTGCCGTCGCGTTTTCAGGGGGTGAAATTCCGGAGCAGTGGGGATCCTGTGCTTTACCTATCTGATCCTGCGGGGGTGGATCGTGCGATGAAGCGGGACATGCTGGATGATCTGGCGGCGCTGAATGAGCAGAAGCTGCATGATTTCGGTGATCCGGAGATTGCGGCGCGGATTGCGCAGTATGAGATGGCGTTCCGGATGCAGAGCAGTGTGCCGGAGCTGGCGGATTTCAGCGACGAGCCGAAGTCGGTGCTGGAGAGTTACGGGCCGGACGTGCTGGAGGCGGGGAGTTTTGCGCACAATTGTCTGATGGCGCGGCGGCTAGTAGAACGGGGGGCTCGGTGTGTGCAGCTGATGCATGCGGGTTGGGACCAGCATAACTCGCTGACGACGGAGTTGTATAACCAATGCCGGGATACGGACCGTGCGAGTGCGGCGCTGGTGATGGATCTGAAGCAGCGGGGACTGCTGGAGGATACCCTTGTTGTGTGGGGCGGGGAGTTCGGGCGCACGCCGTTCATTCAGGGGAACATTGCGGACCGGCCGCGGTGGGGGCGAGACCATCATCCGTATGCGTTCACGGTGTGGATGGCGGGGGCGGGGGTGAAGCCGGGATTGAGTTTCGGGGCGTCGGATGATCTGGGGATGAACGCGATCGTGGACAAGGTGCATGTGCATGATTTCCAGGCGACATTGCTGCATCTGATGGGGATTGATCATCAGCGCCTGACGTACCGGTTTCAGGGGCGGGATTTCCGGCTAACGGATGTGCACGGTGAAGTGGTGCGGGGAATTCTGGTGTGAGGCTGGCTGCGCGGCGGCATCGCTGGGTTTGACGCGGGATCGGCGCGGAGTTCAGAGCGATGCGGCGAAGGATTCGAGGGAATCCGAGACGATGGCGGCGCGGTGGAGGGCGCGGAGTTTTTCGGGATCGGTGATGGCGTTGAGGGAATCGCGGAGACCTCCGGGGATGGGACCGAAGCGGAGATCAAGGGCTTCGAGGACGGATTGGCGACTGGCGGCGAGGGTGCCTTCGTGGCGGCCTTCTTGTTTGCCGGAGGCGAAGCCTTCCTGAATTCCATCCTTGCGGCCTTCCATTCGGCCATCCTGGTGAAGTTTCTGGGCGAGGGTCATGGCGGCGGAGCGGTGGGGTTCAGAACCGATCGATTTGATTTTATGGAAGAGGGCGTCATTGTCAACGGAGTCGCGGCTGTACATGTAGCTGACGACGAGGTGGAACGTGTCGATGAGAACCATGGCGAGGAGTTCTTCGTCCCAGATGGGGGCGCTGAGGAGTTCTCCGGAGCGTTCCGCTTTGAGGACACGGAGGGCGAGGATGCCGTCGGGGGTGCCGCGGATGGCATCGAATGGGATGGCGGCGAGCTGGATGAGTTCGTAGAGGAAATCGGGCAGGTAGCGGCGCATGGGGTCGTC
>JAIXPK010000569.1 GCA_027486335.1 Verrucomicrobiaceae bacterium | reverse complement strand
CCGTCCCTCCAGCTGCCGGTGCGCCGCCCGCAGCGCCAGATCACTCTGCGCCCCGATCACATCCATCACCGCCTCCGCCTGCGTCAGATCCAGCTTCCCATTCAGAAACGCCCGCCGCGTGAACTCCCCGGCCTCCGCCGCCCGCGCCCCGTTCCGCAGCACCAACTCCAGCACCCGCCGCGTCACCAGCATCCCCCCGTGACACGCAATCTCCACCGTGTCCTCACCAGTATAACTCCCCGGCCCGCGAAACGCCGTCACCAGCACGTCGTCAATGATCCTCCCCTCCTCGTCCACAAGGTTCCCGTAAACCACCCGCCGCGCCGCCAGCCGTCCCTTCCCCCGGAACACCGCCTCCGCCACGCCCCACGACCCCGGCCCGCTCAACCGCACCAGCGCAACCGCACCCGTCCCCGCCGGCGTCGCCACCGCAGCAATCGTATCCGCCTCGTAATGCATCGCTGACATCTCCAGCCCTCCTCAGGCCACCCGCCCCCCCAGCCAATCCCGCAGCACCCTCACAAACTTCTCGTTCTGCACCATCGTCCCCACACTCACCCGCGTCCACTCCGGCAATTGATACGACCGCATCGCCCGCAGAATCACCCCGCGCCGCAACGCATACTGAAACAGGTCATCCCCGTCCCCGGTCTTCACTAGCACAAAATTCGCATGGCTCGGAATGTAGTCCAGTCCCAGCTCCCCGAACGTCCGCTGCAGATAATCCCGACCCTCCCGGTTCACCGCCTTCGTCCGCTCGATGTGCTCGTCATCCCCCAACCCAGCCAGCGCCCCGGCCTGCGCCAGCGCATTCGCATTGAACGGCTGCCGCGTCTTCTGCAGCACTTCCGCCAGATGCTTCGGAGCCAGACCATACCCGATCCGCAGCCCAGCCAGCCCCTGAATCTTCGAAAACGTCCGCATCACCACTACATTTCTTCCCTCCCTGACATATTTCAGCGTGTCCAGCGGCTCGTCCAGAAACTCGTAATACGCCTCATCAAAGATCACGATCACATGATCCGGCACCTTCGCCATGAACCGGTCAATCTCCTCCTGCCCGCACAGGGTCCCCGTCGGATTGTTCGGATTCGCTATGAAGATCTCCCGCGTCCTCGGCGTCACCGCCGCCGCCATCGCCTCAAGGTCATGCTTGAACCCCGGATCCGCAACTTCCACCGTCGTCGCCCCGAACAGGGTCGCCATCAGCTTGTACACCACAAACGCATGCTGCGCCGTGATCACCTCATCTCCAGGCTTCAGAAACGCGTGCCCCACAAACTCAATGATCTCATTCGACCCGTTCCCCAGCACCACATTCCCCATCTCCATCCCGAACTTCGCCGCAATCGCCTGCCGCAACCGGTAACCCCCACCATCAGGATAAATCTCCGCATGCTCCAATGCCGCACGCATCGCCTCCACCGCCTTCGGCGACGGCCCCAGCGGATTCTCATTCGACGCCAGCTTCACAATCTCCCCAGGCTCAAGCCCAAGCTCCCGCGCCACCTCATCGATCGGTTTCCCCGGCTCGTAGGCAACAAGGTCTTTCAGTTGCGGATTCGCATAGCTCCAGATGTCGGACATAGACCCGCAGGTTGAACCCGCACCACCGCCGCGCAAGCGCGCTCGCATCCCTCCACGCGCAATCCTCAGACGCCCTCCAGCCGCCGCCTCAGCAGCTCCCGCGCCCGACTCACCCGCCGCTCCATCCCCTTCACCGTCGTCCCCGCCGCCTCCGCCGCCTCCACCTGAGTCAATCCCTCGTAAACCGTCAGCACCACCGCCTCCCGCAATTCCTCAGGCAATCCCAGCACCGCTTCCCTCACCGCCGCCGCTCGCTCCGCCCGCTCAGCCATCTCCGCAGGATCCGCCCCCGGATCCTCCACCACCAATCCCTCACCGCCATCCTCAGCCGCAGGATGCCGCCGCTCCCACCGGAACCGCTGCCGCACCAGATTCGCCGCAATACTGAAGATCCACGGCTGAAACCGAACACCCCGCCGCCACTTGCCACGACTCTGATAAATCCTCACAAATGTCTCGTGCGCCAGTTCCTCCGCCACCGCCCGTCGCCCGCTCATCCGCTCCAGGAACGCCGTCACCCGACCACCCCACCGCCCCATCAGCTCGCCCAGCGCCGCTTCCCGACCCGACGCCAACTCATCCATCAGCGCCCCGTCCTCACCATCTCCCGCCTCATCGCGCATCCCGTTCATCGGCCTCGCCCGGATGTCATCACCTCGTCCGCATGCCGCCCCTCCTCCACTAACCGCGGCCCCATCTCGTCAAGATAACGCCGCGCCTTCTCCGGCGGCATCAGCGCCGCCACTTCAAACACATGACGCAACAGCGCCGCACGGCAATCCGCATGCGTCCGCTCCGCCTCCCGCAGCGCCTCCTCCAATTCCGGCGTCATCCGGTCCGTCCCCCGCATCAGCTCCGATACCTTCGCATTCGCCCGCTCAATCCTCCCGCACATCTCCCCGCACACCGGATAATAACCCTCGTGCAGCGCTTCGATCTTCACCCACGTCCCCTCATCCAACCCATACGCCTCCCGCAACCACCGCAACCCACTCTCCTGCACCCCAGCCGCATGCCCGCCATCATGACCACCATCATGACCACCTCCATGCCCCGCCGGCCTCATCATCCTCACCAACCCATACCCTCCCGCCGCCATCACGACTAACATCACCACGAATCCCCCAATCCGCCACGCCGCCTTCATCGCCGGGCCTCCCCTCCTCCATGCTGCGAACTAGCAAACGGATTGATCGACCTCACATAATCCTCGCGCGCCGCCCCAGTCCCCGTGGCTTCCGCCCGACCCGGCAGCGCCGCCATCACCCCACCCACCACCGCCGCAGCCAACGCCGCCGACACCGTCACCGGCCGGAACAACCACGCCGCCGCCCGATCCCACACCGTCCCCTCCTCCTCCACGCGCCCCAACCGCGCCCGCACCTCCCGCGCCATCCCCTCCGGAGCCACCGCCCGCACCTGCCACGTCCGCAGCAGATCATCTAACTGATCATCAGGCATCTTCATGGCAATCAGGCGGCAGCTCGGAGTTCCCTCAGTTCAGGACTTGCAGCAGGCCGCACCCTTCTCGGCGCAGCACGACGCACACTTGTCGCCACAGCACTCCTTGCACTTCCCGTCCTTGCAGCACTCCGCACAAGGCTTCTTCGCCGCACAGCACGCCCCGGTCGACGCACAGGAAGGCAGCAGGGCAAGCAGCGGCAGCGCCGCCAGAGCAATGATCGTTTTCATATAGTTATTAGTGTTGCGGGTTTTTTGTTTCGGCAGCGGCTGGATATCCGCTCCCACTCAGTACTATCCCGCCCACCGCCTCTCCCCCCCATTTATTTTTCAGCGCTTCCGCACCGCAATGATCGTGATGTCATCCGACTGCGGCTGCGCCCCCGCAAACGCCTGCACCTCCCGCTGAAACGCCTCCACCACCGCCTTCACGCCCTTCCCAGCCGACACCCGGAAGGTCTCAATCAACCGATCCATCCCGAACTCATCCCCCTCCCCGTTCACCGCCTCATTCACCCCATCCGTGTACAGCAGCAGACAATCCCCACTCTCCATCTCAAACGTGAAATCCCGCGTCACCCGGTCAAACACCTTCCCGCTGTCCACCCCCAGCGCCAGCCCCGGCGGCTTCAATGCCGTCACCTCACCCGTCCGGCTCGAATAAAGCAGCGGCGCATCATGCCCCGCCCGCGCCATCACAATCCGCGGACTGTTCCGGTCCAGCACACAATACGCAATGCTGATGAACGTGTCCTCCCTCACATCTCCCCACAGCCTCCGGTTCACCGCCCCCAGCGCCGCCGACGGCGACAACTCCCCGGCCGACACCCCCCGCAGCAGCGCCCGGCACGTCGCCATCACCAGACTCGCCGGAAACCCCTTCCCTGACACATCCGCGATCACCAAGCCCATGTGATCGTCATCCAGCCGGATGTAATCATAATAATCCCCGCTCATCACCCGCGCCGGCGTGTTCGCCGCCTCGATCTCGTAATCCCCTAACTGTGGCGCACTCCGCGGCAGCAGAATCCTCTGCACCTCGCTCGCCGACCTCAACTCCTCCTCGATCCGCCGCTTCTCCATCGCCTCCTGCTGCACCATCGCACTAGCCAAAGCAAACGCACTCTGCTCCGCCGCCGACCGGAACACCTCGAACGCATGCGCCGAAAACGCATCCTTCCCCGCCCGCTGCACCACCGCCACCACCCCCATCCGTCTCCCCCCGGACGTCACCGGTGCCATCATCATCGTCATTCCATCCTGCACCTCCGCCACCGGCATCGTCCACGGCCCGTACCCGCGCAGCGGCCCGGCATTCACCGGCACCTGACTCACATGACAACTCCCCAGCAATCCCCCGCTCACCGGCACCGCCGTCAGCTGCAGCCAGCTGCTCAACGCCCCCACCGCCTGCCCCCGCTTGCCCTCCGGCACCTCAATCAGCGGCAGACAATCCTTCGTCAGCGCCGCCGGCACCAGCATCGTCCCAGTCCTCGGATCCACCAGATACAACGCCGCCCCGTCCGCTCCCACCACCCGCGCCAGCCCATGCACAATGTCCTCATGCAGCCGCTTCCCCGCGCGCTCCGACCCCAACCCTCCCCCGATCTCATGCAGAAACGTAAATACCCGGCTCTCCTCCGTCAGCAGCTCCTCCTTCTCCTGCTCAAGCCCGCGAATCCGCCGGAGACCGCGGCGCCGGAAAATCCACGCCACCGCCGCCGCCGTCGCGAATCCTAGCACAAATGCAGGTAACGGATGCATACTGGTAAATGCCACCTTAACCCGTTTCCCCGCAGACGCCAGCACGCTGTGCACCAGATCCTCTCACCCGCAGGGTCACTATTCATCCCACCACTCGCAGCCACCACCGCCCCGGCCCGCCCCCCACCTCCGCCCGGCACCCGAACACCCGCGACATCTCCCCGCTCCTCAGCACTTCCCCCACCGGCCCCGCCGCCGCCACCCGCCCGCCCCGCAGCGCCAGCACATGCGTGCACGCCGCCGGAATCTCCTCCACATGGTGCGTCACCAGCACCAATCCAGGCTTGCCCCGCGCCGCCATCCTCCCCATCAGCCCCAGAAACCGCTCCCGCGCCGCCGGATCCAATCCCGCACACGGCTCATCCAGAATCAGCAGCGCCGGCTCCCCCACCAGCGCCCGCGCCATCAGCACCCTCTGCCGCTCGCCCTGACTCAATACCTCCCACCGCCGCTCCAGTAGCCCCGTACACCTCAGCCGCCCAGCCATCCGCCGCGCCGCCGCCTCCTCTTCCGCATCCAGCCGCCCCCAGTAATTGATCTGCCCGCTCATCCCGCTCCCAATCACCGACAACGCCGTCTCATCATCATCCACCCGCTGCCGCAAACTGCTGCTCACCATCCCGATCCTCCGCCGCAACCCGATCCAATCAGTCTCCCCATACCGCTCCCCCAGCACCCGCACCACCCCGCCGCTCGGGGTCAGCAATCCGGTCAGACAACTCAACAACGATGTCTTCCCCGACCCGTTCGGCCCCAGAATCGTCCACACTTCCCCTGGCATCACCCGCCACGTCAGCCCGCGCAGCACCACCGTCCCGCCACGCCGCACCGTCAATCCTTCTATCTCCAGCAGCGCCTTCATGCACTCCGCTCGATCAATGCCGCATACGCCCCGTCCGTCCCGTCACGATGTGGCAACAGCAACCGCTCCTCCAGTTTCTGATACCCCCCCATCCCCCGCAGCACGCCCTTCACCAGCAGCGCATTCTCATCCGGCTCAATGCTGCACGTCGAGTACACCAGCCGCCCGCCCGGCTTCAGCAACCCTAGCAACCTCGCCAGCATCGCCGTCTGCGTCCGGTTCACAATTGCCGTGTAATCCGGCGTCAGCCGCCACCTCACATCCACCCGACGCCTCAGCACGCCCGTATTCGAACACGGCACATCAAGCAGAATCCGGTCAAATCCCTCCGGAAACCGCGCCCGCATCGTCGCCGGCGCATCCCGGTGCTCCCAGTCGTGCACCATCGTCTCCACCGTCACCCCCATCCGCGTCATGTTGTCCTTCAATCTCTCCAATCGCTTCGCCGCATTGTCCGTCGCCACCAGCGTCCCCCGGTTCCCCATCATCTCTCCCAGCATCGCCGTCTTCCCCCCAGGCGCAGCACACGCATCCAGCACCACATCCCCAGGCTGCGGCCGCAGCAGCAGCGGCGCAATCCCCGTCGACGGATCCTGCGCATAACAATTCCCCGCCTGCAGCTCCCGCACGGGCGGCTCCGGCACCAGATACCACCCGGGATACGCCTCCAATGGCTCCGCCCCAGGCAGAGCCGCCACCGCCGCCCCCGCCTTCGCATGCAACCCATTCACCCTCACAAATACCGGAGCCGGCGTATTGTTCCACTCCCCTAGCTTCTCCAGCGCCTCCGCTCCCCACCGCTGCTCCCACTTCGCCGCCAGAAACTCAGGCAGCGAATGCCTCACATACGCCGGCGCATGCTCCCGCATCGCCTTCAATCCCGCTTCCTCACGCAACGCCCGCCTCAACACCGCATTCACCAGTCCCCTCGCCCGCCCAGCCTGCTCCACCGTCTCGTTCACCGCCGCATGCGGAGCCATCCCCATCACAAACAACTGCGCCAGCCCGATCCTCAGCCACACCCGCGCCCCATCATCCAGCTTCCCGTCCCTCAAATGCCCGATCCAGTAATCCAGCAGGGTCTCATGCCGCAGCACCGCCATCACCAAAGCAAACACCAACCCCCGGTTCGGCCCCGACAACCCCGCTCGCTGCGCCGCTCGCTCCACCAGATCCTCCGCATACACTCCTCCCGGCGTCCACGAACTCAGGACTCGGAAGGCTACTACACGCGGATTGTCAGAGGAATTTTCCATCGCCCTCCGCCGTGGTGCCTTTGCCCACCACCTGCAAGCGCAGCCACTCGCCTTCTCCTCCTCACCGCTCCACCGCCCCCTTCCGCCCGAACACCCGCTTCAGCAATGGCACCTTCGCCGGCGGCAATGACGCCGGATCCGCAGTCTGCTCAGGCACCACCACAGTCATCGTCTGCTGCCAACCCCCACCCAGCGCCTTCACCAGCGCCACACTCGCAATCAACCTTCTCCCCGCCAGCACCTGCTGCGCCCGCTTCACCACCAGCGCCGTCCGATTCGCAATCAGCACCTCCACATACGCCACCGTCCCCGCTCGGTGCCGCGTCGCCGCAATCTCCGCCGCCCGCT
>JAIXPK010000062.1 GCA_027486335.1 Verrucomicrobiaceae bacterium | reverse complement strand
TTGTGATCAAACCCATGCGCCCGCCCGTCCCCGCTCGGCATCTCCGAAACCCGGTCCGGCGTCAGCACCCCGCGCCCTTCATCCATCACCACCAGCTGCGCCGTCTCCCACGTCTGCCCAGGCTTCCTCAAATACCCCCAGTACCGGCACTTCTCCGTGAAATACCGCCGCCCCACATACCAGTCACCCCTCGGCTCACCCGCAATCGCCGCATTCCGCGCCTGCACCGCCGGCCCGTTGTCCACCGCTCCAGCCGCACCCGTCGTCGTACACGAAGGCAGCACCGCCACCACAGCGGCACTCAGCATCAATAGCAGATATCTCTTCATAGTGTTCGTCTTTCAGCTTCCAGCCACCGTATCGGCAGCCATCTGTTTCTCAATCGCCTCCGCCGCCTTCGCTCCCTGCCGCATCGCACTGTGCATGTTCGGATAACAGAACGCCCCCTGTCTCCCCGCCGTCCGCAGATTCGCAATCCCTCCCACCCAATCCATGATCCGCCGGAAATGAGGCTCAAACCCCAACCGGAACACCGGATACCCATGCCGCGCATGAAACACATTCCACTCCACGATCTGATCCCGCCTCACAATATTCTCCGCTTCCAGATCCGCCATGATCCGCTCCCGCACCGCCGGCGTCGCCTCCCACTTCTCATCCCCTTCCTCACACGTCGTCTCCACAATCAGCACGCTGTGATCCTCAGGCGTCACCCGCAGTCCCGCATTCTTCGGCTCCCCTACCCGGTGAAACAAGCGCTCCCGATAGTAGATATACAACCCGTCAATGCACTTCGGCTTGTTAACTAGCAACCCATGCACCGTGATCGGCTTGTACTTCAGATACCCGCAGCTCTCCACCACCTCCGCAGGCACCGCATCCCCCCGCACACTCGCCACCAGCAGCGGCAGCGGCACCGTGTTGATCACATAATCACACTCATGCCGCTCCTCCACCCCGCTCTCCACATCCCGCACCGTCACCGCCCTCACCCGCCCACCCTCAATCTCCACTCCGCTCACTTCCCTATTCAGCAGCACACGCCCACCACCAGCCCGCACCGTGTCCGCCAATCGCCGCGTCATCGTCTCCGCCCCAGTCCTCGAATAATGCAGGGTCTCCTCACTCAACGCACTCTCCACCGCCTTCACTCCCCGGTCCTTGATCCCCGCCTTGCCCAGCACTTTCTTGATCACATCCACCGCCGTCAGCCGCGGCATCTTCGTCGTGATGAACTTCGCATCCAGCTCGGTCGTCGGAAACCCCCAGTAACGATGCGTGAAATCCTTGAAGAAAAACTCATACAGCGGCCGCCCGTATAGCTGAATCAGCGCCTCCTCCGCATCCTTCGGCGCCCGCGGAAAAATCTTGTACCACAACTGCGTCCCCAGTAACCCCGCCACGCACCGCGCCAGCGTCAGCGGCGGAATCCCCCGCACCATGTCACCGAACTGCAGCGGATACCGGTAAAATGCCCCAGCCCACCGGATCTTCGCATCCAGCGCCACCTCAATCCGCTCGTCACCCATCACATGATCCCGAATGTCCTCGAAAATCCCCCGGTCAAACTCATGCAGCATGTGCACCCCCAGATCATACCAGTTCCCGCTCCGCGCATGACTCGTCGCCAACCCTCCCGGCCGCTCCTCCTTCTCAATCAGCGTCACCGCATGCCCACGCTGCGTCAGCACCCGCGCCGCATAAAGCCCTGTCGGCCCACCCCCTAGAATCAGGATGCGGGGTCGTGCTTCATTCGCAGAATCAGGGGTCATAAGCTTCAATTCGAATCCGGCCACCATCAGCAGCCGCCTCCGCAGTCACCGAGCGATGCCCGCCCCCTCCCCGCCGCGCAAGGGAATTTGAACCACTCACCAAGGTTTTCCCTCCCCTCCCCTCCCCGCACCACCAGCCGCGTTTTACAGTTGAAACCACACCCGGTCTCCGCATGGCTGCACCCCCTCCCGTTCCGCCCACTCCACGGCCCCACGCCCACCCTCCACTTTCCCATCATGCCTCTCCGCAATATCACCGACGATGTCCGCATCGCCGATATCAATAGCCTGATTTCACCGGAAATCCTCATGCACGACATCAACCCGGGTGACAAGGCCTTCGAATTCGTCGCCCACAGCCGCCGCTCCGCTGAAGCCATCCTCCAGCGCCGCGATGACCGTCTCCTCGTCGTCGCCGGCCCCTGCTCCATCCACGACGAAAAAGCCGCCCTCGAATACGCCGCCCTCATCCGCGACGAAGCCCGCCGACACGCAGAAAACCTCTGCATCGTCATGCGCGTCTACTTCGAGAAACCTCGCACCACCGTCGGCTGGAAGGGCTACATCAACGACCCAGGCCTCGACGAAAGCTTCGACATCAACCGCGGCCTCCGCCTCGCCCGCCAGCTCCTCGCATCCCTCACCGAAATGGAGATCGCCTGCGGCACCGAATTCCTCGACACCATCAGCCCTCAATACGTCGCCGATCTCGTCACATGGGGCGCCATCGGCGCACGCACCGTCGAAAGCCAGGTCCACCGCGAACTCGCCAGCGGCCTCAGTATGCCCGTCGGCTTCAAAAACGGCACCGGCGGCGGCATCGGCATCGCCATCGACGCCATCCGCGCCGCCGCCTGCCCCCACCGCTTCCTCAGCGTCACCAAACAAGGCGTCGCTGCCATCATCGAAACCACCGGAAACCCCACCTGCCACATCATCCTCCGCGGCGGCAAATCCGGCGCCAATTACGACGCCGCCACCGTCGCCGAGGTCTCCGCCCTCCTCGAGAAAGCCGGCCTCGTCCCCTCCATCATGGTCGATTGCTCCCACGGCAACTCCAACAAGGACCACCGCAACCAACCCGCCGTCGCCGACAACATCGCCAGCCAGATCCGCGCCGGTAACCACGCCATCACCGGCGTCATGATCGAAAGCCATCTCGTCGAAGGCCGCCAGGACGTCGTCCCAGGCCACCCCCTCGTCTACGGCCAGAGCATCACCGACGCCTGCATCAACTGGGACCAGACCCGCGAGGTCTTCGCCTCCCTCGCCGACGCCGTCGCCGACCGCCGCAACCTCCTCCGCCCCTGACGGCACGCCCCTCATACGGATTTGCCCCCACCAACCCCTTGCAGCCTTCCAAGGCCGCCCTGATTGACTCACCCTCTCTCATGGCCTGCCGTTTCTCCTGCCGCCGCCGCGTCGCCTTCTCGGAAACCGACCTCGCCGGCATCATGCACTTCTCCGTCTTCCTCCGCTGGATGGAAGACGCCGAACACACCTTCTACAGATCCCTCGGCCTCAGCGTCCACCCAGCCCAGCAAGGCTTCCCCGACACCGAAACCGGCTGGCCCCGCCTCAAGGTCTCCGCTGAATACCGCCAGCCCCTCCAGTTCGAAGAAGAAGCCGAAATCGAGGTCCTCGTCGCAGAAATGCGCTCCAAGGCCATCCGCCTCGTCTTCCGCATCTGGAAAAACCCGGACTCCCCAGCCTCCCGTTCCCTCGCCGCCTCCGGCGAATTCGTCGTCGTCGCCGTCCGCGCCACCCCCGGCACCCGCGAAATGAAAGCCACCGCGATACCTGACGCCTTCCGCGCCCGTATCGAACCCGCTCCAGATCACCTCCTCGCCCTCCAAGGCCCAACCTCCTGACAATTTCCTCAACCTCCATTCCCGTGAACACCAAAATGAACACCACCGCTCTCTCATGGGTCCTCGGCGTCGTCATCTGCTGGGGCCTCTACAGCGTCTTCCTCCACATGGGCAGCCTCGGCATGAAAATCGAAGGCATCAAACCCGACCCCACCGCCAACCGCATGAAGGCCTTCCTCTGGGTCGGCATCGCCTACTTCCTCGTCGCCGTCGTCGGCCCCCTCATCGTTCTCAAACTCCGCGGCGCAGCCATCACCCAGATGCCAGCCGCCGCCTCATGGAACAGTCTCATCGCAGGCCTCCTCGGCGCCGTCGGAGCCTTCTGCCTCCTCATGGCCCTCAGCAGCGGCACAAGCCCCGCTGAGAATAAACAACTCATCGCCCTCGTCCCCACCCTCGTCTTCGCCGGCGCTCCCCTCGTCAACGCCATGGTCAGCGTCACCAAGGAAAAAATGTGGGGCCACACCCCACCCCAGTTCTTCATCGGTCTCGTCCTCGCCGCCGTCGGCGCTGGCCTCGTCATGGCCTACAAACCCAGTGGCTCCCACGCCCCCGGCCCTGACAAAAAAACCGGAGCCCTCTCCGCTCCCGCCCGCCCCGCCATCACCCCAGCCGCGCGCCCGCAACGCCAGCCGGTCCAGGTCGCCGAAGGCTTCGCCGACGTCACCACGCGCCGCTACTTCGTCTCCTGACTCGGCACCTCAGCCGCCCCATGCGCCACGAACGCATCCAGCAGCAGCGCGACCTCATCCGCGCCTCCCAGTGGGACCGCCTCCGCGCCGTCCTCGACACCATCCTCATCACTAACCCGTTCCACAGGAAACGCATCGGCCACCTCTCCTTCGATTCCCTCGAGGAATTCACCGAACGCTGCCCGCTCATGACCAAGCGCATGATCGTCGCAGACCGCGAATCCAACCCGCCCTACGGCACCAATCAGTCCTACCCACTCGAAAACTACACGCGCTTCTGCCAGACCAGCGGCACCACCGGCCCCCCACTCACATGGCTCGATAGCCGCGACGACTGGAACAGCATGCTCGCCGCATGGCAGCTCATCTACGACCACGCCAACCTCGAACCAGGCGAAGACCGGCTCTTCTTCCCCTTCTCCTTCGGCCCCTTCCTCGGCTTCTGGACCGCCTTCGAAGCCGCTAGCCGCCTCGGCTGCATGGTCATCCCCGGCGGCGGCATGAGCAGCCACGCAAGGCTCCAACTCATGCTCGACCACAAGGTCACCGTCATCGCCACCACCCCCACCTACGCGCTCCACCTCGCCGAAGTCCGCGACGCCGCCACCACCTTCGACGACCTCCCTTTCCACCTCCGTCTCATCATCGTCGCCGGCGAACCCGGCGGCTCCCAGCCCGACCTCCGCCGCCGTCTCGAAGCCGCATGGCCCGGCGCACGCATCTTCGACCACCACGGTCTCACCGAAACCGGCCCGCTCAGCTTCCAGGCCCCCGGCCCCTCCCCGCGCCTCCAGGTCCTCGAAGACATCCACTTCGCCGAAATCCTCGACCCAGCCACCGGCCAGGAGGTCCTCGAAGGCGGTGAAGGCGAACTCGTCGTCACCACTCTCCAGCGCCTCGGCTGCCCCATGCTCCGCTACCGCACCGGCGACCTCGTCCGCAAAGCCTACGCCGACGACTCCGGCGCCCTCTGCCTCGACGGCGGCATCATCGGCCGCTACGATGACATGGTCTGCGTCCGCGGGGTCAATGTCTACCCCTCAGCCGTCGACGCGCTCCTCCGCCAGTTCCCCGAAATCGGCGAATATCAGGTCCGCGAGGTCCGCAACGGCGCTCTCCTCGACCTCCACCTCATCGTCGAAATCAAACCCGGTCTCCGCGTCCCCGACCTCCCGGACCGCATCAGCACCGCCCTCCGCGACGCCCTCCAGATCCGCATGCCCGTCCAGTGCGTCACCCCAGGCACCCTCCCGCGCTTCGAATTCAAAGCCCGTCGCTGGATCAAGGAATCCCCTGCCATCTGACCCCCAAGGCGCTCACACCGCCCTGGATTCCTCACTCCTCCCCGCCCATGGTCACCCCACCATGCCCGCGTCCCTCCGTACCCTCACCCTGGCCTTCCTCACCATCCCGCTCGGCCTTTCCTCCGCCGCCGACCCTCCCCCCACCACCCTAACTATCCAGCCCGACCGCCCCGCCCAGGTCATCCAGGGCATGGGCTGCGGAGCCATCTTCTACGAGGCCCACATCACCAGCCTAGCCGAACGCGGCCGCCACACCGAACAGGAAGCCCTCTACGACGCCATGTTCAAGGACGTCCGCACCGACTTCCTCCACCTCATGGTCCGCCACGACCACGAACCGGAAAACGACAACGCCGACCCGTTCACCATGGCCTTCAAAGACGAATGGTTCGACTACACCCGCCACACCATCGCCATCTACAAGGCCGCCCGTCTCCGCCAGCCGGACATCCAGCTCTACGCCACCCTCTACACGCCGCCAGCATGGATGAAAACCAACAACGACCCCAGCGGCGGCGGCGAATCCCGCGCCACCCTCAAAAAGGGCATGGAACTCGAATTCGCTGAATTCTGCATGGCCTTCCTCGACCGCATGCACCGCAACGGCCAAACCGTCGCATGGCTCAGCCTCACCAACGAACCGGACTGGCCCCACACCCAGCCAGGCTGCTTCTTCTCCCCGGATGACCACGCCCGACTCGTCGCCTCCGTCGGCAATCACCTCGCCGCCATGCGGAAAAAAAACCCCGCCCTCCCCACCGTCAAACTCGTCGCCCCTAACTGCCTCAGCGCCCCCGACGCCGCCGCACGCTACCTCCCTCCTCTCCTCAAAGCCGCAGGCCCACTCACCGCCGCCGTCGGCTCCCACGACTACGACCGACGCGGCCACCGCTGGAAATCCCTCGTCGACGCCGCCCGCGGCCGCCCCGTCTGGTGCACCGAATGGTGCGTCAACGGCCCCGACAACTCCCCGGACCTCATCAACTCCGCCACTGAATTCTGGCTAGCCATGACCGAAGCCTTCAACGACGGCGCTCACGCATGGATGGCCTACGACTGGGTCTACCCTCCCCGCAAAGGCGGCGAAGCCCTCATCCACCTCGACTGGGGCGAACGCTGGAAACCCACCCGCATCTACCACGGCTTCCGCCAATGGTGCCTCCCCCTCAAACCCGGCATGCGCTGCGTCCCCTCCAAAGTCTCCGGCCCAGCCGCCAGCGACATCAGCCAGCCAGGCCTCAAAGCCTCCGCCTTCATCTCCCCCGACAATCGCACCCTCGTCATCCACGCCGCCGCCGTCACCGACCAACCCGTCACCCTCCGCCTCATCCCAGGCACCCCCTTCAACTCCGCCACCACCCGCCACTGGCGCACCAGCCCCTCCGAATCCATGCAACCCTACCCAGACTCCAAACCCACCAACGGCTCCCTCACCACCACCCTCCCCCCCCGCACCATGGCCACCTGGCTCCTCACCCGCTAACCCCCTCTCCCAAGAGCCCTGTCCACTTGCTGAACACCCAATTACGGTACTCCCAAGAAGAGGCCTGTCTACTTGCGCTGGGTCCAATTCTCCGGATACCCCCTCCCCAAGAGCCCTGTCCACTTGCTGAACACCCAATTGCGGCACTCCCAAGAAGAGGCCTGTCTACTTGCGCTGTGTCTACTTGCGCTGTGTCCTGTCTACTTGCGCTGGGTCCGTCCCGCCCCCCCACGGCCCCGCCGCCGGAAAGCCCGTCTCCGCCGAGAGCCCTGTCCACTTGCGCGATCCAGTTCTCCCCAACAATATACCACGCGTCCACTATGCCCACGATTGACCCAGCAGAATTTGCGCGGATTGCACAACCCCTGCTCGGCCTGACCATCATGCGGGCCTCGAATTCGTTCGGCAGTGCCATCTTTTTGGATTTGGACACCGCAGACGATGAAGGTGCCATCTCCTTCTATTGGGATTGGCGTTTGGAGGATCATACTGAGATCCTTTTCGGCAGTTCGAACAGCCGTCCTGATATCAGTTCCGCCCTTCAAACATTGATCGGGTTGAAGATCGCGGGACTCGTCGTTGAAAAGCCGCTGCCCGATTTAACAATCATCCTTTCAAATGGATGGCGCTTGCGATCCATGTCGCTCATTGCCGGAAACCCCGAATGGCATATCCATTTGCCAGATCAAAGCACACTCTGCGGCAGACGTGGCAAGCTGATTCATACCCCGGATCCGATCCCTGACGACTACCATCCAGATCCTCTGGCGGATAGACTTTGCGATATCTCAATCGCGGCCGAGAAACGCTGGTTCGATCGTTCCGCCATTTCTCCGCAAAACAAATGCGAGGATTGCTTGTTCTTCGTCCGCCTGAACGGACCGGCTGCTTTCCTCTGGTACGGAGCCTGCGCCTGCGCCGATAGTCCTTTCGATCGGAAGGTGGTTCATCAGGCATCGCACTGCGACCAGTTTTCCCACGCTAACACAGCGCCGCCGTGAAAAGCGGTCCGTCATCCTGGATCCCCGCTCTTCAATCGTCCGGATCGATTGCGCACATGCCCTCACTCCCTCACTCCCGCAACTGCCGCAAATTGTACAATTCCCGCCACTCCTTCCCGATCCGCCGCGCCCCCGTCTTCCTCTCCTCCCGACTCTTTCCGCCAAACCAGCTCCGGTTCCGTTCAAACCACCCGTCGATGAACCCTCGACTCCCGAGTATCACCCCATCGGTCAGGTGACGCACCCGCCGCAGCAGCAACTCCGTACGGATCCCCGCTTCTCCCTCCAGACGCGCCCTCGTCCTCTCACTCAGACCCTTCTTCACCACCCGTCCGTCCGCATCAACCCGAGGTCGGCCCGCAATCCCCAGCAACCGGCGGTACCTCACCAAAGCCTGCAGTTCCCTCCTCCGGCGCTGCCGATCCGTCTCCATAGGAACCGGCGCACCCAGCGCCCGACCGTGAACCCGTTCGGCCGTCCATCCGGTCACCGTCACCAATCCCTCCAACGCCAGCTCATGCCCGGCCATCGCTTCGGCGTACCCGCACCACCGGTAATCCCCCGGATCGCTCACCATCACGGCCCTCACCGGATTCAGATCAATGTAGGCACTCATCGTGCGCAAAGCGGTGTGGTCATCCTCCACTATAACACTCTTGTAGCGCCCCTCCCACAGCGTGCCCTTCCGGCCGACCCGCCGGTTGTACCACTGCGAGAACCGCTGCTTGAGCGACTTCGCAAACTCCGTCAGCCGGAACATCCGGCCTATCATCCGCTGCCGCCATTCCTCGATCACGGCACCGTTGCCCGTTTCCTCATACAACGCAAACTGCCGCGTCATCCCCTTCCGCCACGCGTCCCCTACCGACGCCTTCCAACGCTCCAGCACCGTTTCCAGCGGCAGATCAAACCCCTCCGGCCGCCGCGGCACCCTCAGCAGGATGTGAAAGTGATTGCTCATCACGCAATACGTCAGGATCTCGACCCCGTGAAATGCGGTCAATGACCGCATCATGCGGACAAATTCCTCCTTCTCGGGCTCCCCGAAGATGTACCTGCCGTCCACCACCCGCGAACAGACGTGGTAAACCCCGGCTTCAGTCTCCGGCTCAGTGTAGACGCGTGGCTTGGCCATAATGAATGCGGTTGTTCTGTACATGCGGCGTCTCCTGTGTCAACGGAATCTTTCCATCCGCTTCCAACTCACACCGCCCTTGTACCCTCACCCCGCCAGCCCAATAGTCCCACTGTGCTCTCCTACCAATGCGCCTGCGGCAATCCTGTCTACTTCGATAGCTCACTCTGCCTCTCCTGCGGTTCATCCCTCGGGTTCGATCCCCTCACCGACCGCATCCTGCCTGCCGCCAACTCCCGACTCTGCTCCAACGGAACACGCTACAACGTCTGCAATTGGCTCGTTCCTCCCGACTCCCCCTCCGAGCTCTGCCTCGCCTGCCGCCTCAACCGCACCATCCCAGACCTCACCCACCCCGGAAATCTACCCCTCTGGAGCCGCATCGAAGCCGCAAAACGCCGCTCCCTCCGCTCCCTCGTCAATATGGGCCTACCCCTGCGCACGCTCGCCGAAGACCCCGACTCCGGCCTCGCCTTCGACATCGTCAGCCACATCGCCGACCCTGCCATCTCCACCGGATACCTCGCCGGCGTCATCACCATCAATCTCGAAGAAGCAGACGACGTTCACCGCCGCATCAGCCAGCAGCAACTCGGCGAAAGCAGTCGCACTCTGCTAGGCCATTTCCATCACGAATGCGGACACTACGTCTGGGAACTCGCCTTCGCACCGTGGCCACCCGATCACCCGATCCGCGCCGCCTTCCGCTCCCGCTTCGGTGACGAATCCTCAAACTACCCCGCAGCCCTCGCACGTCACTACTCCAACGGCCCGCTCCCCGACTGGGAATCCTCCTTCATCAGCGCCTACGCCTCGTCCCATCCCTCTGAAGATTGGGCCGAAACATGGGCCCACTACCTGCACCTCACCGAAGCCATGGAAACCTGCAGTCACGCAGGCATCCACGCGCATCACCTCTCCCTTCCGCTAGTTCCAATTCCCTCAAACGCCGCAACCCTTCCACCGCAGCTAAGCAACGCAGGCACCCCCGACGACCTGCCATTCCTAGCCGCTCTCCAGCGCTGGGCCTGCCTCACCACCGTCCTCAACGAGGTCTCCCTCAGCCTCGGCGAACCACGTCTCTATCCATTCGTCATCTCCACCGCCGTGGCCCAAAAACTCCGCCTCGCCCACCACGTCGCCGGCTTCTGGGGCCGCCGCCCAGCCCTCCTCATCTGACTCCCGCCAGAGCCGCCGCACGCCCCATCAGTTCCTCAGGCATGTGCCGCACCGACTCTATCACATAATCCGGACGATACGCATACCTCCGCAACTGCTCGACGGTCGTGTGCCCGCTCAATACCAGCACCGTCCGGTACCCCATCCCCACGCCGCCCAGAATATCCGTATCCATCGTATCCCCTACCATGATCGTCTGGCTGGACCGCAACCCCAGCTCGTTCTGCGCCATCCGCATCATCACCCCGCTCGGCTTGCCCACCGAAAACGCCGCATAACCCGTCGCCTTCTCCAGCATCGCCACAATCGCCCCGCACCCCGGCCTGGTCCCCGCATCCGTCGGACATGTCGGATCCAGATTCGTCGCCACCAGCCGCGCCCCCTTCTCCACCAGCCGCAGCGCCCGCTCGATCATCTCGAAATTGAACGACCGCCCCTCGCCAACCACCACATAATCCGCATCGTCATCCACCACCGTGATCCCATTCTGGTGCAACGCCGCCGCCAGACCATTCTCTCCTATCACAAACGCCGTCGCTCCAGGCTTCTGCGCCGCAATGAACCTCGCCGTCGCCATCGCACATGTAAACACATCATCAGCAGTCGCCTCCAGACCCAGACGGCACAGCTTCAAGGCCACATCACGCCGCGTCCGCTGTGAATTATTCGTCAGGAAACGGAAAGGGATCTCCTCCCGCCTCAGCCGCGCCACAAACTCATCCGCACCAGGAATCAGTTGGTTCCCACGGTAAATCACACCGTCCATGTCGAGTAGAAATCCGAATTCCATAATACCCAACTCTTAAGCAGCTTGCATGCCACCCATCCGCGAGTGCGGTTTCACGCCATCTTCACCCGACATCTAAGCCCCGGAAATCCCCTGACACCTCAGCACCCGTCAACCCTCACGGATCCCCGCAATTCCCGCCCCCGCCTCACGCTTCCTCAAACCGGTTCGCCTCCACATTCTTCCGCGCCCGCGCCGGATCAAACACCCGGCCATTCATCGCCACATAAACTCCGCTCGGCAGCAATTGCACCGCCGCCACCGCCGTCCCCAGATTGAACTCCGCATCACTCACGCGGAACCTCGCTGGCTGCATCGACCCCGTCAGTACAATCGTCTTCCCCTCCAACCCGCTCAGCACCCGCGCCGTCTGAATCATCGTGTCCGTCCCGTGCGTCACCACCACCAACCGCTCCGGCTGCGCCGCAATCGCCTCCCGAATCGCCTCCCGATCCGCATCCGTCATCTCAAGGCTGTCCTTCCTCAGCACCGGCAGAATGCGGCAAGGCACACTCACATTCGCCTCCTCCAGCAATCCCGCCACCTGCGGCGATCCCACCTCAAACTCGCTCTTCGCGTCAAAATACACTTTATCAATCGTGCCCCCGCACGTCACAAACAACAATGGTTCCACTCGCTCAGTCTTCATGAAATTCCCAGATCGGTTGATCCTCCGCCAGCCTCCCGCCCGCCAGCCGTACTCCCTCCGACTCTAACCTCTCCATCTTTTCCATCACCCGCGCCCCAGCCGCTTCACCAAAATACCCACCCACCCGACCATCACTCCCCACCACCCGGTGACACGGCACCTCCGGCGCATACGGATTCCGCCGCAGCGCCTGCCCCACCGCCCGCGCCGAACCACAACCCACCGCCGCCGCCAATCGCCCGTACGTCGTCACCCGCCCGCGCGGAATCCGCCGCAGCGCCTCATAAACCCGCGCCTCAAAAGCCGTCGGCACACGCTCACAATCCACAACACTCATGGCTTTTTCTTCAATGACCCAAGGTACTCCACCAGATCCACCAGATCCGCCTCCGGAATCACCGTCCCCAGCTTCGGCGTCATCAGCGACACCGCCAGCTTCTTGCGCCCCGTAATCTCCCCCTTCGCACACTTCTGCAGAATCCCCCCTGGCACCTTCAGCGACACCTCCGCATCCGTCTCACTAGCAATCATCCCCGTCCAGACCGTCCCGTCCTTCATCGTCACTTCCCAACCCTCAAATCCAAAACTGATCCCCGCACTCGGATTCAGAATCGCATCATACATCGCCTCCTTCGCTAGCTTGCTCCCGATCTCGCTCAGCGCAGGCCCGAAATCCACGCCCACCCCGTTCACCTGGTGACACGTGAAACAATACGTCATGTAAACCACCTGTCCCTTCGTCACATCGCCCGTGCGCTTTGCCAGTTCACTAACCGGCGCCAGCTTCACCTCCGCCGCCATCGGAATCACCGTCGCCGCCTCCGCCCGAATCGCCTCGTCCGTCGCCGTCGCCAGCACCGCCGCCACCGCGTCCCGCACCGCCGCCGGCAGCGCCCCACCCTTCGCCGACTCCAGCAGCAGTTTCTGCCCCTCCCCATGCCTCCCTAACCCCTTCACCGCAGCCTCCTGCACCGCCGCCGCCGCATCCGCCTTCGCCAGAAATCCAAACGCCGCCTCCGCCGTCTCCCGGCTCCCCACTCCCGCCAGCACCTCCACAAGCCCCGCCGCCTTCTCCCCCGGCAACCCAGCCACCGCCGCCGTCACCGCCGCGCCTTCTCCCAACTGATACAGCAGCTTCACCGCCTGTCCCGCCGCCGCCCCACCCGACCCGCCACCCGCCAAACCCAGCAACACATCCCGCTGCTCACTCACCCTGAACTTCTCCACCAGCCGGAAATACTCCTCGCCCCCCGCCGTCGCCGTCAGATAACGCCCAATCGCTTCCTTCGTCTTCACATTCGCCTTCGCATAATCAAACGACGCCAACCGCTGCACCGTCTGCACCACCCGCTTGTCCGCCGCATCAGGCTCCGCAGCAGCCGCCATCATCACACTCGCAAGGAACGTCGACAGTCTCTTCATCCAACCGAGGGTGCGCGTTTTCACCCGCCCCGCAACCCCGATCCCCATCGACATTGCCACGCCACCATCGTCCCGCCACGCGTACATTCACCGCCAACCCGCGACGGCTCTCAGCTTGCCCATCACCCCGTCCCCATCCATCCATCCCCTCAGAATTCCCTCATGAACAAACCTCTCATCGCCGCCCTCGTCCTCGTCGGCATCGCCGCCGCCTTCCTCCTCACCACCACCCACGCCGATCCCCTCCAGCCCGGCACCGACGCCCCCAACCTTTCCTGCCCGGACCAGGACGGCACCGACGTCAACCTCGCCGACGTCTGGAAAAAAGGCCTCGTCCTCGTCTACTTCTACCCCAAAGCCGATACCCCCGGCTGCACCAAACAAGCCTGCTCGCTCCGCGACCAATGGGCCGACGTGCAAGCCAAAGGCGTCACCGTCCTCGGCGTCAGCATGGACAAACCCGCCTCCCAGAAGGCCTTCAAAGACAAATACAAACTCCCCTTCACGCTCCTCGCCGACTCAGAAGGCAAGGTCGTCAAAGCCTTCGGCGTCCCAGCCATGCGCATCGGCTTCCCCTCCCGTCAGTCCTTCCTCGTCAAAGATGGCAAAATCGTCTGGCACCAACCCAAAGTCGACGCCGCCACCCACCTCGACGAGGTCCTCAAAGCCATCGCCGCTCTCCCCGCACCCGCCGCCCTCAAACCCTGATCGCTCCGCCCACTCACGCCATCAGTCCCCGCACCACTTTGCTGCCAGGCTTCGTCACGTTGCTCAACCGCAGCGGCACCCCAGCTAGCGGATAGGTCAGCCGCAGATGGTCAAAACCCATCAGCGCCAGCACCGTCGCATGGAAATCATGCGGGCTCACCTTGTCCACCAGCGCCTCATACCCTAACTCATCCGTCGCCCCGTACGAGGTCCCCGCACGGACTCCTCCTCCCGCCATCCAGATCGTGAACGCACTCGGGTTGTGATCCCGTCCCACAAACGCCATCTCCTGCCCGTTCCGGTTCTCGCGCATCGGCGTCCGCCCGAACTCCCCTCCCCAGATCACCAGGGTGTCCTCCAGCAGCCCCAGCCGCCTCAGATCCGTCAGCAAGGCCGCACACGCCTGGTCCACACTCTGACACTTGTTCTTGAATCCATGGTTCAGCGCTTCCTCCTGCCCGGCTCCGTGACTGTCCCAGCCCCAGTCGAATAGCTGAATAAACCGCACCCCGCGCTCCGCCAGCCGCCGCGCCAGCAGGCAGTTGTTCGCAAACGACTCCCGCCCCGGCTGCGTCCCGTACAACTCATGCACCTCTTTCGGCTCCTTGCTCAGATCAAACGCATCCGTCGCCGCCACCTGCATCCGGAATGCCATCTCGTACTGCGCCATCCTTGTCAGGGTCTCCGGATCCCCCGTCTCCTCAGCCGTCCGCGCATTGAGCTCCGCTAACGCATCAAGGCTCCGCCGCCTCATCCCTCGATCAATCCCCGGCGGGTCCTTCAGAAACAACACCGGCTCGCCCGACGACCGGCACTGCACGCCCTGATAAACTCCCGGCAGATACCCCGATCCCCACACGCTCTTCCCCGCATCCGGATTCTTGCCCCCGCTCGTCAGCACAATGAACCCCGGAAGATTGTCGTTCTCCGATCCCAGCCCATACGTCGACCACGCCCCGAAACTCGCCGCCCCAGGCGTCGCCGTCCCCGTATGCATCACCAGCTGCGCCGGCCCGTGATTGAACTGGTCCGTGTACATCGACTTCACAATGCACAACTCATCCGCCACCGTCGCCAGATGCGGCAGACGGTCGCTCAGCCACTGCCCGCTCTGACCATACTGCGTGAACGGATACTGCCCGCCTAGCATCTTCGGCACACCCTGAATGAAAGCAAACTGCTTCCCCGCCAGAAACGACGCCGGACAATCCCGCCCGTCCAACCGGCTCAGCTCCGGCTTGTAATCAAACAACTCCAGCTGGCTCGGACTCCCCGCCATGTGCAGATAAATCACCCGCTTCGCCCGCGCCGGAAAATGAGGAGCCGCCACCCGCAATGGCCGCGCCGGATCCTTCGCCGCCACCGCCGCTCCCGCCCGCTCTCCTAGCCACATCCCCGCCAGCCCGACAGAACACCCGCGCAGAAAATGCCGCCGGGTCGGTGTGAATAGCAAATCTCGTGTGTTCATCGGTTCAGCGCAAAATCAGTGTTCAGCAGCGTG
>JAIXPK010000536.1 GCA_027486335.1 Verrucomicrobiaceae bacterium | reverse complement strand
GAAGCGGAGTGGCGATCAGTTTCTGGTACCTAAAGTGGTGGAGTGACGATTATGAGTGATGCTTTGAATGAATGCACGGTGGTGGAGCTGCGGCGGCGGTTGAGGGCTGGGGAGATCTGTGCGCGGGACATCGTCCTGAGTGTGGAGGCGGCGATTGCGGCGCGGGATGAGGTGATTGGCGGGTATCTGCACAGGGATGTGGAGCGGGCGCTGGAGGCGGCGGATGCTGCGGATCTTTCGTTGCCGCTGGGGGGGATTCCGGTGGCGGTGAAGGATGTGATCAATGTGGCTGGGCAGCCGCTGACGTGTGCATCGAAGATGCTAGGCGGGTATGTATCGACGTGGGATGCGACGGCGGTGGCGCGGCTGAGGGCGGCTGGGGCGATTCCGTTCGGGAAGGTGAACTGTGATGAATTTGCGATGGGATCGACGACGGAGAATTCGGCGTTGCGGGTGACGCGGAATCCTTGGGACCTGGAGCGAGTGCCGGGCGGGTCGAGTGGTGGGTCGGCGGCGGTGGTGGCGGCTGGGGAGGCGATTGTGTCGTTAGGGACAGATACGGGTGGGTCGATCCGGCAGCCGGCGTCGTTCTGCGGGATTACGGGGATGAAGCCGACGTATGGGCGGGTGTCGCGGAGTGGATTGGTGGCGTATGCGTCGTCGCTGGACGGGATTGGGCCGATGGCGCGGACGGCGGAGGATGCGGCGCTGCTGCTGCAGGCGATGGCTGGGCACGACGTGCTGGATTCGACGTCGTTGCGGGAGGGCGTACCGGATTATGTCGCGGCGGTGGGACAGGGGGTTAAGGGGATGAGGATCGGGCTGCCGAAGGAGTATTTTGTGGAGGGGATTGAGCCGGGGGTGAGGGCGGCGGTGATGGAGGCGGTGCGGGGATTGGAGCGTGCGGGGGCGACGGTGAAGGAGATCACGCTGCCGCACACGGAGTATGCGGTGGCGACCTATTACATTATTGCGACGGCTGAGGCGTCGGCGAATCTGGCGCGGTTTGACGGGATTCGTTATGGGCATCGTTGTGAGGATCCTGCGAATCTGCGGGAGGTGTATGACCGGTCGAGGGCGGAGGGGTTTGGAGCGGAGGTGAAGCGGCGGATTATTCTGGGGACGTATGTGCTGAGCAGCGGGTATTATGATGCGTATTACGGGAAGGCACAGAAGGTGAGGACGCTGATCCGGCGTGATTTCGAGGAAGCGTTCCGGGAGGTGGATCTGATTGCGGGGCCGGTGTGTCCGGTGCCGGCGTTTCGGATAGGGGAGCATGCGGCGGATCCGCTGGAGATGTATCTGGCGGATATTTTCACGATTGCGGCGAATCTGGCGGGGATCTGCGGGATCAGTGTGCCGTGCGGGTTTACGGAGAGTGGGGGCAAGAATCTGCCGGTGGGGTTGCAGTTGATGGGGCGGCCGCTGGGGGAGAGTGATCTGTTGAGGGCGGCGGGGGAGTGGCAGCGTGTGAGTGACTGGCACTTGAGGCGGCCGGTGGTGGGGTAGAGCGGGGGTGGGGAGAAGGCTGGGACGGCCTTGCTCCGGTGGGCTGGTGAGGGTGAGTAGCTTGTACGGAGACAAGGCCGGGACGGCCTTGCTACATGGGGGCTGGCGTGGGAGAGTGGGGGGTGACATTTGAGGAAGCCATTGATCGCTTTGTGTTGTTTCTGGCGACGGAGCGCGGGTTGTCTGACAACTATCAGCTATCGACGCGGCAGTCGCTGGAGGCGTTTGCGACGTGGGCGGGTTTGAAGGGTGTGAGGGAGGTGGGGGCGGTGACGACGGATGAGATGACGGCGTATCTGCTGGAGCGGCGGGCGGGAGGGTTGGCGAATGCGAGTGTGCGGCTGGTGGTGATTGCGCTGAAGATTTTCTTCCGGTGGCTGGCGGGGCGGCGGCATGTGGGTGGGGATCCTGCGGCGCTGCTGATGGCTCCGCGGCTGGACGCGACTCTGCCGGAGACCCTGACGGAAGAGGAGATCGGGCATCTGTTGGCGAGCATTGAGCCGGTGGGGCCTTTGGATTTCCGGGATCTGGCGGTATTGGAGCTGATGTATGCGAGCGGACTGCGGGTATCGGAGCTGGCGAATGCGACGCTGGATGCGTTGTCGCTGGAGGACGGGTTCATTCGGGTGACGGGGAAGGGGAACAAGACCCGGGTGGTGCCGGTGGGGCGGACGGCGTGTGGAGCGGTGGCGGCGTGGCTGGAGAAGGGGAGGCCGGCTCTGGTGACGCGGAAGACGGGGAGTCATGTGTTCATTTCCGTGCGGGGGACGCGGCTGACGACGCAGCGGTACTGGCAGATTATCGGGGAGCGGGCGGCGGCGGTGGGACTGGATGTGCATCCGCATTTGCTGAGGCATTCGTTTGCCACGCATCTGCTGAGCGGGGGAGCGGATCTGCGGGTGATTCAGGAGATGCTGGGGCATGCGAGTATTGCGACGACGCAGATTTACACGCATGTGGACGGGAAGCGGTTGAGGGAGGTGCACCGGAAGTTCCATCCGCGGGCGTGAAAGTTCTGGCGCGGGCGGCGGGAATATGGCTTGGTGGG
>JAIXPK010000219.1 GCA_027486335.1 Verrucomicrobiaceae bacterium | reverse complement strand
CTTGAGTCTCAAGCGCACGGGCCGGACAATGACCGCAGCGGAGATTCAGCACGTGATCGACCATCAATACGATGAGGAGGACGCCCGGGTCATCGCCATCGCCACAGGCAAAGCATGATTCAGCTTCTTGATGCCAATGTGCTGATCGCGCTCGGAGATGCCAATCATCCCCAACGAGTCGCCGCTCTCCGCTTTTTTGAAAAGACGGCCACGGTCGAAGGCTGGGCTACCTGTCCGCTCACGGAGAACGCCTTTCTCCGTATTCTGGGCGGGGGCGGCTATCACGGCGGGCTGGGCTCTCCGATGGCAGTGCGCCCGCTTTTGGATGCCTTGAGATCCGCTCCCGGCCACCAGTTCTGGCCCGATGATGTCTCCTTGATGGACGCCCGCATTTACCCCACGCTACCCGCTTCGAAGCACCTCACCGACCTCTACCTCCTCGGCCTCGCCGTGAAGCACGGCGGGCGCTTTGCCACCTTCGACCAGAGTATTGACGCCTCGCTCATCCCCGGCGGCCCGCAGGCTTTCTACCTCATCCCTTCCGAGTGATGATTTCGCGTACCTTTATCGAGACTCGCAAGGGCTAGCAGGAATCTCCGCTTGGATGGCTGCGGGATGGGGAAAGCCGCCTGGCGGGATCATGGGCTTGGCCAATGCCAACTAGATCCTGGAGGTGATCGTTGAGTTCAAGTGCGATTGGATTTCGCGGCCAGGTGAGGAGAAGTTGACAGGCGGATTGACATCAGGGATGGAAAATGATAGTGTCCGGGAATTCTGTTGTTCGGCATGATCGCGACGCTCATTAACGATGGCACATTCCGCAGCCGGGGGTGGGGTGTGAATCCGCCGGTCGGGAATTCGCCGCCTGAATTGATAACGGGTGGTCCGAGGGCGGGTCTTCTGGCGTTTAGCGGAGGCTCGAAGCTGGGTTGGGAAGAGAATCGCGGTGATGTCTGGGAGACTGGCAAACCAAAAGGCGACGACGCGTGCCCAGCAGCTCCATTTCCAAACCAGCCAATACCAAAATGAATGCTCAAACGAAGCCGCTTCGGCAAATTGCTCTTGTTAAGGCGATCTCAGGTAAACGAGGGAATGAGGTGCACATCTACGGGACGCCTGACGGATTGCGGATGCTGGCGGAAAAGCTTTTGGAGCTGGCTGACTTAGATCAGGAATCGATGGTGAAACTGCCCGAAGGGATTGGGCATCACCTTGATCTGAGGGCAGGGATTGAATTGGCCGACGAGTCAGATCTAGCCGTGGTTGGTCGGATTGATGGCAAAGGAAATGGCGATTTCTCTTGGCTGCTTCTCCCGATGGGAGACGGCTCACGGGCAACTGTGAAGCCATAGAATCTGGAAGTCTGCTAATTGATATGACTAAGAAACTGATTTGTGTTTTTGTGCTGGTGCTTCAGTCCTGCGGCGAACCCAAGACGGTGAAACCGGCGCCGGTTGCGCAGTCGGCATTCGGGCTGACTTTCTCGGGTCAGGCAGAGTTCGAGTCGAAGATCCCTCCATTTGTTCATCAGAAGCTGCGGCAAGCGCTCGCGGAGCAAAAGGAAGATGGAGTCCGGAAAGCTCAGATAGAATTGCTGCTGGATTACACGAACTACGGAGAAGGGTATGCGCAGTCAATATATGAGTACGGAGATGTATTTCTGGATAAAGGCGATACGTTGAGGTTGGTTTCCGCGAACGATCATTCGGAATTCTACCTGTTGCTAGATGATGGCACCAACAGGTGGGAGGGAGATTATTATGCATGCAGCCCCGAACTGCGGGAGGCGCTGAGGCGTGATGATTCCTTGAAGCTAATGCCCAGAAAACGGAAGCCAAATGAGCGGTAGGGTACGGGATCCCGCCGCAACCGAGTGGTGTCACGGGAGCGAAGGGGCGGTGGGGGGGCGGCGATCCGGTGGTGTTGCGTTGCTCAACCACCGGTTACAGGCCGGCACCCCTGGCCGGGGTGCGATTCCATTTGGTGTGGTTTCCGGCGGTGTCGCTCGTGCCGAGCTCGACCGCCGGCTACAGGCTTTCATCCCTGCGGGATGAGGTGGGAGATGAGGCGGGTCTGGTGGGGTGGTTATTCGCGGGTGAGGGTTTCGTCGAGATTGAAGAGGGCGAGGCAGAGGGCGGTCATGGCGGCGTGTTCGGTGGTGGGGAGTGAGGTGTCGCGGGGGGCGGTGCCGATTTTGAGGAGGGCGGCGGCGGCGGCGGGGTTCTGGTTATAGAGGGCGAGTTGTTTGAGCCATGCGCGGGAGAGGATGGCGGTGTCTTTGGGGGAGGGGGGGCGGGCGAGGACGCGGCGGAAGGCGAAGTGGATGCGGGCGGCGGGATCGGGGGAGGATTGGAGGGCGAGTTCGGCGAGGACGCGGGCGGCTTCGGACCATGTGGGGTCGTTGAGGGTGGTGAGGGCGTGGAGGGGGGTGGAGGTGACGGAGGGACGGACCTTGCAGGCCTGGCGAGCGGAGACGTCGAACATATTGACTGGGCCGACGGTGCGACGCCAGAACGTGTAAAGACTGCGGCGGTAGAGGTCGGGGCCGGAGCTGGCTGGGTAGGTGAAGTCGCGTTCTTTGGTGATGGCGAGGGTTTCCCAGACGTCCGGGGGTTGATAGGGATAGACTGGTTTGCCGCCGATCTGGCTGTTGAGGAGGGAGGCGGCGGCGAGGGCGTGGTCGCGGAGGATGAGACTGGGCATGCGGATTCTGGAGGCGCGGGCCATGAGTCGGTTTTCGGGGTCGCGGGTGAGGAGGTCGGGGCGCATGCGGCTGGACTGGCGGTAGGTGCTGCTGGTGACGATGAGTCGGACCATGTGTTTGAGGCTCCAGCCGGACTCGCGGAATTCGACGGCGAGCCAGTCGAGGAGGTCCTTGTGGATGGGCATTTCGCTTTGGACGCCGAGGTCTTCGGAGGTTTTGACGAGGCCGGTGCCGAAGAAGAACTGCCAGAGCCGGTTGACCTGGACGCGAGCTGTCAGGGGGTGATCCGGCTGGAAGAGCCATTGGGCGAAGCCGAGACGGTTGCGCGGGGCGTCGGGGGCGAGGGGAGGGAGGAAGGCAGGGGTGTTAGCGGTGACGGGTTCGGTGGGAGTGAGGTAGTTGCCGCGGTCGAGGATTCTGGTCTGGCGTGTTTGTTTATCGCTCATGACCATGACGCGGGGGAGATTCTGGCGGAGGTCGTTGAGGGCTTTTTCGGCGACCTTGGTTTTGCTGCGGGCGCTGGTGAGGGCGGCGGGGGCGAGATTGCGGGAGACGTAGTCGCGGAGTTTGGCGGCTTCTTCTTTGGAGCGACTGGGGTTGCGGACGAGGGCGGCGATGTCGTCGGGGAGGGCGGTGCGGGAGGCTGGTTGGGGGGAGGAAGTGGAGGAGAGGCGGAAGCGGCCGAGGTTGTGTTGTTTGTTAGCGGAGAGGAATTCGAGAGTGACTTCGAGGGAGGCGTCGGCGGGGAGCGTGACTGGGTCGGCGCACTGGAGCGTGACGGAGTAGGGTTTGGAGGTTTCCGGGAAGAAGGCCCATGAGGTGGCCGGGTTGTCGTCGATGATGCCTTCCGGGGAGAAGCCCTGCTGGGAGTAGGTGGCGGTGGCGTTGCTAAAGGGGATGGTGGTGCTGCCTGACTTGAGGATGAGCCTTGTGAGGACGGCGTTGCCGCTGTCGCTGCGGCCGGCGCCTTTGGAGGGGAGACGGCGGTCGGGGATGGTTTCGAGGCGGAGGCCAGTTAGGGAAGTGGTGCCTGCGGGAAGTGTCAGGGTGTAGGTGGCGTTGTCCGGGTTGGGGCCTTCGGCGTAGATGGAGGAGTCGTCGAGGACGGAGAGCTGGACGCCGCCGGTGGCGGCGAGGGTGGCGGGTTTGAGGATGGTCCAGTCGACTGGAGTGTTCGCGGCGAGGGCGGCTTCGGTGGATGCGAAGGCTTCTCTGGTGGCTGGTGACTGGGCGGTTTCCTGTTCGGATTGGCGGGCGGCGGCGAGGGCGGCCTCGAGGGATTTGAGGGTGGCCTTGTCAGAGTCGGTGCCGACGGCGATCCATGGGTCGGCGATGCGGTACTGGCCGCCGCCTGGGGGGACGCCGGATTCGGGGACGTTATTGAAGAGCGCGAACATGGAGTAGTAGTCGCGCATGGTGATGGGGTCGTATTTGTGGTCGTGGCACTGGGAGCAGGCGACGGTGAGGCCTAGCCATGTGGTCGCGGTGGTGTCGACGCGGTCGAAGAGGATGACGTTGCGCTGTTCTTCGGCGATGGCGCCGCCTTCACCGTTGAGGAGGTGGTTGCGGTTGAAGGCGGTGGCGACGAGTTGGTCTTCTGAGGGGTTAGGGAGGAGGTCTCCGGCGAGTTGTTCGATGGAGAAGCGATCGAAGGGCATGTCGTTGTTGAGGGCGCGGACGACCCAGTCGCGCCAGATGTACTGGTGGGTATCGCCGTCCTGCTGGAAGCCGTTGCTGTCGGCGTAGCGTGCGGCGTCGAGCCATGGGAGGGCCATGCGTTCGCCGTAGTGTGGCGAGGCGATGATCTGGTCGGTGAGGAGATCGGCGGCGTCGGGGGCGGGGTTGCTGGTGAAGGCGTCGACGGCGGCGGGTTCGGGTGGGAGGCCGGTGAGGTCGGCGTGGAGCCGGCGGATGAGCGTGGTGCGGTCGGTTTCCGGGGATGGGGAGAGATCGGCGGCTTCGAGGGAGGCGAGGACGAAGCGGTCGATGGGGTTGCGGGGCCATGCGGCGTTGCGGACTGGTGGGAGGGGAGGGCGGACGGGCGGGACGAAAGTCCAGTGGGGTTCGTAGGGGGCACCGGCGGCGATCCAGTTGCGGATGAGGGCGCGTTGGGAGTCGGAGAGGGAGCGGTGGGAGTCCGGAGGCGGCATGATTTCGTCCGGGTCTGAGGAGACGAGACGTTTGACGAGTTCGCTTTCGTCTGGGTTGCCGGGGATGAAGGCGTTTTTGGCGAGGGCGGCGTCGCGGACGTCGAGGCGGAGGTCGGCTTTGCGTTTATTGGCGTCCTGGCCGTGGCAGTAGAAGCAGTTTTCGCTGAGGATGGGGCGGATGTCGCGGTTGAAGGAGATCTCTGCGGCTGGGGCGGCGATCGGGAGGGAGGCGAGGAGGGAGCGCAGGAGGGGGCGGAGCATGACTGGAGAGATTACGGAGGCGGGAGGCGGAGATTGTCGTGGAGCGGGTGGGGGCACTCCGGGGGTTGCAGGAGGAGGGAAACAGGCGGAGGGAGACGGCTATGAGAAGTCACGAGTGGCACAGGCAGGATGATGAAGCGGGCGAGCGCCGGTATTTCCGGGCGGCGAAGTTCGGGACGCGGTGGAGTGTGCAGACGACCTTGAAGTCTGCGCCTGACTGGGATCGGCTGGATCCGATCCCGATGGCGATACTTGAGGAATTGCGGACGCAATTGCTGAACAAGTACCAGCGGCGGCGGGTGCCGTATGAGTATGTGGTGACGATTGACCGGATGGTGGTGGAGGCCGGGGGGACGACGGTGCTTGATGAAGTGGCTCCATGAAGCCGGGAGATGAGGAGTGGATGGGGCTGGCGCTGGAGGAGGCGCGGCGGGGGATCGGGCTGACGAGTCCGAATCCGAATGTGGGGGCGGTGGTGGTGAAGGATGGTGTATTGTTAGGAAAGGGCTGGCATCGGCGGGCGGGCGGGCCGCATGCGGAGGTGGAGGCGTTGCGGGCGGCGGAGGCGGCATATGGAGCGGCGGCGTTGCGTGGGGCGACGGTGTATGTGACTTTGGAGCCGTGTTCGACGAGCGGGCGGACCCCGGCTTGTACGGGAGCGCTGATGGGGGCTGGGGTGGCGCGGGTGGTGTGGGGGGCGGACGATCCGAATCCGCGGCATGCGGGTCGGGCTGGGGAGGTGCTGGGGGTGGCGGGGATTGAGGTGGCGCGCGGGGTGCTGGCGGAGGCGTGCGGGGAGGTGATTGCGGCGTTTGGGAAGTTCATCACGACGGGGCTGCCGTGGGTGGTGGCGAAGGCTGGGATCAGCCTTGATGGGAAGCTGACGCGGCCGAGTGGTGAGGGCCAGTGGCTGACGTCGGAGGAGTCGCGGGCGGATGCGATGCAGTTGCGGGTGAGGGCGGATGCGATTGTGGTGGGAGCGGAGACGGTGCGGGTGGATGATCCGGCATTGACGGTGCGTGGGGCTGGGGTGCCGGAGGGGAAGGAGCAGCCGTGGCGGGTGGTCCTGACAAATTCCGGGAGACTGCCTGAGGGGGCGAGGATTTTCACGGATGAATGGCGGGAGCGGACGTTAGTGAGGTGCGGGGAGACGATGGAAGCGGTGCTGCGGGAGTTGGCGGGGCGCGGGGTGGTGACGGTGCTGGTGGAGGGAGGCGGGGTGGTGCACGCGCAGATGTTTGCGGCGGGGCTGGTGGATGAGGCGTGGATTTATGTGGCACCGCTGCTGTGCGGGGGCGGGCGGCCGCTGATTGCG
>JAIXPK010000413.1 GCA_027486335.1 Verrucomicrobiaceae bacterium | reverse complement strand
GCTGGAGGCGCGGAGGATGGAGGCGTCGACGCGGATGCCTGCGGCTTCCATGGAGGCGAGGACGGGGAGGAGAGGGGATTCGATGTCGTAGAAGACCTGTTCGAGGTTCTGGGAGAGGATGATCGGGCGGAGGGCGGCGGCGAGCTGGAGGGAGACGTCGGCGCGTTCCATGGCGGCGTTGGCGCGGGCGTCGGCGCTGCTTTCGTCGAGGCCTGACATGAGGAGCTGGCCGGAGGATTCTGCGGAGCGTGAGGCGCCAGGGGAGTAGCCGAGGCGGGCTTCGCTGAGATATGTCAGGGATTGAGGTTGATCGGGGTCGGTGACGGCGTGAGCGAGCATGACGTCGAAGCATGCGGCGGGGCCGGGGAGGCTTTCGAGGGCGAGGATCTGGAGGGCGGGTTTGAGATCGTAGCCGGAGAGGAGGGTGCCGTCGAGGGCGGCGGAGAATTCGGTCAGGAGAGTGGTGTGTGGCGCGCCGGTGAGGTAGATGGCGGAGGTGGGGTCGAAGGAGAGGGCGATGCCGGAGACGGAGGCGTCGCGGAGGTTAGGGCCGTCCCAGTCGAAGGCGCAGGCGGCATCGCGGCGGGTGGCGAGCTGGGCGAGGGCGGCGGAGCGTTCGGCGGGGGAGGAAGCGATGTGATAGGAGTGCGGCGTGGAGGCGAGATTGCGGAGGCCTGGGGAAGTGGGGGATTCCGCGTTGGTGGGGGAGGCGAAGAGATCGTCGTCGGGAGGGGACGGGGAATCGGCTGGCGAGTCATTGCGGCGGTGGAAGCCGCGGCCGGCGCGGAAGTCGTCGCCGAAGAGACGTTTGCCGATGGAGGTGAATTCGAATTCGACGAGGAGGGATCGGAGCGTGTCTTCGTCGAAGGGGCGGATAATGAGGTCGTCGAGGGAGATGTCGAGCGGGCAGTCTAGCCAGATGGTGGCGAGACGGCGGCAGAGACGGGCCTGATCTGCGAAGGCGACGAGGTTTTCCTTTTGTTTGCCTTTGAGCTGGTCGGTGTTGGCGAGGAGGTTTTCGAGGGAGCCCCATTGGCTGATGAGGGCTTTGGCGGTTTTTTCGCCGATGCCGGGGACGCCTGGGAAGTTGTCTGCGGCGTCGCCCCAGAGGGCGAGGACATCGATGACCTGGGAGGGTTGGGAGACCTGCCATTGGGAGCAGACCTCGGGGACGCCGATGATTTCGTGACCGCTGCCCTGGCGGCCTGGTTTCCAGATGAAGGTACGGGAGTCGACGAGTTGGGCGAAGTCCTTGTCGGCGGTGACCATGAAGGTGGAGAAGCCTGAGGATTCGGCGCGGTGTGCGAGGGTGCCGATGAGGTCATCGGCTTCGTAGCCGTCCATGCTGATGACGGGGATATTGAAGGCCTCGATGAGGCGTTTCATGTGAGGTAGGGCGGTGCGGAGGTCTTCGGGCATTTCCTCGCGCTGGGCTTTGTAGGCAGGGAATTCGGTGTGGCGGGCGGTGGGGGCGGAGGTGTCGAAGACGACGGCCATGTGGGAGGGCCGTTCGGATTTGAGGAGGTCGAGGATGACGGAGGTGAAGCCGAAGAGGGCTGAGGAATTGAGACCGTAGCTTGTGACGATGGGTCTGGCGGCGAAGGCGAAGTGGGCGCGGTAGATGAGCGCCATGCCGTCGAGGAGGAAGAGCCGTTGTTCGGAAGCCATCAGGCTGGTACAGGAGAGCAGGGAAGGGGCGGAGGCAAAAGGAATAGCTGGCGGGTTGGGAGTGGATGGGGGTTGAGGCGTCCCCGCTTGCCATGGGGAGGAAACGGGGGGAGCGCGGGGATGATGACGCCGCGAGTATCGGTATTGACGACGCTTTACAACTGCCGCCGGTTTATTGGGGCGGCGGTGGAGAGTGTGCTGGGTCAGAGCGAGGGGGATTGGGAGATGGTGGTGTGTGATGACGGGTCGAGTGACGGGTCGGCGGAGGTGGTGGAAGCGGTGGGGGATCCGCGGGTGAGACTGTTGCGGCATGTGGAGAACATGGGGGTGACGGCGGCGTTGCGGACGTGTGTGCGGGCGGCGCGGGGGAAGTATTTTGCGGTGCTGGAGAGTGATGATGTGGCAATGCCGGGGAGATTGAAGCGGCAGGCGGAATGGCTGGATGGGCATCCGGAGGCGGATGCGGTGTTCGGGAGGGCGGAGTTGATAGGAGAGGACGGCGCGGTTTTGGGGGTGGATGATGGATTCCGGGGTGTGTTTGCGGAGGGGGAGCGGACGCGGGAGGAGTGGCTGCGGTGGTTTTTCGAGAAGGGGAACTGTCTGTGCTGGTCGACGGTGATGTACCGGAGGGAGATGTATGAGCGGACGGGGGTGGAGCGGGCGGCGTTTCAGCTGCTGCCGGATTTTGATCTGTGGGTGCGGCTGGCGCTGCGGGGGAGGTTTGGGATGTTAGAGGAGACGGTGACGGCGTACCGGAGGGTGGCGGGGAGTTTGTCGGTGGTGACGCCGGAGCGGTTGGCGGCGATTGCGGCGGAGCAGGCGGCGGTACTGCGGCATTTTGCCAGTGATGAGGGGGTTCGGGCGGTGACGGGTCGGGGTGACAGCGGGCCGCTGGCGCGGCTGGAGCTGGCGAGGATGGCGCTGGGGGTGGCGTCGGTGGCGCACAGGGCGTTTGCGGTGGAGTTGCTGCTGGAGACGGATCTGAGCGGGTGTGGGGAGGAGGAAGCGGCGGAGTTTCTGCGGGTGGCGCGGCCGATTCTGAAGGAGTCTGATGTGTTTCAGAAGCTGAAGGTGGCGCGGTTGAGTCGGGAGCGAGACAAGTACCGGGAGCAGGTCGCGGCGAGGCGGCAGCGGTCATGAACGAGGGGCCGTGCGACGTGTACGATTTCACGGTGATCGATGAGAGCGCCGATTGGATTGTGGTGGACAAGCCGGCGCCGCTGCAGGTGCATCCGTCGAAGCCCGGAGGGCCGCCGACGCTTTGGCATGGGTTGCGGGCGCTGCTGGCGTGCGAGCTGGCGGGAGGGGCGGCGTTGTCGCTGATCAACCGGCTGGACCGGGAGACGAGCGGATTGACGTTAGTGGCGAAGCATACGGCGGCGGCGCGGCGGCTGCACAAGGCGATGATGCGACGGCAGATGGAGAAGGAGTATACGGCGGTGGTGTGGGGCTGGCCGGAGTGGGAGAGCCTGACAATTGATGCACCGATCCTGCGGAAGGGTGAGGTGATGGAGACGGAGATCTATCTGATTCAGGCGGTGCATCCTGACGGGGTGCCGTGCCGGACGGATTGCCGGGTGGTGCGGCGGTTTGAGCGGGAGACGAGCAATGGTAGGAGGTTCAGTGTGATTGCGGCGCGGCCGATGACTGGGAGGATGCATCAGATTAGGGTTCATCTAGCGCATGCGGGGTATCCTGTGGTGGGGGACAAGCTGTATGGGCCGTCGAGTGACTGGTATCTGCGGCAGATCCGGGATGGGTGGACGGAGGAGGCGGAGGCGGCGCTGCTGATGAGGCGGCACGCGCTGCATTCGTCGCATTTGTCGGTGCGGGATGAGGATGGTGGGGGACTGAGCTGGGAAGCGCCGCTGGCGCGGGACATGGCGGCGTTTGCGGGAGAGTTGTGAAGCAGGGGCACATTTCTAATTGTGATACTGACGGGTGCGGGCACTATCGGCGGGCATGAAGAGCATGACTGGATTTGGCAGGGGTGAGGCAGCGGACGGCGGCCTGAGCTGCAGTGTGGAGTTGTCGTCGGTGAACCGGAAGCAGAGCGACATTGATGTGAGGCTGCCGCGGGAGTATGCGGGGCTGGAGCAGGAAGTGCGTCGGGCGGCTGGGGCGGTGCTGTCGCGCGGGAGGCTGCAGATTGGGATTACGGTGGAGACGCTGAAGGCTGAGGGGGCGACACTGACGGTGGATTACGGGCTGGCGGCGCAGTATGCGGCGGCGTTGCAGAAGATGGACCGGGAGTATTTTGGAGGCGGTGGGGGGATGGCGGCAGAGGCATTGCTGCGCGCTCCGGGGGTGTTTGTGACGACGGAGAGTGAGGCGGTGCCTGCGGAGCAGGTGTGGCCGGTGGTGTCGACGGCGCTGGGCAAGGCGCTTGGGGCGTGGGACCGTGCGAGGAGCCGGGAGGGCGTGCATTTGCGGCGGGACATCGAGGCGCGACTGACGACGCTAGGGAAGCTGGTGAAGGGGATCCGGCGGGAGGCTCCGAAGGTGGTGGTGCTGCATCGGGAGGCGTTGGGGAAGCGGCTGAAGGAGGCAGGGTTGCCGTTGCCGCTGGATGACGAGCGGTTGGTGCGGGAAGTGGCGCTTTTTGCGGACCGATCGGACATTGCGGAGGAGTTGTCGCGGCTGGACGGGCATCTGGAGGAATTCCGGCGGTTGCTGAAGGTGAGTGAGCCGTCGGGGCGGGCGATGGATTTTCTTTGTCAGGAATTGAACCGGGAATTGAATACGGTGGGGTCGAAGGCTGGGAATCTGGGGATTGCGCACAGCATGGTGGCTGGAAAGACGGAGGTGGAGCGGATCCGGGAGCAGGTGCAGAATGTGGAATGAGGGCTGCAAGTCGCGCTGGCAAACCTGCTGGCGGGTGTCACCGTTTTGCTGAATCTACCTGAACTTGTTCCATGCGACTCTCCCCGTCGGTTCCGTTGATAATGATGCTGGCCATGCCGCTGACGCTTGTGGCGCAGGAGGAGGCTGCGGTGCCGCGGGCGGTGCCGGTGGACGAGGAGGAGGGTGTGGACCCGGAAGGGGAGGCGGTGCCGCGAGCGGTGCCTGTGGACGAGGAGGAAGCGCCGGATCCCAATGAGCCGCCGCCGCCGCGATCGGAGGCGGTGGTGGAGGAGGATGAGTCGATGGTGGAGGGGGCTGCGGAGCCTGTAGTGCCCGGGGTGGTGCCGCGAGCGGAGGTGGTGGAGGATTCGCCGGATGCGGATACGGAGGGGGAGGTGAGGGAAGTGCCGGCGGTGCCTGCGCCGTCGCCATTGCAGCGGCCGGCTGCGCCGAAGTCGACGGCTCCGGATCCGTCGAAGATCAATGTGGCGTTGAATACGGATCCGAATGCGAGGCCGGTGTCATTGCGGATACCCGGGCCGCGGGGGTTGATTGTGGACCGGTTCGGGAAGCCGCTGGCGCAGAATCGGGTAGCGTACTATGCGGGAGCGGAGTTTCCGCTGGCGGATGGGATGACGGATTTGGCGGTGATCGAGGCGGTGCGGCCGGTGCTGGCGGCGTGTGCGGTGGAGGCTGGGGTGGCGTGGGAGGTGACGGATGCGGACATTGTGGAGCATTACAAGAAGCGGCGCTGGGTGCCGATGTATCTGAATGCGGTGATCAGCGAGGAGAAGGCGGAGGCGTTGCAGAAGAAGCTGCCTGCGGGGATGGTGCTGCGGCCGTTTTTTCTGCGGTCGTATCCGGCGAAGTCATTTGCGGGGCATTTGATGGGGCAGATGGGGAAGAGCGGCGGGTTTCCGTCTGGGGAGTTGAAGCCGGAGGAGAACATGTGGCCGCCGACGGTGGGGCGGGCGGGGTTGGAGAAGCGGTTTGAGGCTGAGTTGACGGGGACGCCGGGGCTATACACGGCGCTTTATGATGCGAAGGGGAGTCGGTTGGCGGAGGAATGGCGCGAGCGGCCGAAGGCGGGGCATACGGTGGTGACGTCGCTGGACCTTGACATGCAGGAGGCGGCAGAGCGGGGATTGCGTTCGCGCGGGGTGCGTGGGTCGTTTGTGATCATGGACGTTCACACTGGGGATGTGGTGGCGATGGCGTCGACGCCGGCTCCGGATCCGAACGATTGGGTGTATGGGATCGGTGACGAGGAGTACAAGAAGCTAGTTGACCACCCTGACAAGATTCTGTACTGCAGGTCGACGCAGGGGTTGTATCCGCCGGCTTCGACGTTCAAGATTGTGACGGCGCTGGCGGCGCTGGAGACGGAGAAAGTGGATCCGGACACTGAGTACCGGTGCTACAAGGGGATGTATTTCGGGAAGATCTGGATGTGGAATCACTCGCACCGTGACGAGGGGCCGATGGATGTGGTTCAGGCGATCAAGCGGTCGTGCAATACGTGGTTTTTCCAGGCGGCGAAGGCGTGCGGGGGGCCGGAGTTGGCGACGATGGGGAGCCGGTTTGGGTTTGGGGACAAGACGGGGATCTGTCTTGAGGAGATGGAAGTGGCGGGGCGGATGCCGAATCCGGAATATTATGCGAAGGCGAAGAAGGGGCCGATGATCGGGGGGAATCTGGCGAATGTGTCGATTGGTCAGGGGGATGTGGAGGCGACGCCGCTACAGGTTTGTCAAATGATGGCCGGGGTGGCGCGAGGGGATGCGGTTCCGAGGCCGCGGTTGGTGAAGCAGATTCAGGATGTGGAAGGGCGGATTGTGCATCACTTTCCGCCGTCGGTGAGGGGGACGCTGACGATTTCGAAGGAGAATCTGGATGCGGTGCGACGGGGGATGCGGGCGGTGGTGGCCGACGGCAACGGCACTGGGACGCGCGCGGGGATTTCTGCGGTGGCGATGGCCGGGAAGACCGGGACGGGGCAGTGGCAGCCGGCGAAGCGCCAGTATGTGGCGTGGTTTGCGGGATTTCTGCCGGCGGGGAGGCCTGATTATGCGTATGCGTGTCTGTACGAAGGGGATCCGGGCGAGGATGAGATCTCTGGCGGGCGGAAGGTGGCTCCGATTGTGGCGGATGTGTTTCGGAACATCTACCGGACGCTGGACCGCCGCGGGGATTTGAAGCGCAAGGGGGATGCTAAGGAAGGGGAGGTGCCAGAAGAGGGCGGCGGGGAGGTGACTTCCAGGAAGCGAAAGCCAAAGCCGCGAGCGGAGGGGTCCGGGGCGAGTGCGTCGGCACCGGTGGCGAGCAATCCAGCACCGCAACCGGCACCGGTCCAGCAGCGACGCGGGGGGTTGCGAGGGTTTTTTGACCGCATCCGCCGAAAGGACGGGCAGTGAATCGGTTTCGTGGCGGGTGGTCAGTTGCCGGAGCGGCGCTGACCGGCGCGGACGAGGAGGTGGGCCAGGACTGGGTCGTGTTGGACGAGTTCGAGGGCGAGACGGCGGAGGTCATCACCGGAGGAACCGGTGTGGTAGCGGGCTGCGGGAATAACTGGACCCGACTCCACGGAGCCGGGTTGACGGCGAGGGCGTGGGGGGATGGTGTAGCAGACTTGGCGGGAGTTCATGGCGGAGCGGAGAGTAGAGTGGTTGGAGAGGGTTGGTTTGGGCGATCAGGCGAAGGGTGCGGCAGGTGGAGCGGGCGGGACGGAATGGACGCCTACCATGTTCCGCTGGGTAGAGAGTTCCCGGAGTTTTTCCTTGAGGAGGACAGCGGCGGTTTCGGCGGCGTTCTTGCCGTAGAACCCGCTGACGCTCAACTGCTCAAGAAAATCACGGACCGTCTGCGTCACCGACAAGGTGATCTGCACTGTGTCTACGTTGTTCTTGAGGCGTGCCATTATCGTCCGCGAATTCCCGGATAGTTTTGCCATTCTTATCCCATTTGTCAATCCATTCTGCGAAACTGCGTCAGGAATGGGTCGCGGCGGCGTGGTTGGGGGGGACGGGGGAGGACGAATCGGAGGATTTGACTGGAAAGGGCGGGAGGCTTGGACGGAATGGCGCTAAGGTAAGGATGGGGGCGTTGAAATTGCCCCGCCGCTGAAATGGCAGTCGGCCCGATTCAATGCCTGAGTCGGCAAGTGGACTGAGCGGGCAAGTGGACTGGGCTCTTGGGCTTGCGGCAGGGGTAGGTTTTAATTGGCGTCGGGGCCAAGGGGGCGTCTGAAGGGCCACTTAGGGGTGGGGCGTGGGAGGGGTGCTCAAGTGGACAGGGTGCTCAAGTGGACAGACATCTTCGAGGTGCGCGGAAAGGAGCGGGCAAGTCGCCAGGCCTCTTCGCAGGATCCTCAGCGAACAAACTTTTGACTTGTGTTAAACCGTATGTGTAGTACATCCGCATTTATTATGGCCAAGCCACGCGTCTACACTGAGCCGGAGACTGAAGCTGGCGTTTACCACGTCTGTTCGCGGGTGGTGGACGGCAGGTACATCTTTGGGGAGCTGGAGAAGGAGGAATTTGTCCGCATGATGCGAACGCTGGCGGCGTTTCATGGGGTCGAGATCCTGACGTATTGTGTGATGAGTAATCATTTCCACATCCTGCTGCGGGTGCCGCGTCGGCCGGAGGGGTTTGATCTGCCGCTGGAAACGGTTCTCGAGCGTTGGAAGGCGTCGGTGGGGGATGCGTGGCGGAAGGGGATGACGCGGCAGTTTGCGATCTATGAGGAAAGTGGCAACGGGGCGGCCATGGAGGAATGGCGGCAGCGGATGCTAGGCCGGATGTTCCGGCTGACGGAGTTTGCGAAGTCGCTGAAGCAGCGGTTTTCGCAGTGGTACAACCGGCGGGTGGGCCGGAAGGGTACGCTGTGGGAAGGGCGCTACAAGAGTGTTATTGTGGAGGATGACCACACGGCGCTGCGGACGATGAGTGCTTACATCGATTTGAATCCTGTGAGGGCCGGGATGGTGAAAGATCCTGG
>JAIXPK010000251.1 GCA_027486335.1 Verrucomicrobiaceae bacterium | reverse complement strand
GTGGCTTGTGCAGTGACAAGGCCGGGACGGCCTTGCTACGGCGGCTAGGGCAGTGACAAGGCCGGGACGGCCTTGCTACGGTGGCTTGTGCAGTGACAAGGCCGGGACGGCCTTGCTACGGCGGCTAGGGCAGTGACAAGGCCGGGACGGCCTTGCTACGGTGGCTTGGGCAGTGACAAGGCCGGGACGGCCTTGCTACGGCGGCGTGCATTTCTCAAGCACTGCGTACGGATCTCGGCTTAGTAGCGGTAGTGTTCCGGCTTGTAGGGGCCTTCGACGGGAACGCCGATGTAGTCGGCCTGTTCCTTGGTGAGGGTGGTGAGCTTGACCCCGATTTTTTCGAGGTGGAGACGAGCGACCTCTTCGTCGAGCTTCTTGGGGAGGACGCGGACCATGGGGCCTTCGGCGGCGTAGTTCTCGCGGTTTTTCCAGAGGTCGAGTTGAGCGAGCGTCTGGTTGGAGAAGCTGTTGGACATCACGAAGGATGGGTGGCCGGTGGCGCAGCCGAGATTGACGAGACGGCCTTCGGCGAGCATGTAGATGCTGTTGCCGGTGGGGAACGTGTAGCGGTCGAGCTGCGGCTTGATGTTGAGACGGCTGACGCCGGTGAGGGCGTTGAGTTTATCGACTTCGATTTCGTTGTCGAAGTGACCGATGTTGGCGACGCAGGCCTGGTCCTTCATTTTGGCCATGTGTTCGACGGTGATGACGCCGAGGTTGCCGGTGGTGGTGACGTAGATGTCGGCGCGGCCGAGGGTATCCTCGATGGTGGTGACCTCGTAGCCTTCCATGGCGGCCTGGAGGGCGTTGATGGGGTCGATTTCGGTGACGATGACGCGAGCGCCCTGACCGCGGAGGGACTGGGCGGAGCCTTTGCCGACATCGCCGTAGCCGCAGACGACGGCGACCTTGCCGGAGATCATGACATCGAGGGCGCGGTTGAGACCGTCGACGAGCGAGTGGCGGCAGCCGTAGAGGTTGTCGAACTTGGACTTGGTGACGCTGTCGTTGACGTTGAAGGCTGGGACGAGGAGCTTGCCGGCTTCAGCGAGCTTGTAGAGACGGTGGACGCCCGTGGTGGTTTCTTCGGAGACCCCGCGCCATTCCTTGACGAGTTCGTGGAAGATGAAGGGGTTCTCGGCGTTGATTTTGCGGAGGAGGTCTTTGATGACCTTTTCCTCGTGGGAACCGCTAGGGGAATCGATCCAGCGGTCGCCTTCTTCGAGTTCGTAGCCCTTGTGGAGGAGGAGTGTGACGTCGCCGCCGTCGTCGACGACGAGTTGAGGGCCCTGGCCGTTGCCGTCGATGATCGCTTTCCATGTGCAGTCCCAGTATTCTTCGAGGGATTCGCCTTTCCATGCGAAGACGGGGATACCGGCGGCGGCGATGGCGGCGGCGGCGTGGTCCTGGGTGGAGAAGATGTTGCAGGAGGCCCAGCGGACGGTGGCACCGAGTTCCTTGAGGGTTTCGATGAGGACCGCGGTCTGGATGGTCATGTGGAGGGAGCCCGTGATGCGGACACCGGCGAGAGGTTTCTCGGCGGCGTAGCGCTGACGGATGGACATGAGGCCTGGCATTTCCTGTTCGGCGATGTCGATTTCCTTACGGCCCCATTCGGCGAGGGAGATGTCGGCGACGTGGTAGTCGGTTCCGGTGGAGCGGGAGATGGTGGCTTGGGACATAGGGTGGATCGGGTGTTGGTTGGAGGATGGGTCTGGAGCGTCGAGAGCGCCAGAAAGACGTATCGACGAATCAAGATACGTTGATATGTGCATCGGGGATGCATGAAGTCAAGGAGGGAGCGCGGGGAGGATTGCGATTGCGAATGGTGGAGTGCGGGTCAGTGTCGTCCCTTTTTTGTGCCTGCCATGACAGATTTGCCGCTTCAGCCTACACTTGAGGAATTCCGGATATCGGCTGGGAAGGGGAATCTGGTGCCTGTGTGGGTGGAATTGACGGCGGATTACGAGACCCCGTTGTCGGCGTTTGAGAAGATTGGGGAGGGAGCGCCGCGGTTTTTGTTTGAGAGTGCGGAGGTGACTGGGTTCAGCGGGAGGTATTCGTTCATGGGGGCGCATCCGCGGCGGGTGATGACGGCGCGGGGGCGGGAGATGAAGGTGGAGGAGCGAGGTGGAGAGGTGAGGCGGTATGAGGTGGAGGGGGATCCGCTGGCGGAGGTGGAGCGGATGATGTCGGTTTACCGACCGGTGGCGCATCCGCGGCTGCCGGCGTTCACGGGTGGTGCGGTGGGGTGTCTGACGTATGACATGGTGCGGTATTTCGAGCCGAAGGTGCCGGCTGCGCCGAAGGATGAGTTAGGATTGCCGGAGATGGTGTTCATGGTGGCGGACGAAGTGGTGATTTTCGATCACCGGTATCGGCTGATGCAGGTGGTGGTGAATGTTTATCTGCCGGAGCATGAGAGTGTGGAGGCCGGGTATGAATGGGCGCGCGGGCGGATTGCGGCGATGATCGGGCGACTGAGTGAGCCGCGGCATTTTGTGCCGATGGCGGCGGCGGTGGCGGCGGTGCCGTTGGATCCGGTGAGCAACACGACGAAGGAGGAGTATCTGGGGATGGTGGCGAAGGCGAAGGAGTACATAAGGGCGGGGGACATATTCCAGGTGGTGCCGAGCCAGCGGTTTGAGGTGCCGTATACGGGGAGGCCGATGGAAGTGTACCGTGCGTTGCGGCATGTGAATCCGTCGCCTTACATGTTCTGTCTGGAGCTGGAGGATTTTGCCTTGGCTGGGAGCAGTCCGGAGGTGCATGTGCGGTGCGTGGATGGACGGGTGGACATCCGGCCGATTGCGGGGACGCGGCCGCGCGGGGGGACGGTGGAGGAGGATGCGGCGCTGGCGGCGGAGTTGCTGGCGGACGAGAAGGAGCGGGCGGAGCACATCATGCTGGTGGATCTGGCGCGGAATGATGTGGGTCGGGTGAGTGAGTTCGGGACCGTGAAGGTGACGGATTTGATGATTATTGAGCGGTACAGTCACGTGATGCACATTGTGAGCAACGTGACCGGGACCCTGGCGGCGGGGAGGACCTCGTGTGATGTGATGCGGGCGACGTTTCCTGCGGGGACCGTGAGTGGTTCGCCGAAGGTGCGGGCGATGCAGGTGATTAACGAGATGGAGAAGAGCAAGCGGTGTGCGTATGCGGGTGCGGTGGGTTATCTGGGATTTGACGGGAATCTGGATTCGTGCATTGCGCTGCGGACGGTGGTGCTGACGAAGGGGAAGGCGTTTGTGCAGGCGGGGGCGGGGATTGTGGCGGACAGCGTACCGGAGAGCGAGTATCTGGAGACCGTGAACAAGGCGGCGGCGGCGTTGAGGGCGGTGGAGCGTGCGGGGAGGCTTGCGGGCGCTTGACCTGAGTGTGGATCCATCCTAGCCAGCAATAGATCCCCGGTTTTTAATTTTTACTGATCCCATGCCTTCCAAATCCAAACAGCATTTTCATTTCATCGGCATCTGCGGCACAGCGATGGGGGCGGTCGCGGCGGCGATGAAAGAGCGTGGGTACCGGATCAGCGGGAGTGACAGTGCGGTTTACCCGCCGATCTCGACATTTCTGGAGTCGCGCGGGATTGCGCTGGAGAAGGGGTATCGGGCGGCGAACATTCCACCGAAGGCGGATGTGATTGTGGTGGGGAATGCGATTTCGCGTGGGAATGAGGAACTGGAGGAAGTGCTGAACCGGAAGTTGCGGTATGTGTCGATGCCTGAGGTGCTGAAGGAGCATTTCCTGAGGGGGAAGCGGAATTTTGTGGTGACGGGGACGCATGGGAAGACGACGACGACGTCACTGCTGACATGGCTGCTGCATGCGGGCGGGAAGGATCCGAGTTATCTGATTGGCGGGGTGCCGCGGAATTTTGATGGCGGGGCGAAGTTTACGGACAGCGAGTTTTTCGTGCTGGAGGGGGACGAGTACGACACGGCCTTTTTCGACAAGCGGTCGAAGTTTCTGCATTACCTGCCGGAGGCGGTGATTGTGAACAACATCGAGTTTGATCACGCGGATATTTTTGAGGATCTGGAGGCGATCAAGAAGAGCTTCCGGCTGTTGCTGCGGGTGGTGCCGCGGAATGGGGTGGTGTTTGCGAATGGGGATGATGAGAACGTGCTGGATGTGATCAAGAATGCGCCAGCGCCTGTGGTGACGGTTGGGTTCGGGCCTGAGAACAACCATCGGATCACGGATGTGGTGTATGAGGAGGATTCGACCCTGTTTACGATCAATGCGCAGCGGTACACGGTGCCGATGAACGGGGATTACAATGTGAGGAACGCGGCGATGGCGGTGAGTGCTGCGGAGTTTGCGGGGCTGCCGTCGGCGAAGATTGCGAAGGCGTTGTCGCAGTTCAAGGGGGTGGCGCGGCGACAGGAGGTGAGGGGCGAGGTGAATGGCGTGAAGGTGATTGATGATTTCGGGCATCATCCGACGGCGATCAAGGATACGACGGCGGCGTTGAAGCGTCGGTATGTGGGAACGGGGCACAAGATGGTGGCGATTTTCGAGCCGAGGTCGAACACGACGCGGCGGAAAGTGTTTCAGCGGGAATTGGCGTTGGCGCTGGGGGCGAGCGAGGTGGTGATTCTGGCGCCGGTGGCGGACCCTCACAAAGTGCCGGAGAATGACCGGCTGGATGTGAACCGGTTGCTGGATGACATTCGGGTGATGGGACGGGAGGCGTGGATGGAGCCGGATGTGGATGCGATTGTGGCGCGAGCGGTGGGGGTGGTGCAGCCTGGGGATACGATCACGGTGTTTTCGAATGGCGGGTTTGGGGGGATTCACGGGAAGCTGCTGGAGGCATTGGAGAAGGCGGTGGTGAAGAAATGAGCCGGGAGGCTGGTGCCGGGCGTAGTTTTTCTGGGAAGTCGGCAATGAACCGGGAGACGAGAATTACAGAGTAACCAGCATGAGTGAGACCCAGACGACAGCGGAGCCTACAGGAGGTCGTGGCTGGGCGTGGCTGGGTGGGCGCGATGGGTTTCTGCATCGGCACGATGGCGGGTTTCGGGCGGCGGCGGAGCGAGCGGCGGACGGGGTGTCGTGGTATGTGAATGACTTTGCGTTGTCGGATGCGAGGCCGTGGCGGGTGGCGGTGGGGGAGAGCGGGGAAGCGGGTGTGGCGGTGAGGCCTGGGGTGGCGTGGCGGGCGGCGGAGCGGGCGGTGTTTGACCGTTCGTTTCAGCGGATCATGGCGGGGATTCGGGCGGAGCGGTTAGTGAAGGCGGTGCCGGTGAGCACGGCGGAGGGGGAGTGTGTCGGGGGAGTGGGGGCGTGGGCGCGGTATTGTCTGGGATTGGATGATGGGGGTGCGGGTGGGTATGCGTTCGGGGGGGAGCAGGGAGGGAGCGGGTTCGGGGGATTTTCGCCGGAGATTCTGTTTCAGGTGGAGGGGAGACGGCTGACGACGATGGCGCTGGCTGGGACGGTGGATGCGGCGCATGCGGGGGATCTGGAGGCGCAGCCGAAGCTGGGTCGGGAGCATGCGGTGGTGGTGGATGCGTTGCGGCATCGACTGGAGCCGTTGGGTCGGGTGATGGTGGGGCGGCGTGAAGTGGTGGCGCAGGGGACGATCCGGCATTTGCGGACGAGGTTGAGTGTGCAGCTGGATGAGGAACCGGATGCGGCGGCCCTGAATCGATTGGTTAGGCTGGTGCATCCGACGCCGGCGCTGGGGATTTCGCCGTCGCGGGAGGATACCCTTGAGGAATTGCAGATGGTGCGGGACGAGGCGGGAGCGCCGCGGTATTTCGGGGCACCGTTCGGGGTGGCGTGGCCGGGAGGGGCGTTGTTTGTGGTGGCGATTCGGGGATTGTTCTGGAGTGGGGATCGAGTGTGGCTGCCGGCGGGGTGTGGATTGGTGGCGGGGAGTGAGGCGGATGCGGAGTGGGAGGAAGTGGAATTGAAGCGGGCGTGGGTGCGGCGGGTGTTTGCGCTGGATTGAGGTTATGGGTGAGATGAGCGAGCATCCTGCGGTGGCGGCGGTGGCGGCCTTGACGGCGGCCGGGGTGAGGGAGTTTGTGATTTGTGCGGGGGCGCGGAACAGTGCGCTGGTGGCGGTGGTGGCGGCGGCTCCGGGATGGGTGCGGGTGTGGCATCATTTCGAGGAGAGGAGCGCGGCGTTTTTTGCGTTAGGAAGAGTGCGGGCGAGCGGGAGGCCGGTGGCGGTCTGCACGACGAGCGGGACGGCGGTGGCGGAGGTGCTGCCGGCGGTGATTGAGGGGTATTACGGCGGATTTCCGCTAGTGGTGCTGAGTGCGGACCGGCCGAGACGGTATCGGGGGACGGGAGCACCGCAGGCGATTGAGCAGGCGGGGATTTTTCAGGGGTATGCGCGGGCGGTGGATTGCGAGGG
>JAIXPK010000237.1 GCA_027486335.1 Verrucomicrobiaceae bacterium | reverse complement strand
TCTTCGATCGCTTGAGCCATACGTGTCCAGGAAACGGGTTGGAGAGCCTGCGGGACGCCCATAGAGTCATCGTAGAAGGAACACGCCTGATGTCAATTCCCCAGCGCGGGTGCCGGGATCGAACCCCCGGACACCAGTCGCTGCCGCATGATCCGCGCCAACAAGAGCGAGAATCGCGGAAGTCTTGACTTTTCAGTCGAATTCCAGTGCTTTCCAGGAGTTTGGTCAACGGCGGTAGTTCAGCACAGATAACAGGTCACCGTGTTTCGGGAACAGCAGTTGCAGAGCAGATAGCCCTTCAGTCGCTCGCCGGCCTCCTGCCGTGAAGCAGCCTCCCCGCCCACTCTTCCTACCGGCGACGGGCCTGCGGGTGTCCCGACCGAAGAATACTTGCCGATCCTTGCCCCGCCAGTACGGTGAAACCACTTGGTCAGGCAGGCATCGACGCCAGCAGAGCGGTCTTGGTTGGGTTGAGCGCGGGGTCGGCTGGAACCGGTCGAAGTCCTTGCCAATCTGGGTGGTTCGGATATTGTGTGGTCGGTTCAAGAATGTCCGTTGAATTTCAGGCGGTTGCAGGGTTTCGGGACCCGCCAGCGCGCCTCGATTGCAAATGGATATTGCACCAGATATGGTGAAACAATAGACTGTTGACGAAATTCAGCGCCACTCTCCATGAAAAACAAGTCCATTGGAACTGCGTTCATAGTAACCGCTGCTTTGATGCTCGCACTCGGAGTGATTGGCTCTCAGGCATCAAATGCGATCGAAAGAGCGGGCTTTATGTCCGGCGGGAACACAGGGATAGTTCCGCAGACGCATAAGCAGGCTTCACCTCATCGAATCATCGTTGTCTCATCATCCTTGCTCGGAATGTTAGGTCTGATTCTTGTTTTGCGTCGCAGCCCGTCATGATTCAGACGTTGGGCGAGAATATGAAAGCACTGGTCACCGCCTTCGTAAAAATGGGTCGGCTGACTTATGTCGCTTCCTCATGTTCGTTTGGAGAAGGGTTCGGCATTTGGCGAGCCGGCGCGGCTCCCGAACGAAAGACCTTTGATTTCGAGCGAGGAATCCAGAGTGTATGATAGTAATCGCTAATTCCAAGTCGAGTCTCACCAGATCCGGAGGGGATGCAACGGTTCATGCCATGATTGACGACGGGATGGCTTATCTTTGTCTGCACGCCAGTTCCTTTGTGATGTCAGAGTCAGACCTTACGCCCGCAGAAAAGAGTTCGTGTGTGGTCTTCGCCCCTCAGCAAAGACCAGATCGCGCTGACGCCTTTCGGAACATGAAAACGGAGCCCAACAAGGCACGAGAGCGTTTTGCTGCGAAATGAAATTCCCCGAATCCATGCTGGCAAGCGCTGATCGGAGTTCGAGTGAAGCAGCGTGGGCGATTCCTCAATTTCCCAAGGTCCTCGACACCGCGACGGAGAATCGTTTGGCATGTACCGGCGGACAGTTTCAGTTTCGCGGACCGATAGGAACAGCGGAGATGGATTGGTTGAACGCCGATTCGATGCAGCAGCTTCCACACGAGAAATGGGATCAATTCGTTGAGAGAGCGAATCGTGAAGTGCGGATCGCGTTCGACAAGATTTGCAGCGCGACAGACTTCGGTGCTGAGGCAGCTAAGTGGGGACACATTCGGGAAGCCATCGAGTCTGGGAAGATCACCGATCCCACAGAGCACCTCTACTTTGTCGCCTATTTCAGCCCAGAACCAACCAAGGCACAGGAGGTCTCGCCGTGACAGTTCCTGCCTGCCGTCCAGTTTCGATGCCTTCCGTACCTTTAACTCGTCTTCCCGTTGCGACGATCCCGCGCCGCCCAAGCGGTTCCAACGCTTGAACGTTAACCCAGCCAGGAAGCGCCCATTGCGATGAAGGACCGGAAGGCAGAGTCTGTTGGGATGATTCAGCCTGTTGTCTTTGAGGTCACCGTTCTTGGCCGTGACCACACTGGTCATGTCGGCAACCTTACAGTCGCGGTGGATGGACTGAGGCTCTTTACTCTGACTTCATTCCCTCTTTCTGACCTTGCGAGACAGGCGGCCATTTGGTCGGTAGCGGTGGATGATGCGGATCACTGCACCGCATTCATCTATCGTGATGAGCAGGACCATTGGCTTGGCGCTTTCCGCATTGAGCCGAGGCCGGACGGATGGCAGTTTACGTCGATGTTTGAGGACAGGCGTCATTCTACCATGCTTGAGCTTGACACCATTCGTGACGCCATTGCGGCGCTCTCAGATACACTGGAGCAGATATGACCACATCCACATCGAAGTGCCGCGCATGAAAGACGACTCCATCTCCTTGAGGCTCTCGGCACAGCGGGCGCTTTCGGGTCACGTTCCAGCGTGTCTGCGGTCTGCGTCTATTCAGAAGGAAGGCGAGGCGATTGTATGGCGATGTGTTTTCGACGCGGAGGCTACTGAGGATGAGTTCGAGTTAGCGAGGATGGCCGGGACGGAGATTGTCGCGGATTTTGGCGCTCCGACGATGATTGAGGAGGAGATACTGACGATTCCATTTCCTGAGAAGGCTCACACCTGAGGCCGCGCAATTTTTATTCTGTAAAAGTTTCGGCTAGGCGCAGGGTGGCTCTATGGAGTTCATGTTGAGGTAGATTTTTCCGGTGAGCCATTCGTTGCTCAATTCGCAAAGGAGTGC
>JAIXPK010000472.1 GCA_027486335.1 Verrucomicrobiaceae bacterium | reverse complement strand
TCCACCGCCTCAGACTCCGCCTCCGCGAACTCACCCGCGACGAAATCGCCGACACCCTCTCCGACCGCTCCTCCGTCGACGCAGAAATGCAGGAACTCATGGCCGCCCTCCGCCACCACCACTAACCTCTATCCGGAAGATCCTTCCGAACCTGAACGATGTTTTCCGCTGCCCTCCACCTTCAATTCGGCGGGCGACGCAGGTTGCCGCAAGTCGGCCTTTCCCGCGCCTTGTTTGAATCGCCGATAAAGCTCCGCGAGTTCGAATCTTTGGGTGTAGCTCCCATCCAGCAACTCTGAACCGTCGAAAGTCCCCATCACATACAAATATCCGTCAAAGCTCCGTGTCGTTTGAATCACAGCGGTCCCACGACCTTCCTTGATCCAAAGCCGGAACTTGAACTTGCCATCGCAGTTGGTCATACCTGCCAACTTCGGGACCGAGTCCTTGTCTGCCGCCATATAAACCGGCACTCGTTCGAGAGGAGCGCCATTATTGGAATGCTTTACCAACCCCTCAACAATGACAGATGGGGATTCACCGGAAGGCTCGGTGAAACTCACACTGGCCAGCAAGCCGTGAGAGGAATGCTTGTCCGACGTCTTCTCAAATCTCAGCCCCTTACGACTGTGGACCAGCAGCTCCTCAGCCAACTTCCAAGGCTGATCATCCGCCAGAGAAATCGCTGGAATCACCAGAATCCCTAGCAGTACTCGTTGGAGGGATTTCATCTCTTTAAGACGTAATCCATCAGATGGACCGACGCCACCGCAATGTGAACCGCATTCCCCTGCCTCTCCCTCTCCTCACCGGCATTCCCCTGCCATCCATTCCCCTGCCTCTCCCTCGCCTCACCGGCATTCCCCTGCCATCCATTCCCCTGCCCCACCCTCTCCCCACAAGCATTCCCCTGCCCCACCCTCTCCCCACAAGCATTCCCCTGCCATCCATTCCCCTGCCTCTCCCTCACCCCACCAGCATTCCCCTGCCATCCATTCCCCTGCCCCTCCCTCTCCCCACCAGCATTCCCCTGTCATCCATTCCCCTGCCCCACCTCACCCCCTCGACTTAAGGTACGCATTAATCCCATCAAGAATCATCTGCACCGATAGCATGATCAGCAGCATGCCCATCAGCCGCTCCAGTGCCGTCGCCCCCCTCCGCCCGAGAAACGCAAAAATCGTCGACGAAGCCGCCAGCAACAGTGTCGATCCAGCCGCCGCCACCAGCACAGCCGAACACACCATCCCCACCGTGTGCTTCTCCGCGAACAGAATCACCATCGAAATCGCACTCGGCCCCGCAATCAGCGGCATCGCAATCGGCACAATCAGCGGCGCTTCCTCCACAGGCTCCTCCATCATCCGCCGCGACGGAAACAGCATCCCCAGCGCAATCAGAAACAGCACAATCCCCCCAGCCAATCGCAGCGAATGCTCCTGCAACCCTAGCAGCACCAGCACCCTCCCGCCAAATGCCGCCGCCAGCAGCAGAATCACCGTCGCAATCGCCGCCTCGCGCAGAATGATCAGCCGCCTCTTCGCCGGTGGCACCTTCGACAACAACGCATTCAGAACCACCAGATTCCCAAAGGGATCCATGATCAGAAACAGCAATAAGGCGATCGATATCACAGGCACTTCCTTTCAACTCCAAATCAGAAGCGGCCTCCCGCCGCCTGCCCTCCCAACACAGCACCCCAATCGCAAACAGCAATAGTCCTCTCCATCATCCCTGCAACCATGCACCCACCCGCCCACCGTGTCCAACACTCCTTGCCAGAGCAAAAGCGCCACCCTGCCGCCCTCCCCACCCCAAAAGCCCCCCCTCAAAACCCCGCACGCCACCTCATCGCATCAGCCTGACCCCAAACCCAAGCCCCATGAACAGCAGCACTCCCCCAATCACCACCACCCACCACGTCCCCTCGCCCTCAGTCCTCTTCAGGAGCCAGAAGAACAGAAAGCTCAGCCCGAAATTGATCGGCGCACCAAGCGCCACCGCCAGCAGTGACTGAGACTTCAACAACCCCAATACCGCCGCCCCAACAGTGAAAATCACCGTCGGCACCATCGGCTTCTCAATCGACAGATTCAGCTTGATCAGCGCAGCAAGTAAAAGTGGCGTCAGCATGGGACCATTCGCAGTACGTTACGCCACAAACCGTCTCCAGAAATCACCACCCCGCAACAGAATCCACCGCCCCACCGCCTCCTAACCTCCATCCCCTCCGAACAAGCTAGCCGCAGGCTCTGGCCTGCTGTGAGCAATCCCAGCTCCCTCCGCGCACAGAGTGCGCCTCACCACCCTCTCCCAAACCAGCCCCGCCGAAGGCCTTGGACTGCGGAAGCCTGCTGCCGCTTTCCCGGAGCCAGCCTGCTGGCCCGGCACCGTTCAAGCATCCCTCCCAACAAGCACTGGGATCGCGAGGCTCCGTACTCGCGCCCTCCCAACACGCCCCTCCTCACCAGATCATTCGTGTCCATTCGCGAGATTCGTGGTTCCCCCCCAGCCCCTCTCCGTACCCGCCAGCCGCAGGCTCTGGACTGCTGTGAGAATCACAGCTCTCTCTGCGCACGGAGTGCGCCTACCCGCCCTCCCAACACGCCCTTCTCACTTCTCACTTCTCACTTCCCGGAAACCGCCCCCCGCAATCGATACTCCTCCCGCGCCCCTCGGATCACCTCATGATTCCGCTCAGCCCATTCCACCAGCGGCTCGATCCTTGCCAGCAGCGATTCCCCCAGAGTCGTTAGCCGATACTCCACCTGCGGAGGAATCGTTGGATGAATCGTCCGCGTCACATAACCATCCCGCTCAAGCGCCCGCAGCGTCTGCGCTAGCATCCGCTGCGAAATATCCCCGATCGCGCGCTTCAATGCCGTGAACCGCAACACCCCCGCCTGCGCCAGCGTCAGCAGAATCAGCAGACTCCAGCGATCCCCAATGCAGTCCAGCACATCGCGCACCGGACACAGCTTCGCGTGGTCCGTGCCTCGCTCGACGGGAAGAAAAGGTAGATTCATGGCAGCATCGGTTACTTCAAAGTAACTCAGTAACAAAAACACCCCCTCTTGTGGGATTTTCATTACGGTATACAATCGTAACCAAGGTTGGAATCAGTACCGACCTTTCCAGCATTGGCAACCCTCCAGCAACAGGGTCGCCCACCCCTGAATCCCATCACCCATCTCAAACCACCCCACCACCATGATCGCACTCACCGGAGCCACCGGCCAACTCGGCCGCCTCGTCATCGAACACCTGCTTCGCATGCAGGTCGATCCCTCGTCCATCGTCGCCATCGTCCGCAACCCAGCCAAAGCCCACGACCTCGCCGCCACAGGCATCACCGTTCGGCAGGCCTCCTACGATGACGGCAACGCCCTCACCGCCGCCCTCAAGGACGTGCGCCGTCTCCTCCTCATCTCCTCCAGCGAACTCGGGCAACGCACCGCCCAGCACGCCCACATCATCTCCGCCGCCACTCATGCAGGCACCCCGGAAATCATCTACACCAGTCTCCTCCATGCGGATTCCTCTCCCCTCAACCTCGCCGAAGAACACCTCGCCACCGAAGCCCTCATCGCCGCATCTGGCCTCGCCTTCACCATCCTCCGCAACGGTTGGTACACCGAAAACTACACAGCCTCCATTCCCGCCGCCCTCGCCCACGGAGCCCTCGTCGGCAGCGCAGGCGACGGCCACATCGCCTCCGCAGCACGCACCGATTACGCCGAAGCCGCCGCTCTCGTCCTCGCTCGCCAGGAACCTCTCACCGGAACCACCCACGAACTCGCCGGCGACGACGACTTCACCCTGACCCAGTTCGCCGCCGAGATCTCCCGCCAGTCAGGCAAACCCATCTCCTATCACAACCTGCCCGAAGCAGACTACCGCGCCATCCTCCTCTCCGCCGGCCTGCCCGAACCCCTCGCCGCCGGCCTGGCCAGCTGGGACGTCGGCGCATCGCAAGGCGCCCTCTTCGACAACAATCGCCAGCTCAGCCACCTCATCGGTCGCCCCACCACCCCATTCACAGATTCCATAAAAACAACCCTCACTCAACTGCCTTAACCCTCAACCTCCTGATCAATACCACCCGCCCTCTCCCAAACCAGCCCCGCCGAAGGCCTTGGACTGCGGAAGCCTGCTGCCGCTTTCCCGGAGCCAGCCTGCTGGCCCGGCACCGTTCAAGCCCTCCCCCCATCCCAACACGCCCACCCTCCGAACAAGAGCGCCGCAGGCTCTGTACTGCTGTGAGCAATCACAGCTCTATCTGGCGCACGGAGTGCGCCTACCCGCCCTCCCAACACGCCCCTCTCCGAACCAGCCCCCTCCCAACACGCCCTTCTAACCTCTCACTTCCCACTTCTCACTTCCTACCTCTTCCCCCCAAACCACCGCGCGAACCACCCCCGCTTCACCACCCTCTCCGGCCCGACCCACTCCATGGGTTTGCCCCATTCCTCGGCACCATCACCCTCACCGTCAAACCCCGTCAACTCCCGTGCCAGCGCCATCGGCACCGAAAACTCATCCGGCTCCCCATCCTCATCCTCGCCCACCTCCCGCTTCACTCGCTCCAGACACTCCGGCACCTCCCCCCGCACCTCCAGCCCATCCCCAGACTCCAGCAAGCAACTCACCCTCCAGACCTCCACACCGTCCCTCCATTGCGCAATCTCCGACGACATCACCCCCGTCATCAGCGTGCAGAAAATCACCTCGCGCCCAACCGACAGACGCCGGCGCTCCTCCTCCCCATCGAATCTCCATTCCCTCGCCCCCCGACACTCGAAAACAAGGAGCTGCCCCCGCGAAGAAACAAACGCACTAAAGTCCGGCTCCCGACCCTCCGGCTTGTCTGTCACCCCCAGCAACTCCTTCACATCATCGAGATGCTCGGCATCGCAGACCAACCAGGATGAACTCGTTCCCATAGCGTGATGATGAATTTGAAAAACCTGCTACCGACCATCGCGACATTCCCCGCCGCATCAATGGCATCCCCACTCCACCACAATCCCGCTCCCAGCGCAATCGCACTCTCCCCCTCCCAACAAGCCAATCCCACTTCTCACTTCCATTCCCCTCTCCCCGCCCGCCCATCCGTGTTCATCCGTGAAATCCGTGGTTCACGGCCCCTCCGAACACGCCCCCTCCCATCAAGCCAATCTCACTCCTCACGTCCCTCCACCCATCCCGCCCAACTAAGGGCTTGAGTGGCTCCACCGGGAATCGAACCCAGATTTGAAGTTTAGGAAACCCCCGTTCTATCCGTTGAACTATGGAGCCAATTGATTTTCAGCGACTTACGAACATTGAAGCACTCGCCGCCGGGGAAGCTGCAGGAAAACTTACAGGTCGTCCACTCGCTTCCGCCCCCATCCCTATGCTTCCGGCGCTCAAGTTTCCAGCGGTTTGTTGGGCCTTCTGGCCCGACCCCATACCCGCGGCCTCGCCAAGCAACGAGGGCGCTCCATCTCCCCCTTCCCGCCCCTCCCGCTGCCCATCAACCTGAACGCCACCCCCATCCGCCCTCGACCCCGCCTTCTCTCCCGGCCCCCGCCTCAGCGCCCGATCCTCCTCACCTTTGCAGGTTGCATCCCGAAAGCCAGGTCCATACATCCCGGCAAATTCCTCCAACCACCCGTTCCCGCTCCCACACTTCACCCCATGAAGCACCTCCTCATCCTCTCCATCCTGCTCAGCTCCTCCGCAGCGCACGCAGAACTGTTCACATGGGGCCGCAATAACTTCGGTCAGGTTGGCGATGGCTCCGTAACCCAGCGCAACGCCCCAGTCCTCGCTCACCCATCCGCAAGACTGGTCCGATCAGCCGCCATCGGCTCTTCCTTCGCATCGGGGCTCCGCAGTGACGGCGCTATTCTTGCGTGGGGATATAACTTCTTCGGCCAGCTCGGCGACGGCACTCAGACTAACCGCACCAACCCCGTCCCGGTCATCAGCACCGCCTTCAGCGGATCACCCGTCATTCGCGTCGCCGCCGGTAGCAATCACTCCCTCGCCCTAACTACCGACGGGCGGCTCTTCGCATGGGGAATCAATGACTTCGGACAACTCGGCAACGGCACCCAGCTGAATTCTCCAACCCCGGTTCCCGTCTCCGTCGCTGGCGCTCTCGCCGGAAAAACCGTGGTCGCCGTCGACGCCGGCACCGCCCACTCCCTCGCTCTCACTGCGGATGGCGACGTCCTCTCATGGGGCTCGAACGAGTTCGGCCAGCTCGGCGACGGCACCCGCACCAGCCGTCTACTCCCCCAGCCCATCGACCGCTCCGGCACCCTCAGCGGCAAAACCATCACGGCCATCGCCGCAGGCCGCGACTTCTCTCTCGCACTCACCTCCGACGGCATGGTCTTCGCATGGGGCGACAACTCCCGGAATCAGCTCGGCGACGGCACCACCACCCTTCGCCCCTCGCCAGTCGCCGTCCAACTCAACACCTCCGATCCTATCACCTCCTTCGACGCCGGATACTTCCACTCCGGTGCCATCACCGCCACCGGCTCGGTATTCTTGTGGGGCGACAACAGCTACGGCCAACTCGGCGATGGCTCCGCTTCCCAGCGCTCCCTTCCCGTTCCCCTCAACACCTCCGGAAACCTCGCCGGAAAACGCCTCACCTCCCTCGCCCTCGGACGAAACCACAGCCTCGGCCTCACCAGCGAAGGCCGCGTCTTAGCATGGGGCCTCAACACCTACGGAACCATTGGCGACGGTACCACCACCATGAGAACCTCCCCAGCTCCAGCCCGCACGGATGGCGCTCTGCTAGGCCGCTTCGTCACCAGCATCTACGCCGGCGGCGAGTCCAGCATGGCCGTCTCCGACGGCAGTGAAATCGAGGTCGATCTCCTCGGAATCCCCCTCCTCTCAGGCTCCGGACTGATCGACTTCGGAACCACTCTCACCAGCGCAACCCTAACACACACCATCACCATCCGCAGCACCGGCCGCGATGCCCTCACAGGCCTCTCCGTCTCCCTCGCAGGCACCAACCCATCCGACTTCCTCATCACCACCCAGCCTCCCTCCACAGTCCCCGCCAGTGGCTCCACCACTCTCACCCTCACCACCTCATCAGTCACCAGCGGCCTCAAAACCGCTCTCCTCAGAATCGCCAGCAACGACAGCGACGAAAACCCCTTCGAAATCACCCTCCGCCTCCTCGCCCTCAATCCCGACGCCGACTCCGATGGCGACGGCATCCCCAACGCCACCGAAATCAATCTCGTCCCGCTCGGCTTCGACCCGCTCACTGACAACTCCTCACTCAAGCGCCTCATCACCGAAAACGCCCCAACCCTCGGCCTCTTCCGCGAATCAGACATCCACTCACTCTCCTTCGGAAACCCCGTCATCCAACGCGACCCCGCCACCAATCGCTTCACCCTCGACCTCCAGCTCCAGAAGTCCCCCACCCTCGGCCCATGGTCGCCCCTCACCGGCTTTTCCGTCACCCCCAACCCACAATCCGGCTCCCTCGCCATCGACATCCCCGCCACCAACACCCCTCCCTACTTCTTCCGCATCCTCGCAAGGTAACACCACATCCCAGGCCCCGAACGGGAATTTACCCCCAATCCCCTAGGATCTCACCCTCCCCCTTTCACTATTCACTATTTCCAATCTTCAATTCCCACCCCCTCGCACCACCAGCCGGAAGAACCGGTAGCCCGCACTGTCCGGAATCGTGACCGAACGCACATTCGCAGGCGCCACCGGCGGAACCACCGTCATCTGCGCACCACTCAACGCAGTCCAGCTCTCCAGATCCGCACTCCCCTCGATTCCCTCGAAACCATCTGGAACGCCCGAACCCCTCGGATACTCCAGCACCGTCGCCCCATCACCCCTCCTCACCACCAGCGGCAGCGCTCCCGGAGTGGCGGCATTCAATCCCATCAGATACTCCACACCGTTAGGCACCCCATCCTTGTCAGGATCCGCTCCAAGTCCCCGCTCCTCCGCAGCAATCCCCGCCGGTAGCGCCCCAACCGCCCACGCCGCATAAGCCACCTGCGCCGCCGAACCGCTCGGAGCAAACACCAGATTCATCCGCACCGCCCCAAGCGCACCCGCAAACCCATCAATCACCAGCGCATAACTCAACCCCGCCGTCACCGGCACCGAGATCCGGCTCGACGTCAGCCCCGGAGCCCCATCATCATTGCTCGCCACCAGCGTCAGCGCATTCACAGCCGACCCGGAATACATCGCCAACCGGGTATCAATCGCACTCCCGACCGTGTCCACCGTCAGCGTCCCCGCAATCGGCGCCGTCCACCGCCACCAGACCGATCCCCGCGGCAGACTACCCGCGTGGCTCGGCTCGCCAGCCTCCGCCGACGCACCCGTATTCGTCGCATTCACCGTCGCTGAAAACACCGACGCCAGATCCGCTGCCGCCGCAAACGCATCGTTCGCAGGCGCAGGCACAATCGTCGTCCTCGCAATCGTAAACCCGAAATCCCCCATCGAATCCGCAACCGCCGACCCGACCACCAGATGATAGGTCGTACCCGCCACCGCCCGGAAAATCACCCGGCTGTTCGCGTCCAATCCACTGACGTTATCGTTGGACGCCACCAGCGTCAGCGTCTTGACCGATCCCCCAGTGTAAACCGCCAGCACCGGATCAAAATCCGCACCCAGCGTCGTCACCATCGCATCCATCGTCAGCGGGGCCGTCCACGACCACCAGACCGTATGATTCGCCGCCCGTCCCGCATGCCCCGGCTCCCCGGCTTCCATCGTCGCCCCCGCATTGGTGCCCGCCACCGAAAGCGCGGCCGCATTGCCCAGCGTTCTGCGGTTCACAAACTGATCGTTCGGCGGCGCCACCAGATTCACCGTCAATTGCAGCGCCCCGCTCGCCCCGTTGAATCCATCGACCGCAATATAGTAACTCGTTCCAGCCACCGCCGCAAAACTCAGTCCGCTCTGCAGTGTCCCGCCCGTCGCATCATCATTCTCTTCAATCAGCGTCAGCGCGTCCACCGCCGTCCCCGTATAGACCGCCATCACCGTGTCAATACTGCTCCCTAGCGTATTCACCGAAACCGTCGTCGTAACCGGAGCCGTCCACTTCCACCACACGCTCCGCACCGCCGCGTTGAAGGCATGCTCAGGCTCACCAGGCTGCGCCGTCCCATTCGCATTCGTCCCCGTCACCGTGATCGGCCGCTCATCCCCGAGATCTATCGCCTCCGCAAAATTGTCATTCACAGGCGGCGTCGGCGGCAGCCCCGGCTTCACCGTCAGCACCACCCCGCCAGTCGCCCCGCGAAAACCATCCACCGCCACCAGATAAACCGTCCCAGCCACCGCCGGAAAGGTCACCTTGCTCGTCGTGACGCCTCGCGCCGCCTGGTCATTCGAAATCACCAGCGTCAGCCCATCCACCGCCCCGCCCGTGTACACCCCGAGCACCGTGTCAAACTCGCTCCCAGCCGTCTCGATCGTGATCAACTCGGACTTCGTGCACGTCCACTTCCACCAGACCGACGCCGTCGCCGCACTTCCCGCATGCACCGGCTCTCCAGTCTCCGCCGTCGCCCGCGCATTGAATCCTTCCACCGTCACCGGCAATTCCCCAGTCACCTCCTCGGCGTGAACAAACTCATCGTTCCCCGCCGCCGCATAGTCCAGGGTGAACGCAATGCTACCCCCCGACGCAAACGTCCCGGGCGTATCCACCGCAATCGCATACACCGTCCCCGCTTGCGCTAGAAACGTCACCCGCTCGTCTCCAGCCTCCGTACTCTGCACCACCAGATTCAGCGATCCTATCATGTTCCCCGTATACACCGCCAGCCTCGCCGCAAATGCCATCACCGTCCCGTCCAGCGTCACCCGGCCGGTTTCCTGCGCAACCCACCGGAACCAGACCGAATTCACCGCCGCAGCACCACCATGGCCCGGCTCTCCCGCCTCCGCCGTCGCAAAGGTGTTCGTCCCCGCCGCCCACACCACCGGTAACGCCGACGCAAGCTTCGTCCTCGCAGCAAACTGATCATTGCCAGGCGCACTCGGCACCAACCCAGGCCCGATCACCAGCTGCAGCAACCCCTCACTCCCGTCCACCCCGTCCACCGCAATGCTGTACACCTCTCCCTCAACCGCCCGGAAATTCACACTCAGCAGATCCGCCGCCCCACTCTGCACATTGTTCACCGGCACCAGAGCGTTGACACTGCTTCCGGTATACACACCCACACGTCGGTTGAAATCACCGCTGCCAATCGACACCCGCATCCACGCCGTCGCAGGCGCTGTCCATTGCCACCAGACCGACGCCTCCGCCGCCTTCCCGCGGTGCCCCGGTTCACCCGCCTCCACACTCGCCCCGATGTTCGTTCCAGCCACCGAAACCGTCGCCGCATTTCCCAGATCCACCCGCGCCGCATACCGATCGTTATCCACCTCTATTTCCAGTTCATTCAGATTCAGCAGAAACTGCCCCTGCGCATTGGTATTCCCATCCATCGCCACAAAATAGGTCTCCCCCGCATGCGCCCGGAACCTCACAAGGCTCCACGGCTGCCCCCCGTTAGGCTCGTCGTCATTCGCCATCACCAGCGTCAGCGCGTTCACTGCCGTCCCCGTGTAAACCGCCATCCGCGTGTCAATCCCGCTCCCCTCCGTCGACAGAATCACAATCCCATCTTTCGGAGCCGTCCACCGCCACCACACCGAATGCCGCGCCGCCGTCCCCGCATGCTCAGGCTCCCCGGGCTCCGCCGTCGCATCGTAATTGTGCCAGTCAATCAGTGCCTCCGCACCAGTCAGCACCTCCGCATCGGCAAAATCATCATTCGACGGCGGCGGCGCTTCCGTGATGCTCAGCTCAATCCCTCCCGTCGCCCCGCCCTTCCCATCCACCGCTATCATAAACGGCACCCCCGCCGGCGCAAAGAAACTCAACCGGCTCGTCCTCACCGGCACAGCCGCTCCCGGTGCCTCATCATCATTCGACTCCACCAGCTGCAGCGACGCCAGCGACGCGCCCGTATACACCGCCACCACCGTGTCAAAACTGCTCCCCTCCGTCGTCACCGTCACAAACTCATCCACCGGACTCGCCCAGCGCCACCACACCGACCGCCCCACCGCGTTCCCCGCATGATCCGCCTCACCCGCCTGCGCCGTCGCACCCAGATTCACCCCCGTCGTCGTCACATGCACCACCGTCCCCAGATCGATGCGCGCGGCAAACGCGTCATTCGCCGGAACCACCGGGGTCTGACTGAACCCGAACGAGATATCCCCAGTCGACGTAAAATACCCACCCACCACAATCCGGTAAACCGTCCCAGCAATCGCGTTGAACGTCAGCGCACTCCTCGAATTCACCGGGCTGATGTCGTCATTGAACGCCACCTGCGTCAGCGCATTCACCGCACTCCCCGTATAAACCGCCAGTACCGTGTCAAAATCACTCCCCTCCGTCGTGAACCGCACCGGCCCCGAAGTGTAAGGCCTCCAGTTCCACCAGACCGTACTAGCACTCGCATTGCCCGCATGCACTCCCTCACCCGCTTCCCTCGTCGCATGATCGTTCGTCGCCGTCACCTGCGCCGCAATACCCCTCGGCAGCACCGCCGCATTCGCAAAATGATCATTCAGCGGCGGTGATACCGTCGCAAGCACCTCAAGGTTTAGCGTCACATCGCCAACCACTCCATTGAGCGCGTCCACCGCAATGTAATACTTCGTCCCGCCAACTACCTGTACCGTGACCCGGCTCTTCCCCCCAAGCCCCGGCCCGTCATCGTTCTGAGCTAGCAGATTCAGCGCCGTCAGCGCATCCCCCGTCCGCACACTCAGCACCGTATCCATCGCGCTTTCAATCGTATCAATCCTCACATCTCCGCTCGCAGGTGCCGTCCACGTCCACCACAACGACCGCACCGCAAACCGCCCGGCATGCGGCGGTTCACCCGGCTCAGCCGTCGCCCCGCCGTTATACACTGTGTCCGACGCCGTCAGGTTGTTCCCGAGATCCCGCGCCGCCGCAAAATCATCGTTCCTCGGCGGCGTCGCCCGCGCAATCCCCAGCTCAATCTGCCCGGTCTCCCCCGCACCTCCATCCACCGCAATGTAATACACCGTTCCAGAAACCGCAGCAAACATCACCCGTGCCTGCGACACCATCGCACTCTGATCATCATTCGCTCCAACCAGCGTCAGGGTGCTCAGCGCATCGCCCTTATACACCCCCACCCTCGTATCAAACGAACTGCCCGCCGTCCGCACCTCCACTAGTCCATCCGCACTCGCCGTGTACTTCCACCACACCGACCGCTCCGCAGCCGCACCGGCATGCCCCGGTTCCCCCGGCTCAGCCGTCGCCTCGGCATTCGTCCCGGACGCCGCCGTCTCAAGATCCAGCGCCGCATCAAACTGGTCGTTCACAGGTGGCGCAGCCTGCACCCCCATCGCCAGCAGCAGAAAAAGATATAAACGAAGAGTTGTCTTCATAGTCTCAGAAATCAGTTAGACACGGTTCCCGGCAGTTCCGGTGGTTCAGGATTGCCCGTGGCTGCCGGCCACGCCGCTCCATCAAGTCCCTCAGCAAACACTCGGACCCCCGCCGCATCCCGGAGCCCCTTCTGAAAGTCATTCCTCAACTCCTCCCGCCGCCCCGCCGCCAGCCGCGCCCGAATCCCCGCCTCCGCCTCCGCCAATGGCGTCACCGAAGCCTCCTCCCGCTCCAGCAGGGTCAGCACATAAATCCCGGCCTCCGCCTCGATCGGCTCACTGACTTTCCCCGGCTCAAGCCCGAAAGCCGCCTCCGCCACCGCCGCCGGCAGCCACCGCGGCGCTGCCCCGCGATTGATCCACCCAATCTCCCCGCCACGGTAACGCGACGCCTGATGATCCGAATGCGCCGCCGCCGCCGCCCGGAACGCTTCCCCTCCAGCCGCCGCAGCAGCCGCCGCCACCTTGATCCGCGCCCTCACTTCATCCCCCGCCGCACCTGGAGCCCTCAACGGAATCGCCCCGAAAATCATACCCACCCGCGCCCGCTCGGGCCGCTTCAGCTTCTCCCGCATCGCCTCATACTGGGTCTTCACTTCCTCCGGAGAAACATCCGCAGCCGCCAGCTTCGGCTCCAGCTCCTTCGTCCGCAACGCCCCGATCAACGCCCCGCGCATCGCCCGCGCCACCTCCGCATCCTCATGCAATCGCAGCGCCATCGCCCGCTGCACCTGCACTTCTTCCGCCACCATCTCATCCAGCAGCGCCGCCTTGTCAGGAACCGGCTGCCCCCCCGCCGCCCGCCGACCCGCTTCCGCCACCACCTCGGCAACCGTGATCTCACGGCTGCCCACGCTCGCCACCACACCCGGCTTCACAACCGTTCCGCCAGACTGCTTCCCGCAACCCGCCAGCACCAGCACCGCTGTAATGTTAAGAAGATACCGTTTCATTGTCATCATGGCTGGTAATCAACACGAAGCCTCAGGAACTGCCGCGCATCCGCTGCCGTCGGCCGCGCCGCCTGCCACAACGACCACCGCGCGTCCGCCTGATTCGGGGCCGTGACGTCCTCGACATAACCAGACCCACTAACCCACGTCCGCGCATCCGTCGAGAACTCCACCGTGTACCGGAGGTCCCGCGCCGCCGGATCCCTCATGAACTCAATCGCCAGCCGGTCCCCCTGCAGCCGCACCCTCGGTGCCGGTGCCGTCGCCCCGACAGGAAGATTCCACGCATACCGCAGCAACTCCGGCACCGTTCCACCCGCCTTCGCCGCAAAATACGCCGCAGCATCTCCTCCCTGGCCCGCACTCTGCGCCGCAATCCACGCAGGAGCATTGCGCTCGGACGGCACCAGATGCACCGTCGCCGCACTGGCCCCCGGAATCAGATAGGACGCGTCCGCCGCCAGACTCAGCCGCACCGTCTCCACCCCATTGCTCAATGCCGCCGTCGCCGTCGGCGTCACCGGCACCACCGCCGACGTCTGATTCGCCGCAAAACTCACAAACGCCGGCAGTCTCACATAGTCACCCGCAGGCGTCGCATTCCCCGACGTCACCAACCGCACCAGCACCGCCCGATCCACCAGCGCCGACCTCGTAATCAGAAAACTCCCCGGCATAGCAGGCTGCAGGGTCGCCAGCGGCTCAATCGCCTCGATCCGCAACTCGGGCAGCAGATCCGCAATCGTCACCGTTACCGTCGCACTCCCGCTCAATGCATACTCCGCAGACCCACCCAGCGTCAGCTGCACCGTCTCCGCAGGCTCCGCCACCGCATCCGCAAACGGCACAATCGCCACGTCCACACTAGCCGCACCAGCAGGAATCACCACGGTCGGCCCAAGCAGCTCATAATCCACTCCGTTCACCGCCGACCCACCCACCGTCAGCGCCACCGGCAGCGCCCGATCCACCGGCCCCATCCGCCGCACCGTCACCGTCGCCGCCGTCGGCCCGTTCTCCCGCGCCGTCCCCGACACCGTCGCCACCGACACCGCCGGCGGCAACCCATAACCCGGCACCACTAGCCGCCCCGTATGATAGAGCGTGAACAGATCGCTCTCCGCGGCACTCAACCCCTCCAGCCTGACAACCACATCCCCGAACCCACTGCCGTTCCCGTCCCGATCGACCCCGATCACCGCTCCACCTCCCGATCGCGTCACCTGCACATACTGCCTCAGATCCGTACCTGATCCCGTCAGCACTCCCGCCAGCTCCAGCACGTCACCCGCACTCGGCGAAAAATCCGTGATCACTTCCTGCCCCGCACTCTGCGGCGTCACCACGAACCGGTCCGCTCCCGGACCTCCCGTCAGTGTATCCGCTCCCTCCCCGCCCGCCAGAATGTCATCCCCCGCCCCGCCACTGATCCGGTCATTCCCCACCCCGCCAGCAACAAACCCAGGAACATTCACCGTCACCGCCGCCGGTAGCAACGCCGACTCGAAATCCCACGCCAGCATCCCGCGCTCCCGCGCCAGTACATACATCCGGCTCCGCAGCGGATCCCCCGCAAACTCCGGCACTCCTGTCCCCGCCAACGCCGCCCCCGCCAGCGCCGCCGTCCCGCTGAAATCAGGCCTGAAGAACCGCACCACCACCTCACCAGCACTCGACGCCACCGTCCCGTCCGTCACCGTCAATCCTAGCTTCACCGACGTCAGCGCCCCGCCCGCCGCATGCTCGCACCGCAGCAGCCCCGCATTCACTTCCGCCTGGCTGAACGTCGCCCCCTCCACCAACGGCACCCTCACACCTTCCCGGAACACATGCAGCCCCCCACTCGAAACCGTCGTCACCCGGTACCGCAACCCGCTCGGAGGCGTGTCCGCATCACTCGTCTGCACCAGCACCGCACTCGTCCCGTCCGCCATCGCCACCACCGTCCCCGTCTGCAGTAACGGCTCCGTATTCGGCCGCCGCGGATCCGTCAGCGCCACAAACTCCGCACGGTTCAACACCCCGTCCCCATCCGCATCCCCACCCGCATCATCCGCCAGCACATCCAACCCGTTCGCCTTCTCCCACCAGTCAGGCATCCCGTCCCCATCCGTATCCACAGACTCCCGCGAAATCTCCAGATCCAATCGCGTCGCCGCCGCCCTCCGTACCGTCTCCAGCGCGAACGTCTGCTTCCCAGGCGCAGCAATCCCCGCCGCCACCCCGTCCACACTGATCGTCAGATGCCGCGCCGTCGCCGCCACCGTCCCCAGCGGCAAGGTCCCCGCATCCACAGTCAGCCCGCTCGCGAGCAGCGAATGCGGCACCTCCACCCGGTACAACGGCTGACCGTTCACCCGCTCAATCACCGCCGTCAGCGTGCGCGTCGCCCCCCCACCCTCCACCGTCCATGTCAGGGTGCCCTCCCCCAGCAGTTCCTCGTGCCCGCCCTCACGGTTCGTCACCGTCCCGAAAAACACCGACCCCGGTTCCGGAATCGCCGCCGTCGTCTGGGCAATCGCACTGCCCGCCAATCCAATAAGTCCTGCAAATGTGACCGTCTTCATGATCGTCGCTCAGTTGATGTTAGTTGCCGGAAAATCCGAAGGTCTTGAACACAAGATGAATGTCCTTGATGCCGCCGGATCCGAGGAATTGTGTCAGGCTCGCCCCCGCATCCGCCCCCAGCGTCTGCCCAGGTATGATCAGCAGCCATTTGTCGTTCCACACCGACCGTCCCACCAGCCGCGAATCAAAACTCATCTCCGCAGGATTCACCGCATTCCCCGCCACCCCGGAATAAGCCCGGAAACTCGAGAACTTCCGGATCTCCCCGGGCAACCCGTCCAGCGTGTCCGCCACCGGACTCCAGTCAGGATTACCCAGCGGATTGCTCCCCAGCAGGTGCGGCACCGGAATCCGCTGATCCACCACCGTCCACCACCGTGGCTCGAATGTCGTCGCCGTCGGCTCCAGCATCGCATCATTCCCCGCAGGCACCAAATATACCCGCGGCGCCCCCGCAAACTTCGCAAGGTCATACCCCTCAAACCAGACCCCCACCCCGCTCACCTTCGTCGCATACAGCGAAGGATCAAACGAATGGTCCGCCGGCCCTAGCACCTTCCCGAAGAGGTTCTGCCCGGCCGTGATCGTTGTCGGCATCGGAATCACCAACCCAGGCTGCGCCGTCGTCGTCGCCGCAAACGGCCGGCAGAACCGCCGGAACTCAGGCACCAGATTCAAATCCGCCGCCCGGTACCGGTTCAACTCCGCACGGAAATCCACATCCGTTCCCGCACGCAGCCGGAACAATTCATGCCGCAGCGAGATCCGGCTGTCCTCCGTCTGCGCATTGTTCAACCCCAGCTGCCCCTTCAGGACCGAATAGTTCTCCCGCAGCACCGCCAGCGCATCCGCCAGCCCGTCGCCCGCCACCGGATCGCCCGCCGCCGTCACATCCCCCACCAGCCGCGCCGACACAATCCCCTCAAGAACCGACTGCGCCGACCCAGGATGATTCTCCGGCAGATTCGTCTCGTACTCATACGCCTTCGCCGCCAGCCAAGTGTACTTCGCCGCCAGCTCGAACGCCCCACGGTACTTGTCCAGCCCCTCATTCCGGAACAGCCGGAACGTCATGTCCTGATACCGCTGCTCCTGCACCACCCCTGCCGCATTCCGGTTGAACTCCGCGCGCTCGCTCATCAGATCCAAGCCAGCATGCAGCTTCGAACGGAACGCATCCGACGCCTGCCGCATCGCCTCCTGCACCTGCAATACCGCTATCCGCTTCAGCGGCTCATCCTTCAGCTGCGACTTCAGCGCGATCAACATCTGCTGAATCTCATACTTCGCCCCGGCCTTCAGATCCGAGATCGCCACACTGTAGTTCGCCAGCTCGAATGAAATCTCCGTAAACGCCGCCGCCATCTCAGCCACCGTAGCCTGAATTCCCGCTGTCGACTGCGCGCTCGCAAATGCAGCCATCGGCCCTGCCTTCGCCACCTTCAGAAAATCCCCCCCGACCGCCAGTCCCGCAATCTGCGTGTCCGGAACCGTTCCGACAACCAGATCCCGCAACTCTGACGCCCGGTCATGCGCAGACCGCAATGCAATAGATGTCGACTGCAGTGTCGCTCGGATAGTTCCCAAAGCCCTTACAAAATCCCGCTCGTCTTCAAGACTGTCCAGCGCCTGCAGAGCGGTACCATGCCGCGCCGCAATCGTCTGAACCGCCCCTTCCACGTCTTCCACATACTTGCTGTAATCCGCTATCGCAAACGCAAGGTCCGCCTCCGCCTGAACCAGATCGGAGATCAGCGTCTGCAACTCCCCGGTCCGATCCCGAATCCCCCACTCCGCCGGCTTCTTGAACGCATATCCCTTCGCCTGAATCGGAAGATCTATCGCCAGTCGGCTGTTGTCGATCCACGCCACATCCGTAAGCTCTCCTGTCTTGGAAGCTGGATAGTCATCCAGAAACAGCCTGTTGAACGTCGGTACGAAATATCCATTCAAGTTTACACTTTCAAGCTCCAGCTTCCTCCTCCCATTGTAGTCCAACAGGAGCATCGACTGCCTGAAACCATCAATCACATACTTGAACTTGTCGAGATTCGCCTTCGCCACCGGCACCGTGTCCTTGCTCACATCATTCACATCCACATACTGATAAAAATACAGATCCGGCCCGTTGTACCCCGCAGGATACGGTTTGCCCGTCCCGATGTTCCCGGCATGAGGGGTCCCGAAGATCTCAATCAGCCGGTTTCGGTAGTCCCGGTCGCCCGCCACCACATCCCGACTGAAATCCTCCAGCGTATCCTGGTTCAGCCGCGTCGCATTCAGCGCCTCCGTCGATCCATCGAAGATCGTCCTCGCATTCACCACCGCCCGCCGCGCACGCTCGTAAATCTGCTCGAAATGGCTCACCGGCTGCGTCCCGTTCCGCCCCGCATACAATCCGGGATCAATGTCAAACGGCACCGCATCCTTCGCCAGCCCCAGCGGATTCAGCCCGCCATTCGCATCAAGCACCGTGTTCTCAATCCGCGCATACTCCCGCGTAATGCTTTCCAGCGCATCCACCGTCGTCCGGTCCACCCGCTCCAGCCCTTCCGGACGCTCAAACCGCGCCAGCTTGAAGTTCTCCGTCGTCAGCCCCGGCTCCGCAGATCCAGTCGGCAGATCCACCGTGAACGCCGTCACCTTAACCACTCCGTTGTCCGTCGTCACCGCGAAATCCCGCAGCCGCAGCGACGTACTGATCACGTTACCCGCCGCCGTGAAAATCGCCTCCTGCCCGCCCTTCCCGGAAGTGAGCGACAGCAGATAACGCGGCGCTCCATTCCCATCCACCCGCGGCAATCCCGATGCCAGCGGAATCGTCACCCGGTAACTCTCCCCGCTCACCGCATTCGCCACCACCGTGCTCACCGCAATCCCGTCACCACGGTTCGCCGTCGTCGCCGGCAGCAGGGAATTCCCCACCACCCAATCCAGCAGCGCCGCCTGACCAGCCCGCCGACCCCACTGCTCCACTCCCCACGCACGGTCAGGATCCGTATCCCCATACCCCTGCCACTGTCCGTCAGGGTCCGCCGAATAACGCTGCCGGTACGTCAGTGACACCACGTCCGCCCCAGTCCGCGCCCGCGCCGCCGCCGCCGCCGCAAACTTCCGCTCATCATAAAAATCCACCGGAATCACCGTGCTCAGCAGGCTGTAGAACTCACTCCTCGGCTGCCACGCAAACACAGAACTCCTCAGCAGGTCGTAATGCAGCTTTACCGCCGTCGTGTAATGCCCCCAGGCATCACCATGTCCCATCGGGTACCGCAGCATCGCATCACTCTCATTGATAAAACCATCCCGGTTCTCATCACTCAGATTGTATGTCTGCGCATACGCCACTTCCCCTAGGTCCTTCGTGAAATTCCAGAACAGCCGGTTATACACCGGCCGCCCGTACGAAAACGTACCCCCACGCAGCAGCGCCAGCTCTTCCTCCAGCGCATTCGACGTCTGATTCATGAACGTCCAGATGCTCGCCGCACTCGTCCCGTAGTCCGCACTGCTCGAACCAAACCCGATCAGCGGATCCTGACTGTCCGCATACGCCTCGTTACCGATCACCATGTACAGATCCTGAATCCGCGTCGCCGCCAGTTGCAGCGCATTCATGATCGCACTCCTCAGCGCCGGATCCGTTATCGTCGGATCCAGCCCGAACAGCTTCGCCCGATCAAGGATCGTCTGATACAGCTGAATCAGCCCCGTGTTCTCGATCACGTCCTTAGATGGATTCAACGCCACCGGCCCGTTGTATCCAGGCCCCGCCTGCTGAATCATCGACGCATACGTCGCCGGCGCATTGTTCGCACGGAAATCCGTGAACCGCGCCTCGTACGGATTGATCCGGTCCAGCACCCGCTTCAGCCAGCCCGGCACTAACTGCGCCAGATAATCGCCGTTAGGCTGCGGCGAGTTCGCCGCCCCCGCCCACATCTCCCCGCGGCTCACCCCCACATCCGGCTTCCCGTCAATCGCCCACAACGATCCAGCCCACGACGGCGGACTCGTGCTCGGCACGTCACTCGTATGCCCGTATCGCGTCACAAACCACAGGTCCGGCAGGATATACTTGCCCTGCCCGTTGATATCAATCTGGTACCCGCTCGCCTCAGACCCCTCACCCGTCAGATCCGGAAACAGTTGCCACGCCCCCATCGACCCGCTCCCCCCGACGTACGGCACCGCCGCCGATCGCCCATCCTCCGGACGGTAAAACCACTGAAACCGCACTTTGTCAGTATTCGCACCGAAATCCGCCGTGTGCCGCAGCGTCACCTTCTCGCTCAGCGCATTGTCTCCCTCAACCAGTCGGATCGCCCCCCGGTACCGGTTCTTCTTCGCCACCTTCACAATGTGCATCGTCACCGGCAAGCCCAGCGCCGCATCGTCGTTCTCCGCCACCGTCACATAGTAATCCATATCAGGCAGGCTCTTCTCCAGCATCTGCGGACTGCACACCAGCGCCAGCCCAGGCCCCCTCACCGCCGCCGGAGCCGCCCGCAGCTTCGTCGGCACCGGCTCACCAGCCACAGCGACAGATCCCAAAGGCACCTCGTTCGTCATCGCATCCATCGTCGCCTTTGCCTCCGCCAGCGCCGCCGCATACACCCGATCCGCTTCGTCCTTCTCCGCCTGCGTCGCATTCGTCGGCAGCACCGGCTTCACCACCTCCGGCATCGGCACCTTCCGGTCCGCTGTATACCTGACAATGTTTCCGCTCTTGTCCCGCTGCGGAGCCCAGTCCAGCCCCACATAGTAGGGCGTATCCACAAGGGGAACCGTCGCCGTCCCCTGTCTCAGCTTCGCCGGATTGCGGCTCGCCGCAAACAACCCGTCAACCACCTTCACCCAGTCATTCGGTATCAGCTCCACCATCGTCTTCTGTTCAGCCGCATCCGCCTTGAATGTCAGTAACGCCTTCCGGTCTTCCTTCCTCAGAATGTTCGGCTCCAGAATATACGCCGGCTCAGGAGACGCCGTCAGGGTCTGATCCCCCAGCGTCTTCCCGTTCACATACCCCTGAAGCGCCAGTTCATTCCGGATCGGATCAAAATACAGTCGGCTCCGCAGCGACGCCGGCAGGTTCCGGAACCGCCACACCGCACCATCCACCCTCACTACCCCCGTCGCCGGCGCAATCGCAGCCTTGAACTTCTCAATGTCCGCTGTCGACCCAAGATACGCACTCAGCGCCACCCGCCGCGTCTCCAGCGGCGCAATCAGCCGAGCCGTGTAGTCCGTAAAAGTCTTCGCGTTCGCCGCATCCTTCTCCGCCTGAGTTCCCGACACCGGTGCCTTGTCCATCGCCGGAGTCAGCGAATCATACACCACCCGCCCAGCCGCCCACCCCACGACCCCCGGCAACCCCGGCGATTCCGGCCGGTCCTCCCGGTACTCCCCTCCCGAAAATGTCAGGGTCTCCCCAACCTTCAGCACCGCTGGATTCGCCGGCCACAGCGCCGTGTAATTCACCTGGTCACCCGGCAGCCATTCCACCGGCCCGTTCAGCACCACAGCGTTCCCCGCCCCGTCAAATGGCCAGAATCCTTCCTGCATCCGATAGTAGAACTTCGAGTAGAACTTGGCCCCTCCTCCCGAGATCACCCACGGCATCCCCGTGTAATCCTTGAAATACACCCGTGGGGTCGGAGTCGACGCATTCGTAGACACCGACAACTCCCCGCCACTCGTCTTCGCCGGCGGCACCGCACCAATCACCCCAGTTAGCGGATTCGGCACCGGCACCGGCTGCCCGGCCGTCGCCATATACTCAAACACATACGGATTCAGCCTGAACAGCTTCATCACTACCCCGGACACGCTCGCCTGCGTCGTCGTATGCACCGGCCCGCCCGGCGTCAGCGAGAGATTCAGGTTCGTAGACCCGGGAACTTCGATCGGATAAATCGTCTGCCCTGACCCCATCCCCTCAATCGCTCCCTCCAGAAACTGCACCTTCAACGGTTCCCCCGGAAACAGCATGACCGGCGGAACAATCGTTACCCGTAGCTCATCCAGCCGCACGCTCGGCGACCGCAATTCCAACTGGCCGTCCGCAAACAGAAACGGCTTGATCGACTCATCCTTCTTTATCACCTCGTACGCCCGCATCTCCGGTTGGCCAGTCGCAAGGTTCGTCCACTGCGCCAGCACATACGGCAGGGATGTCTCGGGCTTGTTCAGATCGTTCCGTAGCGCGTACACCGCCGAATGCGCCGGCTGCAGCGACGCATACAGCATCGACCCAGACACCAGCGCATGCTCCTCGTTCGGATTGAACCCCGGCTGCTCCTTGTCATTCTGAGAATACACCGCCAGATCCGTCACCACCGCTGGATCAAACCTCGGCTGGTGCAATTTGCGGTCCTTGCTCAGCCCATCCGACCCCAACTGGCTAGCAATCACTATCCGGTGCGCCGGACTCGCAGGCCACACAGGCTTGTACACCCGCGGCCGCCACGGCCACAACACCCCGTCCCGCTCCTCATACCATACCACCGTGAAACTCTCCTCCGTCTTTTTCTCGTCCGCCGTATTCACCGGAAAAATCGGCCCCGCCGTCCCCGCAGTTGCATCCCGCCGGTAAAGCCGCGCATTGTACCGCGCCTTCGATCCCGTCACAAACCCGCTCCCGATCCGCGCCGTATCAAACACGTCCGCCACCCTCGTCGGGATCTCCACAGGCACCGGATTCCCTGCCACATCCCTCCCCGCCACCATCCCCGGTCCAGTCCCGTCATCCGCCGTCGTCAGCGCCGACTGACTCGGGTCCCCGACAATCACCGCCCCTGCCTCCAGCACCCCATGGTTCCGCCCAGGCCCAAGGTCATCCGCCGTCCCGTTGTCAAAGGTCCAGTACCCCAGCAGTCCAGTCTCCAACCCCGTATACTGCCGACGCTGATTGTATGTGCGCCGGATCTCATCCTCCGTCAGCACCCGGTTCCAGATCGATATGTCATCCAGCATCCCCTTCGTGAACTCGCTCGTAAACGTCGCGCTCCAAAACGCTCCAAAGACCACCCCGGCATCAATGTTCGGAATCGGCGTGGATGCCGACGCAATCGACGTCTGCCGGACGTTGTCCACCCACGCCGTCATCCCGGACGGATCACCCCGCTTCCACGTCATCGTCACCAGATGCCACTTGTCCTCTTCGACAATGGGCGGGAGATCGATCCCACCAGTACTTAGCGAAGCAGCCTGATTCGACAGCGCCCACTTCCGGCTACTCCAGCCCCCGAGGACATAAGTGCCACCCTGCTGCTGCCGCACCGCCGACTGCATGTTCGTACCCTTGAACCAGTATTGTATCGTCAGTGCATCGCCACCGATATTCTTCAGCGGCGTCCGCACATACGAACTCGTTCCATTCAATTGCAGCACCCGGTTCACCGTCGCCGCAGGCTCCCACTTCGCCGGCGCATTCCACGCCCTCGTCTCCAGCACCCTCACCAACGCTCGCTCCTTGCTCAGATCACCCGTCGCAGGATTGTCGTCCATCGACTGTGTGAATACCAGCACATGCCTCCCCGCCGCATCACTCGCACTCTTCCCATCAAACGGAAACACCAACTCCTTGCTCGCACCCACCTGCGGAACCACCACCGGTGCCGTCTGCTGGTCGCCAGGCACATCCCCTAGCTTCGAAGAGTATCCCAGACGCAGAAACGCCATCGCATCACTGGCATTCCGATCCAGCTGGATCGCCGGCATCTCCTCATGCAGCGCAGCCCTCAAATGCCGCCGCAGTCCTCCAAACTTCGGCACCGGACTCGTCGGCAAGGCCGGGTGCCTCACCGTATCTCCCGGAAATCCCGCGATCACTTCCGTCAGCACTTTCGCACCATTCGCCTTCGTCCACTCCAGCGTATACAGGCCCGGCCGCAACGGATACGCCAGTCGCTCCGCCGCCGACCACAAAACCGCATTCTCCGTCGTCGTCCCCACCGGCGCATTCCCAAACGACGTCACCACCGGCGGAATGTTCTGATTGATCGACGCCGCAAGCGACGCCGTCAGCTCATCCCCAGCACTGAAATCCTCACTCCCAACCCCGATCACCACCGGTGACCCGATGCTCACAATCTGAAGATACCGCGGCTGCCCGTAATCCCACGCCACCGTCCCCCCGGCACCCAGCCGCAGCCGGTACCCGCGGTAAGTCCGCCCCGCACTCGTATACGTCTCCTTCAACTGCCCGCGCTTCCAACCGTTGATCGCCGTCAGCGATCCCGTCGCCGAAAACACCGACGCCATCGCACGCTCATCGCTGTCCCCCGCCGCCACCACAATCTCAGTATCCCGATCAAACCAGAATACCCCGGATCCACTCTCATACCGATCCCCCGCCCTGATCCCCGGCAAGTGCGCCGCATCCGCCACGCTCGTATACGTCGTCACACTGTGCTGCGGCTTCCACTTGTAGGTGATCGTTACCGCACCACCCATGTTGAACTTTCCTAACGCCTGTCTCGACTGATTCCCCGAAAACACCACCGCCCCAGCACGGTCCGCCAGCCCAGTGCAGCTGTACCCAGTCGCCAGATACCGCGTCCCCGCCTCCGTCAGCGAATTCGCCACCGTGTCCAGCTCCGGAACCATCTCCTTCTCCTCCGGAATCCAGTGCTTCCCAGCCGCCGGCTCCGGAAAACCCAGCGTCTGCCCACCAATCGGATCAACCCCCGGCAACCCCACCAGATCCGAACTCACCGTCAGCGCAAAATCCCGCGCATAGCTGAACGTCACCACAGAATTCTTCGTCATCACCAGCGTCACCGAATTCCCAGTCCCATTCTCAATCTGCGCATCACCACTCCGCGTCACTGTGTACCCTGTCACCCGATACCGCGCCACCACCTCAGGAGCCTGTATCAATGCCTGAATCGCCGCAGCATTCTTGCCCGTCAGATTCAAATAACTCCCGTCCGCACGCTGATAGATGGACTCCGGCGACGTCACCGTTACCGTCGTCCCAGCATCCCGCGACTGCGGCCCGAAACCAGGCGAGAGCCCCGCATCCTTCAGCTCCAGACTCACCGACGCATTTCCTCCAGGCGCACGCCCTTCCGCACCCACCGTCAGCATGTACCGTTGCGTCGTCATGCCGTTCGTCGCCGTCGACAGCAGCAGCGCAAAATGCCCCCCCGCCTCTCCGAACTCCACATTCTCAAATGTCCCGGTCCCGCTCACCATCTGCGCCGCCAGCAGCAGATTCGATCCATCCGATGTCGCTTGCACCAACCCCGTCCTGCCGGCGTTGAATGTGGGCTGCGTTGTCCCGTTTGGACCAAACACCGTCGGCAGGGTCTCCACCGCATCCCATGCTGAAAAATCCTCCTTCAGCCGCCCGAGAAACAGCGCCGATATACCCTGAAACGGCCTTTCCACCGGCTCGTTGTTCGTCCCGTAAAACTGCAGCTTCAATTTGCCGTAAACCCCCATCAGCGTCACTCGCCCGCCCACCACCGCCAGATCCGAAGGTGCCAAGCCTTCGGTACCAGGCGGTTCTGCGCTCTTCACCATAGCGACATTCATGGGCACACCCGGCTGCACCTCCGGATTCGGGCCCACACCCATAAACTCCGACTTCTCAATGCGGTACACTTTTGCAAGCGCCTGTGCCGAATAGACGCTCACGTACACGTACTTGGTATCCACCACAAACCCCGTTACTATCGCTGCCGCCCCAGCCCCCTCAGTCGCCCCGTAAATCGATAGCCCCCCCTTGTACCTCTGGGTAGGCCTCGATGGCACCGTCAGCACGCCTTGAGCATTGAATCCAACCCGTACCACACGGATCGACTTGTCGTAACCATCATGAAACGCCATCCAGAACACGTTCGGTTCAACCGGATCCGCATGCATCCTCAACCCTTTGGTGATGGGCAAAAAAGCGGCAGGCGAGGCGTTGGGTTGGGAGTTAATCAAACTTCCGCCAGCTCCGAAAGTAAAGGTGCCGAAGCCATCGTAATACCCCAAGTTAGACTGGGGCCCGCCAAACACCTGGAGTTTCAGATCAGTGTCCTGGGTTCCCTCGCTGTATGCCGACAGCCGCCACTGCGGAGTGCCCGTCACAGAGTTCGGATAGTACTTTCCGCCACCGCACAGCCAGACCATCCCCCCGGCCACACACATGTCGCAGGAATTCTCTCGGAGATCCTGTGAATACACCGCTGACGAAAGAAGTCCCGGATTCCCCTTCTGCGTGATCTTTCGTACCGCCGGATCAAAATAATACTTGATCACCTCGAGCCCTGCACTCGCCGTCGTCCGGTTCCCCAGCACATAAATCATATTACCGTTCGTCGCGAGAGCCTTGCCGCTGAAAATGTCCACCGACGCCATGATCTGCGCATTCTGGTCCAGCACCGTCACCCTCTTATCGAACAGCACCACCGAATACGTGTCATCGCCAATTCGGGTCGTCTTGACCCGCACCAGCGGCGAATTGTTCCCGTTCCCGAGTTTGGTCAGCACCACCTGCGCCGTCGCAGGCCTCACGGCCATCACCATGAAACTCAGCAGCAGACTCAGCAGCAGGCGGAACCGGATGCCAGATGAAAAATTCATATTCATATTGCGTCAGCGGAAAATGTCAGGGATTCAAAGCAGTTGCCGTACTCACCCGGTCAAGCTCGATGCTCCCGGCTATGTTCAGATCACTCGTCACCACCCCGGTGATCGTCTCCTTGTAGGTGCCCGTTATCCGCGTCACCCCCGTCGACGTCGGCGTCTGCGTCCCTCCCTTGAAATTGACCGTCACCACCCTCGTGTACGCCCTCCCCTTCTCATGCTCGGGATGATACTTGTGCCGGAACGGATTCGTCGCTCCGTTCTCCCCAGCCTCCAGTCGGTAATCCAGCGTCTTCTCCAGTTCCAGCTTCCCCTGCACCAGCAGCTCATTCCCCGTGAAATCATACGCCGTCGCCGCATAACGGATCCCCGTGCGACGCCCGTCACTCCGCCTCACAATCCCCGTATACCGCGGCAGTTGCGTCAGATCCGTCACCAGCGCGATCACCGGTGCCGTCGCCGCATTGTTGTCATGATCCCGCTGCATCACCACCACATCCCGCAGCAGTCTCACCTCACCCGCCGTATTCACATGATACAGGATCCGGAACTGAAAGGTTCCCCCGGATGACGTCAGGCCTCCCTGCGGATCCTGAACACTGTTCAGACTCACCGTTCCCACCCACAACCCCGCCGAAGCACTCTGCGCCCGCACCACCGACGCCCCTCCCGCAAGTATCACCCATCCGACCGCTATCCCCACCGAAGCAAATGTTGGTTTCATTTTCATGACATGCTGGAAATTCATTGTTTGCACTAACCTCACCGGCTCCCCCTCACCGGCACCCACCACTGCGCCCCACTCTCATCCGTCAGCCGGATCAACCCGGTCTGCACCGCCCCCGTCATCTGATCCCGACGGATCCGCAGCCGCAGTAGGCTCGCTTCCCCAGCCGCCGTCGTCTCCAGCGCTCCCGACACCGGCACCGCCGTCGCCTTCAACGTCACATTCTCAATCTCCACCCGCTCAACCGGCAACCCACCCCCCGCCCCGCTCCCTGGAAACCACTCCGCCACCGCCGTCTGCGCCCCGCCCGATGAATTCTCCGGAGCCAGCGTGATCGTCCCCGTCGTCGTCCCGAAATCCACCACCCCGCCACCCACCCGCACCGTCAGCGGCCCCTGATAGTGCGAATCCCCCTCCGCATAGATCCAGCACGCCTCACCCGACTTCATCAGCGCCGTGTCCTCCACCCGCTGCCAGCGCCCGTTCACCAATCGATAAATCCTCGACCCCACTCGCCCACCCGCTCCCGCAAAAAACTCCCGGAACCTCGGCGGTGCCTTCTCATCCACCGAAAAACCCGCCATCGTAAACGCCCCGTGCCGCCACTCCACAGGCTTGAACTTCACCGTCCCCGTCACCGTCCACCGCTTCGCCTCCTTCGCAAAAACCAGATACCCCGCGCTCCCATCAATCGTCTCCATCGTCCTAACGACCGCTTCCTCACGCCCGCTCGCATACCACACCCCCCAGCCAGGCTCATTGAACGGCCGCTCCGCCGGACTCTTGATGAACTGCTGCGGCGTCACCGGCCTCACATACCTCGCACAGATCTCCACCCCAGTCCCCGCAAACAACTTGTCCGCATTCGCCTCCACCGGCTGCACCTCCAGCCATACCGCATTCCACCCCTTCTGAAGCTCAATCACCTGCTGCCTGACCGGCAATGCCTGACTAGGTGCCACCGTCTGCGCACTCAGCGCCACCGGTGCCGCCATGACAGCGAAAGGAATGCAGAAAAGTCTCATACAGGCAGTGGATTGAGGAGTTCTCGAGAACCCCGCGCCCAGCCGCCCAGCAGCCGCACACATAGTCCTCATCCCTTCCTCGGATTCCCCGCCCGATCATCACACCCCCACACACATTCTTTTGTCTTCCCTCAATCTTCCAGCTTCCACTCCTCCAGCGCCATCCACACGCCGCTCTGATACAACGCCCGCCCGCCACGCACAAACCGCAGCCAGTTCAGCGCATTCGCCACGGGAATCGATGCCCGCAGCTTCCCCGATCCCGCATCCCACACCCTCAATGATCCCCCACCCGAACTCACCAGCCACCGCCCGCTCGGGTGCACCGCCAACCCCACCACCTCCCCATCGTGCCCCATCCACTCCCGCACCAGTCGCCCGCTCTTCACATCCCACTCCCGCAGCTTCCCGTCCGACCCGCCCGCCACCACCCTCCCACTAGGCAGCACACAAACACTCCGATCCACCCCGTCCGCCGCACCCAGCCGCACCACCTCCCGCAGCGTCGCTCCATCAAACACCCGCCCCCGCGCCCCATACCCCGCCACCGCCACCAACCCGCCATCGCTGGAAAACGCCACATCCACCGCCGCTCCCTCCACCGTCTCCGGCAATCGCTCGCTCACCACCACCTTCTTCGCACCGCGATCCATCACAAACACCCGCCCCCCGATCACCCCCGCCGTCAGTCGCTCGTCAGCCGTCGTCACACACGCCCGCGGATCCCGAGGATCCATCACCCCCGCCAGCTCCGGCACCGCCAGCCGCCATTCCTCACTCGCCCGCGCATCCTCACCAATCCGATAAAGCCCGAATCCATTCTCCCCTCCCCAGCTCAGCATCGTCCCGTCCCCGTAAATCCCCGCAGGATACCCCGCCGCGTTCAACGCAAACGCCCCCGTCCGCCGGATCTGCACCTGCACCGGACTGTCAAATGCACTCCGCCGCGACGCCACATACCCACCGTCCGCAGAAACCACCGGCCTAACCCCATCCGCCATGTTCAATGCCGCCGCCACCCGACCCGTGTGCCACACCGGCTCAGTCCACAATCTCAGGGTCCCGTCAGCCGCCGTACTCGCGATCCAGTCACCCGCAGGATTCCACGCCGCCGCATGCACCGCCCCCGCGTGACCTAGCAAAAACTGCGTGCGCCCGCCGCACGCACTCCTCGTCAGATACCGCCGCGGCAGCGCCAGCGGCAATTCCCCGGACAGCATCGCCGCATCCGGCTGCTCGCAGTGATCATCGTAAACCGGATACGCCGGCCGCCCCACCGGCGGCACCAATGTCGTCTCCCGCGGCCGCGACACCAGAAAACTGATCCGCCGCACATCCGCCGCTCCCGTCTCCGCCACCAGCAGCGCTTCCCCTCCAGGATGAAACGCCAGCACCGCCGGAGCCCGACTGAACGTGTCCATCGACGACGGCCGCTCCTTCCCGCGCTCCTGCACCAGCACCCTAGCCCCGCTCCCCGGATGCACCCACGCCCCCGCCGCATACTTCCCATCCGCGCTCACCGCCACCCGCACCAGCCGCCAATCCCGGAACGCCATCGCCGCTGTATCCTCCCCGCGCAGCAGCACCGCAAACTCTCCTAACGTCCCACCCGTCCGCAAATCCCAAATCCGGCACCGGTCCTCCCCGCGCGCCGCCACCGCCGTGCCCCCATCCGCACTCACCGCCAGCGGCGCATGCACCTCCCCATTCAGCCGCTCCACCCCTCCCGAATCACCTAACACCACCTGCCACACACCACCGCTCTCCCCGCCAGCCTCAGGCCGCGCCACGAGCACGCGCTTCCCATCACGCCACGCCGCATCACGTCCCTCCCCATCCTCACGGAAAACCGTCCGCCGCCCCTTCAATTCCTCCACCACCACGCCGTTCACCCCTAACATCAGCACATGCTCTCCATCCGGACTCATCAGCATCCGATCCCACGGCCCCCCGTCCACTCGCCATTCCCCACTCACCTTCAAACTCTGCGCATCCCGTACCTCCAACCGCCCGTCCGCCATCGCCAGCACCAGCTCCGCACCACTCGGCGACCACACCATCGCCCTAGCCGCCACCCCACCCTTCATCTCATGCACTTCCTCCTCGTCCCCATGACACAACCGGCTCAGCAACGCCCACTCCAACCCGCGCCGGTCCTCCTCCCCCGCGCGCGGCTTCACCGATTCTAGCAACCGCCTCGCCCGCCCGAAATCATTCTGGCTCCGCGCCAGCACCACTTGGTCAATCGTCGAAAAGTATAGGTTAGCCGCCAGCTCCATCGCGTGCCGATCCGCTTCCACATGCGCCGCCTCCGCCTCCCGCCACTTCCACAATACCCCAGCCACCCCAGCCACCGACGCCATCAGCGCCGCCCCGATCCATACCGACAATAGCACATTCCGCTTCGACCACCGCCAAACCCGCACCACCCCAGGCACCGGCCGCGCCACCACCGGCTCCCCCCGCAGATACCGCTCCAACTCATCCGCCACCTCCGCCGCACCGCCATACCGGTGCCCCGGATTCTTCTCCAGACACTTCAGACAGATCACCTCCAGATCCCTGTCAATCCCCGCTCGCACCGCACGCAACGGCCTAACCGGAGTCTCCATCACCTCCCGCAGCGTCGCCAGCGCCGTCGCCCCGCGGAACGGAGCCCGCCCCGTCAGCAGTTCGTACAGCACCGCCCCAACCCCGTACACATCCGCCGCCGTCGTCACATCCCGCCCGTGCCCCGACGCCTGCTCCGGTGCCAGATAACTCGGACTCCCCAGCACCGCCGCACTCAATGTCAGCCGCGCATCCGCCTCCTGCGTCAGCTTCGCCAGCCCGAAATCCGTCACGTACGGCTCCCCATCCCCGCCCAGCAGCACGTTCCCAGGCTTCAAATCCCGATGCAGCACCCCATGCGCATGCGCATGCGCCACCGCCCGCGCCACCTTCGCCATCGCCTCTGCCACCACCCGCTGCTCCTCCCGCGTCGCCGCCTCACTAACCACCAGCTCGATCACCGTCCGCGGCGGATCAATCAGCCGCATCGTGTAATACAAAAACGTCTCCCGCTCCCCCGTCTCATACACCGGCAGCACATGCGGATGCTGCAGCCGCGCCGCCGCCTCAGCCTCCAACCGAAACCGCTGCAGGCTCTCCACCGTCGCAATCTGCCCACCCAGCAGCATCTTCAGCGCCACCGGCCGACTCAACGACTTCTGCCAAGCCCGATACACCACACCCATCCCCCCGCGCCCGATCTCCCCCCGAATCTCATAATCCCCGAAATCCGTCACCACCACCCCAGCCCCTTCTCCTCCCCACCCGCCTTCCAGCAGCCTCAGCGCCCCCTCCAGCGCACATCGCGGACACGCCAACTCCTCCCATCCGGAAGAGATCACTCCACCGCACTCCTCACAGCATCCATGGGCTTCCCATCCGCCGCTCATATTCATCCATTCGCAAACAGCGACAGAAGATAACGCACTTCCTCCCGCACCTCCCCCGCACCCCCCACCGTGTCCGCCACCCGCTGCGCCACCAACTCCCCAAAACGCTCCCGCAACCGCTTCACCGACATCGCCACCGCCCCCCGCGACATCGCCAGCGCCGCTCCCATCGTCTCATACCCGCCCTCCCCCGCCGCCCCGAACAACACCGGCCTCAGCACCCGAAACAACTCCCCGCGCCCCGCCGCCTCGTAATTCGCCTCCAACTCCTCCATCGCTCCCCCAATCACCGCCCTCGCCCAGTTCCGATCAAAAGCCACCTCCGGCGAATCCCCCTCCCGCGTGCTCGCAGCCAGCGCCTCCCCCATCTCCTGATCCAAAACCACCATCACCACCCGGCCACCTCGCTTCTCCGCCCTCCTCCGCCGATACTCATCCACCGCCCGGTTCTTCGCCAAGGCAATCAGAAACGATCGAAACCGCCCGCGGTCTCTCTCCAACCCAGCCAGCACCTCACCCCCAAGAATCTCCTCGAACAGCGACTGCACCAGATCCTCCGCGTCATGCGCCGAATGCCCCTGATGCCGCAACCACGCATAAATCGGCGGCCAATACCTCCGGCACAATTCCTCCATCGCCCGCCGCCGCTCCTCCCCATCCCCTGCCCCACCCGCCCTCAGCACAACACTCCACCGCGTATCGCTGAAATCAGCCCGCATCCCACTGCCCGCACCCTTCCCTCCCAGCCAAACCGCAGGTTCAGCATCCCCTTCACCGTCTCTCGCATTCAACTCCAGCATGCTCGGAAAAAGAATCACATGGTCCACAACCGCGTCCCCGCAGCCACCGACCAACGCGGCTTCCCTGCACCAGAATCCCCTGCCACTCAAGCAATTAACCTCCTCTCATCTTCCACCCTCTCCACCACCCCCTCGACACCTCACCCAGCACCACCAGCACCGCCCCATACATCAGCGTCAGCACCACCAGCCGCACCAGCACATGAATCCCCGACGGCACCACCAAACCACCTGCCGCCGCCACCCCGCCCGCCACCACCACCCGCAACAGCGTCCGCCACGGCAGCTCCATCCCCAATCGCCGCGCCGCCTCACGCAACGACACCGCCGCCGCCACCGCCGCCAGCACCACCGACACCGCCGCCGCCGCTCCAGCCCCATACCGCGGCACCAGCACCACATACGCACACCCGCCCACCACCGACACCACCGCAAGAATCACCACCTGCACCCCATTCTCCCCAGCCACCGCCAGCAGCACCCGACCCGCTACCCCAAGAATCCGAAACGCCGCCGTCCACATCAGCACCGCCAGCAGCTCACCACCAGCCCCAAACCCAGACCCCAGAAACATCACCATGATCTCCCGCGCATACACCGACGACGCCACCACCAGCCCCCCGAACACCAGCGCCACCCGCACAAACCCACTCGCCGCCACCGCCGCTTCCCCATCACGCCCGTCCCTCCGCGCCGCCGCCACCACCCGCTGCACCGGCCCCCCGATCGGAAAAAACACCATCAAACACGCCGCACCAATGTTCTGCGCTCCCGCATACCAACCCGCCACCTGATCACTCCCGCATCCCCGCCGCACCGCCGGCAGATCAAGGCTCTGCAATACCCGCGTCATCAGCTGCGCACCAGCCAGTCTCCCCGTCCGGTGCCACAACTCCACAAACCGTACCCCCTCGCTCCCCGTCAGCCTCACCCCGCTCACCAGCCGCCCCACCACAAACTGCACCACACTCGACCCCGCGTACGCCACCACCGCCCACTCCGCACCGCCTCCAGCCACCACCCCTCCCATCACCCCCACCAGCTGCACCACCACCCCAATCAGCGGAATCCCCGCACCCCAACCCACCTTCCCCCGCGCCACCACCACCCCATGATGCACCAGCGCCGCCGCCCCTGGCACCGCATCCAGCGCCACCACCCGCATCATCGACCCCAGCCCCCGGATCCCCACCACCCGCTCCACCCAGTCAGCCGCAACCACCAGCACCAACGCCAGCACCAATCCCGCCACCACCGCCGCACGGTACATCGTCACCGCATATCGATCCCCATCCTGCCGCCCCGCCACCAGCGGAACCACCGCACCCCCTAGCATCATCATCGCCACCCCAGCCGTCCAGCTCAGCACAACCATCCCCACCGCATACCGCCCGTACTCCGCCGCCCCAAGATGCCTCGTCAGCACCACCATGATCCACAATCCCCCGAACAAACCCGCCAGCCGCGCCAACACCATAAACGCTCCCCCAGCCACCAACCCGCCCTGCTTGCCACGCAACACCGACCCCTCGCTCCGATCATCCCCGCTCATCACCTCAGTCGGCGCGCCCCCAGTTCAAGCTCCACAAACCGCCGCGGCGCATCGCCCACTCCCCATAGCAATCCCGCAGCCTCCCCCAGCACCGTCGCCAGCGTCCCTGCCGTCACCACCGGAAACGCACTCCCTAGCCGACCCACCCCGCCAAACCCCATCGCCCGACCCAATCTCACCCACGCCAGCGGCACCACCAGCACCAATCCCGCCAGCCTAACCGCCCGCCACCACCTCCCGCGCGCGCCCATCCGCCTCCGCCCCTCCACCAGCAATCGCGCATGCTCATACCCCGCCGCCATCATCGCCCCGATCCCCGCAAACGCCAGATGCCCAACCCTCGCACCCGCCACCACCCGCATCCGCAATCCCTCGCACCTGACCATCTCCTGAATCGTGAAATCCACCCCCGCCACATCCAGAATCCTCTCCCTATTCCTCTCCAGCCACCCCCGCTCATACGCAATGCAGCTCCCCGCCAGCCACCCTTCCTCACGCCCGCCGTACGGTGCCAGATAATGCCCGTAATCCGCCACCAGCGCCGCCCGAGTCCACCACGAATCCTCACTCCCATTCGTAAACACACTCCCCAGCGCCACCCACCTCCCATCCCCAGCCGCCTCCATCAGCGCCGCAGCCCATCCCGGCTCCGGCACAAAATGATCCCCCAGAAATCCCACCCACGCCCCCCTCGCAGCCCCCACTCCCGCCATCCGCGCCTCCATCCACGTCGTCGCCCCCACCACACGCACCACTCGCCACGAAAACCGCTCCAGCCCACACACCACCATCTCTCCCTCCCCTCCCACATCCACCAACACCACCTCCATCTGCCCATCCTCACAACTCTGTCTCCCCAACCCCGCCAGCACCAGATCCATCACCCCGCACTTCCCCCCAGTCACCACCACCACCGACAACAACGGCAGCCTCTCTCCATCGCTCGTCAGCTTCACGACAGCAACAGCGCCCTCTCCGCCGCCCCCACAAATCGATACCTCCTCGTCTCCAGATCCGCATTCCGCCGCGCCGCATCCCCCCTCCCGAAACAACTCCCCCAACCCTCCCCAAAGGCATGCACAACCGCCAGCAACATCGCCACCACCACATTCGCCGCCCATTCCCTCACAGGCCCAGCCGTCAGCTTCCCCATCGCTCCCGCCACCCGCAAAAACGCCACCCCAGGAAATCCCACCACCCGCAACGCACGCTTCCACCACGCCCCACTAACGCCTCCACTCAGCCATTCCCCGACAATCACCCCGCCGTAATACGCCATCCGCAGCGCCGGCCACAGACGCCCCATGTAAAGATGCCCGATCACCGTCCCGCCATCCAGCAGCAGACTCCCACCCGGATAAACCCGGCACAACTCCTCCTGCAACGCAGCCTCAAACTCCAGCATCGCCTCGTCACCCACCACCCTCCGCACTTGATCCGTACGGTACGCCGTGTTGTGCCAAGGCAACCGCCCCACCCGCACCGCTCCCGTCTCCCCGCCCCTAGCCACCGCACCAGCATTGAAAAACGCATACTGCACACGGCTCACCGCTGTCCTCTCACTCGGATTGCTCAGACACGGCGACACCGCCACCGCCTCAGGATGCCCGTCAAACACACCCACCAGTCCCTCCGCCCATCCCGGCGACTGAAACGTGTGGTCCTCCGTAAACACCACCAGATCACCCCGCGCCCGCGCCACACAACCCAGCCGCAACCGCGCCATGTCCCTCACATCCCCCTTCACCAGCTGCCACGCCCCCAACCTCCCGTCCCGCCGCAGCCACGCCCCCGCCTCCTCCAGCAACCCATCACTCTCCGACGCCAGCACAAGCTCCAACTCCCCACTCCGCGTCTGCCCCATCACTTCCCCTATCACCCGCCTCACAGAATCCATCACCTCAGTCCCGATCAGCACCACCGTCAATCTCACCACACCCGCCGCCCCTCCCGCCTCCACCAACTCAGCCACCCCTCCAAACCGCTCGGCAAATCCATCGCCATCCCCCTCCTCCTGTCTCGTCGCGGTGTCTTTCGGTTTCATGCACTCAATTCGGAACTTCAGACAGATCTCCGACTCCACATAACACCGAATCAAAAACCTGCACACCTCAATCCCCAGCAAAATCAGCCTCCCCAGTCAACGGCTTTCTACCCCACCGCGCGACCGCCACTCCTCCCACAAAAACCCAGCCGCATTCACCACCTCCCACCACACCAGCCATCCCGCCACCACCAGCACTCTCCCCCAACTCTCGCCACGCAATCGCCGCCACACCCGCCCCGGCAACTGCCCGTGAAACCCCAGATCCGCACCCATCCCGTCACCTCCGCGCCCCGCTCGCATCCTCCGGTACAGCGACGCTCCCCTCCCATAACGGAAATGCAGCCGCGTGAACTCCACCAAGGTCTGCGCATGCCCATGAACCACCCGCGCCCCCTCCACCTGCACCAGCCGCCTCCCACTCCGCAGCCACCGGTCACACAAATCCCGATCCTCCGACGCCAGCCGAAACCGTGCATCAAATCCCCCCACCGCCAGATACACCTCCCGCTCGCACGCCATGTTGTTACTCGCAAAAAACCGCGCAGCCTCCGCGTCCGCATTGAAATGCTCATACACCAGATCAATGATCAGCTGACTAACCGTTGACCCCGCAACCCCCGGCAGGCCGTTCTCCGTCACCCCGCCCGCCAGCACCCCGCCGCCGCCACCCTCAATCGCCAGCACCAACTCCGCCAGCCACTCAGGCCGCGGCCGACAGTCGTCATCCGTAAACGCCACCAGCCACCCCCTCGCCTCCGCCACCCCGCGATTCCGCGCCGCCCCAGGCCCAGCATTCTCCTGCCGGATCACCCGCACCTCCATCCCACCCATCCCCACCATCCCCTCTACCTCCACCGGCTCCTCACTCCCGTCATCCACCACCACCACCTCAAATTCCCCCACCCCCATCGTCTGCCGCGCCAGCGCCTCCAGACACGCCCCCAGCGCCTCCCGTCGGTCTCGCGTCGGAATGATCACACTAACAATACATGAGATGCCGCCAGCTCGGGTTCCCATCCGCTCAATTCACGCCACCACTCCCGCTTCGCCAGCGCTTTCCGCCCTCCCGCGACATTATCCCTTGGCGTCATGCCCTCCCACCATTACCGCACCCAGGATGCACCAGCCCGCCAGTGTCAGCATCGTCGTCCCCGCCCACCGCAGCGGCCCGATCCTCGACGCCTGCCTCGACTCCCTCACCGCCCTCCACCCGCCCCCACGCGAAGTCATCATCGCCATCGACGGCCCCGATCCCTCCGTCCACTCCGCCGCCACCTCCCGCGGCTTCCTCCCCATCCAGCTCCCCCACGCACCCGGCGTCTCCGCCACCCGCAACGCCGGTGCCGCCGCCGCCTCCGGCCCCCTCATCCTCTTCATCGACTCCGATATCCGCGTCCCCCCAGACCTCCTCCTCTCCGCCTGCCGCACCCTCAACTCCCACCCCGACGCCACCGCCGCCTTCGGTTCCTACGACGCAACCCCAGCTCACCACAGTCTCGTCTCCCGCTACCGCAATCTCCTCCACCACTTCACCCACCAGCACGCCAACCGCAACGCCCGCACGTTCTGGGCCGGCTGCGGCATCATCAGACGCGACACATTCCTATCCTTCGGCGGCTTCGACCCCTCCTACCGCCAACCCTCCATCGAAGACATCGATCTCGGCTACCGCCTCACCTCCGCAGGCCACCACATCGTCCTCAACCCCTCATGGCAGGTCTGCCACCTCAAAGCATGGCGCTTCGCTAACATGCTCAAAACCGATACCTTCCACCGCGCCTTCGCATGGACCTCACTCATGCATCGCCACCGCCGCACCGCAGACAACGACCTCAACACCGACCTCCGCTCCCGCATCAGCGCCCTCGCCGCCGCCATCGCCACCCTGACGTTCCTCCTCGCCCCATGGCAACCCGCCACCCTCGCCATCGCCATCCCTTCCCTCCTCATCCTCTGGCTCCTCAACCTCCCCCTCTACTCGTTCCTCCGCCGCTCCGGCGGGCTCCCCCTCGCCACCACAGGCCTTCTCCTCCACCCGCTCTACTTCCTCTGCGCCCTCACCGGCTTCTCCCTCTCCCATCTCGCCCGACTCTCCCCATTTCGTCACCTCACTCCGCAGCACCCGCCCCTCTGACACGCCGCACCGCCAACCACAACGCCGCACCCACCGGAGCGATAAGGCTCAACACCAGCAACTCCGGTCTCCGGCCCAGCAGCCCGGACGGCAGATAAATCGTCAGCCCCAGCGCCCCGGAAACCAACCACCCGGAAACCGTCGGACGCTCCATCATCCTCGCCACACACCCCAGCCAAAGCGGCAGCAGCAGCAGGTTGTCATACGGTCGGTGATAAAACAGCACAAACGCCAGCAACCCGGCCAGTCCCGCACCCGAGATCAGCCGCAACCTCGCCCTCACCCATTCCAACCCGCATCCCGCCACCACCAGCACCACCGCCACCAATCCACCCAGCGACGCCACCCGGGGCGATACCCCCGTCCAATCCACCCATAACCCCGCCCCATACCTCACCGCCACAAACGTCAGCTTCTCACTCGACGGCCCAGCCCTCACATACGCCAGCGGCGTCACCCCCGTCCACCACAACGCCCACGCACTCAGCACCGCCAGCACCACCACCCCCAACCCCAACCCGCGCCACTGCCTCGCCAGCGGAAACAACAGCGCAAACGGCAGCGCCAGATGCGGCTTGATCATCGCCAGCGCCCAGCACAACCCAGCCACCCACCACCGCCCTCGCTCCAGCGCCATCAACTGCAGCATCAGCATCCCCACACTCAATATCGAAAACTGCCCCTCCGATACCGCCGTCAGATTCCCCGAAAACCCCAGCACCACCGCCGCGGCCTCCCACCAACGCACGCCCACCCCCTCACCAGCCAGCACCTCCCGCACCCGCCACACCAGCACCACCAGCGCACCCATCGTCACCGCTTCCACCCCCAACCGCTGCAACGACACCCCACCAAATCGGAAAAACCCCGACATCATCGGAAACGCATACGGTGGATACACCGAATGCACCTTCGCCACTTCTCTCCCGGGCACCTGCAATCTCTTGTTAGGATACACACCCGATTCGTAAGACGCATACTCCTCGGCACGCTTGCGGAAATCCCAGTCACCCCCGCCCCACGCAAACCACAACCCTCGCACCACAGTCCCCACCCCGAGAATCAGCAGCACTATCGCCGCCACCCGCATCCATCGGCCTGAAATTTGAACGTTCATCAGCATCCCAGCATCATCTCCGCCGCTCGCTCCGCAATCATAAACACCGCCCCAGCCGTGCTCCCCGTCGGCCCAGTCGGCATCACCGACGCATCCACCACCCTCAACCCCTCCACCCCCCTCACCCGCAACTCACTGTCCGTCACCGCCAGCTCATCCTCCCCCATCCGGCACGTCCCCCCGGGATGGTATCCCGTCGACGCCTCCGCCCTCACATACGCCTCCATCCCCGCCACCGTCCTCACATCTCCCCCAGGCAGCAGTTCCCCGCGCAACGGAAACCCCCGCCACGCTCCCGCCACCCCCGCAATCTCCCGCACCCGCTCCACCCCCGCCATCAACCGCCTCACGTCCCCACCCGCCCTCAGAAACCCCGCATCCACCAGCGGCATCCCCTCCACATCCCGCGGATTCATCCGCACACTCCCCCGACTCTCCGGCTGCAGCAGCAGGCACTCCATATCCACCGCCCGTGCATCCATCGCCGTCTGAAAATGCGTGATGATCTCCAGATCCGATCGCGCCGCTCCCCGCTCCGATCCGAAAAACGCCCCCGCCTCACAACAATTCGACGCCATCACCCCATCCCTTCTCATCAAGTACCGAACCGCCGCCGCCAACCAGCGACTCCGCCGCCCCGGCGACCGCCGCTCCGCCTCAAAAAGCACCGGCACCCTCACGTGATCATGCAGATTCTCACCCACCCCGCTCAACCCCGCCACCACCCGCACCCCGCACCGCTCCAGCCACGCCGGATCCCCGATCCCCGACCGCTGCAGAATCACCGGACTCAGAAACACTCCCGCACTCAACACCGTCTCTCCACCTTCCACCCGCCGCCCATCCTTCAGCTCCACCCCCGTCACTCTCGTCCCCCTCACCACCAGCCGCCTCACCTCCGCTCGCTTCCAAACCGTCAGCCGCGGATGCCCCCTAACCTCCGCTAGACACGCCGTCGCCGCCCCAGCCCGTCTCCCATCCTTCTGCATCACCGGAAAATACCCGCAGGTCTCCGCCTCCTCTCCCGTCAGCAGCTCCCGCCTCCTTAGCCCCGCAGCCTCGCACGCCCCAAGAAACACCTCCGAAAACTCCGCCCGATGCCGCGGCCCGCTCACCGGAAGCCAACCCCCAGTCCCCGCCAGTCTATCAAATACCGGGCGCACCACCGCCCCTCCCCAACCGCGACACCCCATCGCCGCCCACTCGTCATAATCCGCATCCGCTCCAGTATTGAAAATCATCGCGTTCACCGACGACGTCCCTCCCACCACCCGTCCCATCGGATACTTCACCGTCCTCCCGCCTAACTGCTCCTGCACCACCGTCTCCACTGGCCACGTCCACGGCCCGCGCAGCCGCATCCCAGCCAGAGGCGGACCAAACACCACCCCCGGATACCCTCCCCCAGCCTCAATCACCAGCACCGTCCCCTCACTACCCTCCACCAGCCGCCGCGCCAGCCACCCACCAGCCGTCCCCGCACCAATCACAATGTAATCATACGCATCCATCGCCCACCTTCAGCTCGCTCGCCCTCCAGCCACACGCCGCGCCGCATCCATCGTCCCCCACACATTCGCCACCTGCGCCAGCAGGATCAATCCTAGCAATATCACCGCCCTCCCGAACCCATACCCCCGGAACGGCCGCGTCAGCAGCCGCCAGTAAAACCCAACCCCGCTGAAATCCGGCGCCCCAGCCTCATTCCGCCGGTTTCGCCGCGACGCATAATTCCCCTGCCCGTAATGAAAATGCTGCCGCCAGTACTTCCTCAACGTCAACCCGTGCGCATGCCCCATCACCGCCCCAGGCACAGGCACCATCTCCCCCCCACCCTCACACCACCTCCGGCACACATCCCGATCCTCCCCCGTCCGCCACAACCAACCCGCATCAAACCCTCCATTCGCACGAAACGCCCCCGCAGGAAAAACCAGACTGCTGAACGTGAAAAAACACGCTCCCACCCGATTCCATTCCTCCCCGATAAACGTGATCATCTCCTGCGTCGCCGTCGCATACAGATCGTCCACCAGCAGATTCACCACCGGCCCGCCCAGCGCCGCACCCGGATGCTCCAGCGCCGCCTCCGCATACGCCCTCAATATCCCCGGATCCGGCCGGCAGTCATCGTCAGAACACAACACCAGCTCGCCTCTCGCCTCCGCCAGCCCCGACGCCCGCGCCGACGACGCACTCACATGCGCTAACCTCAGCAGCCGCACCGGCACTCGCCCCACCCACGGCCCCACCACCCCATCCAGCGGCTCACTCCCCCCATCATCAGCTAGTATCAGCTCGAAATCATCCTTCGGATACTCCACCCGATCCCACGCCTCCAGCAAGGTCGCCACATGCCCGGGCCGGTTGTATGTCGGTATCACAATCGAAAACTTCATCGTCTCATCAGAAGGCGTTCGTCTCTGTTCTCACTCCACCGGACTCTGCTCGCTCGCAAGAATCTCCGTCACATCCGTATCCTTCCGCTCCGCCAGCACCTGCTCCTCATGATAGGACCGCTCCGTGTTCACTTCCCACGGATCCTCCCCAGGCCGTCCCAGCTGCCGCATCGCCGCATAATACCCCGCCAGCATCGAATGATCCTGGTTGTTGTACCGGTGCATCCCGTTCCGCCCCACCGTCTGCAGCGTCGCACAC
>JAIXPK010000046.1 GCA_027486335.1 Verrucomicrobiaceae bacterium | reverse complement strand
GGACGCGACGCGCGGGTTGGAAACGTCGGTGCGTTGAGTATGGAGCGGCGCCGGGTGCTGGATCTGCCGGTGGCGGTCACGGATTATGCCGGGGCGGTGGACTGGATTGTGGAGAAGGCGCTGGCGCTGGAGGGACGGGCGTGGGCGGTGGAGGCAGCGAACACGCATGTGGCGGCCCTGGCGCGGGTGGATTCTGCGTTTGGGGCGGCGATGGCGCGGTTTGACCTGATTTGTCCTGACGGGATGCCGTTGATCTGGGCGGTGAATCGGGGGGCGGGTGGTGGGCGGCGGTTGAGCGACCGGGTGTACGGGCCGACCCTGATGCTGCGGACGATTGAGCGGTCGGCGGGGAGGCCTGAGCTGCGGCATTTTCTCCTGGGAGGGAAGGAGAGTACGCTAGGGAAGCTGCGGGCGAGATTTGCGGCGGAATTTCCGGGGACGGTGGTGGCTGGTGCGTACAGCCCGCCGTTCGGGGCGTGGCCGGAGGATGAGTTTGAGCGGATGGCTGGGATGATTCGGGAGAGCGGGGCGAATCTGATCTGGGTGGGGTTGGGGTGTCCGAAGCAGGAGCGGTGGATTGCGGAGAACAAGGATCGGTTGCCGCCGGGGGTGTATTTCGGGATTGGGGCGGCGTTTGCGTTTCATGCCGGGGAGGTGAGCCAGGCACCGGGGTGGATTCAGCGGATGGGGATGGAGTGGTTGTACCGGTTGCTGGCGGAGCCGCGGCGGTTGTGGCGTCGGTACTTCACGTACAATTCGTTATTTGTGTGGCACAGCGTGCGTGATGCGTTGCGGGGTGGGCCGCCGGTGAGAGAAGTGAGAAGTGAGAAGTGAGAAGGGAGAGGGGAGAAGGAAAGAGGGGGTCGGAGGTGTTCTGTGATTGCGGCGGCGGCGGTGCGGGCTATACGGTGACTTTCACCACTGATCCGCTGTATGCCGAACCGAGTATTTCTTTCATGGGACCGCCATTTACTGCCGCAGGTGGCGGGGTGGCTGTCGGGAGGGCATGAGGGAGGGACGCTGGATTTGTCGGAGGTGATGGTGGTGGTGCCGGCTGCGGAGGCAGGGCGGCGGTTGAGGGAAGCGCTGGCGCTGGGGGCGGCGGAGCGAGGTGGGGCGATGCTGCCGCCGCGGATTGTGACGCCGGAGGCAGTGGTGTCGCGCGGGAGTGGTGAGGAAGTGGCGGAGCGGGCTGGCGTGCTGGCGTGCTGGATGGAGACGATGCGGACACTGACGCTGGAGGAATGCCGAGCGGTGTTTCCGGCGGATCCACCGAAGCGGGATCAGGCGTGGGCGTTGGGAGCGGCGGCGGAGTTGCTGCGGTTGCGGCATCAGCTGGACGAGGGCGGGCTGGATTTTGCGGGAGCGGCGGAGCGGTTAGGGTCGGGTCATGAGGAAGCGATGCGGTGGCAGGAGCTGGCGGGGATCGAGATGAAGGCGGTGTCGCGGATGGAGTCGGCGGGGATGGCTGATCCGCATGGTGAGCGGATGGCGGCGGCGGAGACGGGGCGATTGCCGGAAGGTGTCAGGAAAGTGGTAGTGGCGGCGGTGCCTGATGTGTCGCCGTTGCTGGCGATGGCGTTGGGGGCGATGGAGCGGAATGGGGTTTCGGTGACGGTGCTGGTGCATGCGACTGGCGGGGAGAGGGACCGGTTTGATGAGTGGGGGAGGCCGGTGGTGGAGCGGTGGGTGGCGTCGGAGATTGCGTTGCGGGATGCGGAGGAGGGGATTCGGGTGTTTGCGCGGCCGCAGGAAGCGGCGCGGTATCTGGCGGAGGAGTGGGTTAGGGCGGAGGGAGAGGGTGGATTGGCAGGGGCGGTGGGGAGTGCGGATCCGGAGGTGACGGCGGCGTTTCTGGAGGCTGCGGAGACGGAGGGATTGGCGGTGTATGATCCAGCGGGGAGGCCGCTGGGGGTGCATGCGCTGCATTGGACCTTGCAGGTGCTGCGGGATCTGATCCGGCATGACAGCATGGTGGCGGCTGGGGGATTGCTGCGGATGCCGGAGGTGTTCGAGCTGATTCCGGAGAGTGCGGGGGCGCAGTGGGTGAGGGGTGCGTGGGATGAATTTGTGAGGGTGAGGCTGCCGTCGTCGGTGGGGGCGGCGCTGGTGCTGGCGGAGGCGGTGGCTGCGCGGGAGGCAGCGAGGGAGGAGGTGAGAGATGGTAGTGTTAAGAGTAGAGAACCTGCGTTGGTGGTACTGCCGGCGTTGCGGTGGCTGGTGGCGTTGCGGGAGGAGATGCGTGGGGCGGGTGAGTGCGGGACGGTGCTGGGGTTTCTGGGGCGGTTGTATGAGCGCGGGGGGGATGCAGAGTTTGGGGCGGCGGCGCGGGCGATTGTTGAGGGGGTGATGGCGACGGACGGGGCGTTTGTGAGGGCTGGGTTGGGAGGCGGGATGGCGGAGCGGTTGGATTTTCTGCTGGAGTTGCTGAGGGGCGTGCGGGTGTACGGGGCTCGGGCGGATGGGGCGCGTGCGGTGGTGGGTTGGCTGGAGGTGCCGTGGCTGGACGATGGGGATCTGTATGTGGCGGGGTGCAATGAGGGGATGCTGCCTGACAGCCTTGCGGGGGATGCGTGGCTGCCGGACGGGGCGAGGGCGGCGTTAGGGTTGCGGAACAATGCGACGCGGCTGGCGCGGGACAGTTTTCTGCTGACGGCGATGCAGGCGGTGCGTGCGGAGACGGGGCGGCTGGTGCTGATGGTGTGCCGGTTCAGTGCGGGAGGAGAGCCGCTGAAGCCGGGGAGATTGCTATTCCGGTGCCGTGCGGAGGAGTTGCCGGAGCGGGCGCTGCGGTTGTTCGGGGAGAGTGAGGAGAGCGGGCCTGGGGTGAGGCCGTCGTGGCGTCGGGGGTGGCGGTTGCGGGTGCCGGGGCCGCGGCCTGATGACAAGTTATTCGAGAGGATCAGTGTGACGCAGTTCGGGGATTATCTGCGGTGTCCGCTGCGGTTTTATCTGAAGCACGGGTTGCAGATGCAGGAGTTTGACGGGCGGCCGGCGGAGCTGGATGCGCGCGGTTATGGGAATGTGGTGCATGAGGTGATTGAGCGGCTGCACCGGACGCCGGGGGTGAATGAGACGGCTGACTGGAGGGAAGTGGAGGCGTTTCTGGAGGGGGCGTTGCGGGAGGTGTTTGAGCGGTTGTGCGGGGGATCGCTGACGGTGCCGTTACGGATGCAGCTGGAGACGGCGCGGCGGCGGTTAGGGGCGTTTGCGCGGGTGCATGCGGAAGAGCGTGCGAAGGGGTGGCGGACGAAGCTAGTGGAGGCGAGGTTTCCGGAGTTGCGGGAGGGGAGCGAGCCTGTGCGGATCGGGGGTGTGGAGATCAAGGGGCGGATTGATCTGATAGAAGAGCACCGGGAGACGGGGGCGCTGCGGATTATTGACTACAAGACTGGGAAGACGGCTAAGGCGCCGTTTGATCATCACCTGAGGCGAGTGAAGGCGGGGGAGGTGTTAGATGCGTGGCGGACGGTGGAGGTGGAGGGGAAGGAGTATGCGTGGACGAACCTGCAGCTGGCGTATTATGCTGGGGTGGTGAGCCGGATTTTCGGGGTGGATAATGTGAGTGCGGCGTACATTGCGATCACGCCGGCGGTGCAGGACAGCGGGCTGCATGAGTTTGAGGGGTTGACGGCGGAAGTATGTGCGGCGGCGGAGCGTTGTGCGGCGGGGATTGTGAAGTCGATTCGGGCGGGGATTTTCTGGCCGCCGGCGGAGCGGGTGGATTTCGATGATTTCCGGGTGCTGGCGCGTGACGGGGCGATGGCGGCGTTTGATCCCGAGCTGCTGGAGAAGTTCCGCGAGACCCTAACTTGAGAATGCCATGATCCCACATGAAATCATCAATGCGTCGGCGGGGACGGGGAAGACGTGGCAGCTGACGGTGCGGTGGATAGCGATTCTGGCGGCGGGGAATCCACCGGAGTCGATTGCGGCGCTGACGTTCAGCCGGGCGGCGGCGGGGGAGTTTTTTGCGCGGATCATCGGGCGACTGGCGGCGGCGGCGGCGGATGAGGGGTCGTGCCGGAAGCTGGCGGCGGACACTGGTGCGGCGGGGTTGGATTGCGGGAGGAGTCTGGTGCTGCTGAGGCAGGTGATTGATGCGATGCCGTCGCTGCTGCTGGGGACGCTGGATTCGTTTTTTGTGAGGATTGTGAGGGCGTTTCCGTTCGAGCTGGGGTTGAGCGGGGAGTTTGCGATTCTTGATGAACACCGGCAGAAAGTGGAGCGGCTGCGGGTTTGTGAGGGAGTGTTTGCGGCGGAGGTGAGTGCGGAGGTGGCGGCGGAGCAGGAGGAGTTTCTGCGGGCGTTTGACGAGGCGACGTATGGTCGGGAGGACGCGGGGATTCTGAAGAATCTGGATGGGTTCATTGACGAGTGGCACCGGTACTATCTGGAGGCGCGGGAGCCGGAGGTGTGGGGTGATGCGGGGCGGATCTGGCGGGGGCGGGAACCGGAGTTGCCGGAGGGCGGGTGGGATGCGGTGCTGGCGCGGGCGGAGGCGGTGGCGGAGGGGTTGGGCGGGCAGGACCGGCAGCGGAAGGCGTGGGAGAAACTGTTCGAGGGATTGCGCGAGTGGGTGCCGGGATCGGCGAGCCTGCCGAAGATGAACACCCTGTGGGAGAATCTGCTAGGAGCGGTGGGGGATCTGAGGGCTGGGAGGGCGGAGGTGAAGAACTATCAGATGGTGGAGGTGGCTGGGGAGGCGGCGGCGGCGATGGCGGCGCTGGTGGATTATGTGTGCTGGAGCCTGATCCGGACGAGGTTGCGGCAGACGCGTGGGGTTTACGGGGTGATCGGGCTGTATGACCGGAATTACGATGAGCGGGTGCGGCGGCGCGGGCAGCTGACCTTTCAGGATGTGCTAGGGGTGCTGAGCGGGGAGATCGGGACGGGAGGTGAGGGCGGGGGTGGGCTGGAGTTTGCGGGGCGGCAGCTGATTGATTACCGACTGGACGGGAAGTTCCGGCATTGGCTGCTGGATGAATTTCAGGACACGAGCCGGGCGCAGTGGCGGGTGCTGGAGAACCTGTGTGACGAGGCGATTCAGGACACGGAGGGAGAGCGGACGTTTTTTGCGGTGGGGGATCCGAAGCAGAGCATTCACGTGTGGCGGGGGGCGGCTCCGGAGTTGCTAGAAGAGATTCTGGACCGTTACAATGGACCGCGGGATGAAGTGACGGGGGTGCGGAGGGGGAATCATGTGCATGAGCGGCCGCTGAATGTGTCGCGGCGGAGTTGTCCTGCGGTGATCGGGATGGTGAATGCGCTGCTGGGGGAGCGGGCGGATCTGGGGCGGTTTGAGGTGCTGGAGACGGCGGTGCGGCGCTGGCGTTTTCCGGAGCATGAGGCAGCGGATGCTGGGTTGGAGGGCGGGGCGGTGGTGCTGGAGATTCCGGCGGTTGAGGAAGGGGAGGAAGGTGAGGGAGATGATGCGGTGTGGCGGGCGTGCGGGGAGTTGCTGGTGGAGATGCAGGTGCTGCGGCGGGGGCTGAGTTGTGCGGTGATCTGCAATCGGAATAAGAGGGCGTTGAAGCTGGCGGATTATCTGCGGCGGGTGACGGGGATGGAGGTGATTGCGGATGCGGATGCGGAGATCGGGAGGGACAATCCGGTGTGCGGGGCGCTGCTGGATCTGATTGGGGCGGCGGCGCATCCTGCGGATGAGTTTGCGTGGCAGCATGTGCTGATGACCCCGTTGCGGCTGGTGATGGAGGATCGGTACGAGGTGGTTGGGGAGGGCGAGAGGGAGCGTGGGTCGCAGTTGAGGCCGATGGTGACGCGGGCGGTGCTGCAGTCGGTGCTGCACCATGGGTTTGCGGCGACCTTGCGGGAGTGGGTGGGCGGGCTGGAGAGGCACTGGGTGGCGGATGCGTTCAGTCTGGCGCGGGTCAGGGAACTGGTGCGGTGTGCGGCGGCGTTTGATGAGTCGGGCAGTCGGGATGCGGATGATTTCCTGACATTTGCGGAGACGTGGAAGGAGAGGGAGACGGCGGCGGGGGGAGTGATCCGGGTGATGAATGCGCACAAGTGCAAGGGCCTGACATTTGATGTGGTAGTGCTGGCGGATCTGCATGACGGGAAGATGTTTCAGAGCCGGGTGGATAAAGGATTCCGGTATGAGGACGGGCGATTGGAGTGGCTGACGATGCTGCCGGCGCGTGCGGTGAGTGAGACGGATCCGGTGTTGCGGGAGGCGCTTGGTGAGATGGGTGCGAGGACGTGGCTGGAGAGGTTGGCGCAGCTTTATGTGATGGTGACGCGGGCGCGGTGGTGCAACGTGGTGCTGCTGCCGGCGCGGAAGGCGAAGGCGAAGCCGGGGACGGGTGCGCTGGGGTTTGCGCGACTGGTGCGGGAGGTGCTGGGGAGCGAGGGGTTGGCGGATTATGTGGCTGGGGGATTCCGGGCGGCGTGTGTGGCGCGGTGGGGTCGGGATGACTGGTATCTGGGGCATGCGCTGGGGGCGGAGCGGACGGGGGCGGCTTCTGGTGGGGACCAGGGGGATTTGGTTGCTGGGACGAAGGAGGGGGTGCGGGCGGGACGGGTGAGGCGGCCGGTGCTGGTGCGGCGGACGGCGACGGGTGGTGGGGAGGCGGTGTTTGACGGGAGGCGGCATGCGGCGATGGCGGCGGGGAATGTGGTGCATGCGTTGCTGAGCGGGCTGGAGTGGGTGGGTGGGGAGGGAGACGCGGCGTGGCGGGCGCGGTTGGCGGCTGCGGAGGCCGGGGTGGCGGCGATGGTGAGTCGATGCCTTGAGGATCCGGGGGTGCGGGCGTTGCTGGAGCGGCCGGAGGGTCGGAGCACCTTGTGGAGGGAGCAGGCGTTTGATTATGTGGCGGGCGGGGAGCTGGTGAGTGGGGTTTTTGACCGGGTGGTGCTGCACCTGGGCGAAGGCGGCGGTGTGGAGCGGGTGCAGCTGATTGATTTCAAGACGGACGCGGTGGCGGATGCGGCTGAGGCGGCGGAGCGGCTGCCGGAGCGGCATGGGGAGCAGATGGGGGTTTACCGGGAGGCGTTGAGTCGATTGACGGGGGTTCCGGCGGAGAAAGTGGAGACGTGGCTGATTGCGGTGGCGGTGCCTGCGGCGGTGAAATGCCTGCATTGAGAAAGTAGACAGACACACCTTTTCGGGCGGAGCGCTTTCAAGGGGAATAGCGGTTGCCTTTCCGGATGCTCCCGGCATTCTCCACATTCCCTGAATTTTCACACTCGCCTCAAGCCGCCCCATGCTGCACTGGATACTCCGTAAGATCGTCGGTTCGAAGAATCAGCGGGAGCTGAAGAAGCTCTGGCCTGTAGTTCAGCAGATCAACAAGCTGGAGCAGGAGCTTCAGTCGAAGCCAGAGAGTGTGCTGCGGGAGAAGACGGCGCAGTGGCAGGCGGATCTGGCGAAGCTGGAGGATTACCGGGAGGTGCAGGCGTATCTGAACCGGATTCTGCCTGAGGCGTTTGCGGTGGTGAAGAACGGGGCGCGGCGGTTGTCGGGTCGGCCGTTGACCGTGTGTGATCAGCCGATCACTTGGGAGATGGTGCATTTTGACGTGCAGCTGATTGGCGGGATGGTGCTGCATCACGGGAAGATTGCGGAGATGGCGACGGGTGAAGGGAAGACCCTTGTGGCGACGCTGCCGCTGTACTTGAACGGGCTGACGGGACGCGGGGTGCACGTCATCACGGTGAATGACTACCTGGCGCGACGGGATGCGGAGTGGATGGGTTTTCTGCTGCAGTATCTCGGGCTGACGGTGGGGTGCATTCAGCATGATCAGTCGCCGCCGCTGCGGCGGCATCAGTATTCGTGCGATGTGACGTACGGGACGAATGCGGAGTTTGGTTTTGACTACCTGCGGGACAATGGGCTGGCGCAGAGTGTGGATGAGCAGGTGCAGCGCGGGCACTGGTTTGCGATTGTCGATGAAGTGGACAGTGTGCTGATCGACGAGGCGCGGACGCCGCTGATCATCAGCGGGCCGGTGAAGCATGATTCGCAGCAGTATGACCGGTACAAGCCGATGGTGGAGCGGCTGGTGAGGCAGCAGGGATTGCTGCTGAATCAGATTGCGGGTGAGGCGAAGGCGCTGGGGGATGCCGGTAAGCATGATGCGACTGGGGATCTGCTGACGAAGCTGAAGCTAGGGCAGCCGCGGCACCGTGCGCTGCTGCGGATGATGGAGGAACCGGAGTACCGGCGTGCGCTGGAGAAGGCGGAGTTGAATTTCTATGTGGATCCGCAGAAGAAGGCGTTGTTCGCGCTGAAGGAGGAGTTGTATTACAGCATTGATGAGAAGTCGCATGAGGCGGACCTGATGGAGAAGGGGCGGAAGTTCCTGAGTCCGGATGATCCGGATGCGTTCGTGCTGCCGGATCTGGCGACGGCGTTTGCGGACATTGATCAGAACAAGGGATTGAGTCCAGAGGAGCGACTGGCGGCGAAGGAGGCGGTGCAGGCGAAGATGGATGTGCAGGCGCAGCGGATGCATAACATTTCGCAGCTGCTGCGGGCGTACTGCCTGTATGAGCGCGACGTGCATTACATGGTGGGAGCGGTGCACAAGGAAGGCGAGCCTGCGGGCGAGCCGAAGGTGATCATCCTGGATGAACACACCGGGCGGCCGATGCCGGGCCGGAGGTGGAGTGACGGGTTGCACCAGGCGGTGGAGGCGAAGGAAGGGGTGAAGATTGACAAGGAGACGCAGACCCTGGCGACGATCACGATTCAGAATTACTTCCGGCTGTATAGCAAGCTCGGGGGGATGACGGGGACGGCGGAGACGGAGGCGAGCGAGTTCCACGACATTTACAAACTCGACCTGCTGATCATTCCGACGAACCGTGTGGTGACCCGGAAGGATAACAATGACAAGATCTACAAGACACGGCGTGAGAAGTACAACGCGGTGATCACGCTGATCAAGGAGCGGCATGAGAAGGGGCAGCCGATTCTGGTGGGGACGGCTAGTGTGGAGGCGTCCGAAACGCTGTCGCGGATGATGAAGCTGCAGAAGATTCCGCACCAGGTGCTGAATGCGAAGAATCACCGGTATGAGGCGGAGATTGTGGCCGGGGCTGGTCAGCGCGGGGCGGTGACGGTGTCGACGAACATGGCTGGTCGCGGAACGGACATCAAGCTGGGTGCGGGAGTGGCGGAATTGGGCGGGTTGTTTGTGATTGCGACCGAGCGGCATGAAGCGCGGCGGATTGACCGTCAGCTACGGGGCCGTTGTGCGCGTCAGGGTGATCCTGGCGAGAGTATCTTCTATATCAGTTTCGAGGATGCGCTGATGATGAATTTCGGGGCGGCGGAGCGGATGACGAAACTGATGGAGCGGATGGGATTGGAGGACGGGCAGGAGCTGGAGCATCCGTGGCTGAACAAGTCCGTGGAGAGTGCGCAGAAGCGGGTGGAGCAGCGGAACTACACGTACCGGAAGCGGACGCTGGAGTTTGACGATGTGCTGAACAAGCAGCGGACGGTGATTTACAGCCTGCGGAATGAGGCACTGACGACGGAGGAGCCGCATGCGATGGTGGTGGAGGTGATCGACGAGGCGATTCCGGCCAAGGTGCTAGGATTCCTCGAGGTCGAGGACGGGACGCCGGATTACGACGGGTTGCTGCAATGGATCAATGTGACGTTCCCGCTGCGGTTGTCGCGCGAGGAAGCGGCGCTGGAGACGCGTGATGCTAAGGGGAATGCGGAGTGGCTGACGGCGAAGGTGAAGGAAGTGTACGAGATGAAGATCGCGTCGGAGCACGAGGAGGGGATCAAGGAGCTGGAGCGTTATGTGATGCTGACGGCGATTGACCGGCTGTGGCAGGAGCATTTGTACAACATTGACAGCCTGCGGGACGGCGTGCATTTGAGGTCGTTTGCGCAGAAGGATCCGCTAGTGGAGTACAAGGCGGAGGCGTATGACCTGTTTGAGGTGCTGATGGGGAACATCCGGAATGAAGTGCTGCACAATCTGTTCCGGAGCACGACGAACCTGAGAGGGTTTGAGGAACTGCTGGCGAGCCTGCCGAGACAGTTTTCGGGTGGTGGGAGCGAGGATGATGTGGACCAGCCGGTGGCACCACCGGTGGCGGCACCACCACCGGCGACGCGCGTGGGGCCGATTCAGATGGGCGGGAGCGGGACGATCACGTTCAGCGGCGGGATGCCCTTGCGTCCAAAGAAGACGCCGGAGCAGGGGCAAGGCGAGGCGCGGCAGGGCGGCTGATCAGACGCCGAGCATGCGGCGGGCGACGGAGCGGGCTTCTTCGACGAAGGTTTCGCCGACTGGGGAGAGTGTGCCCATCCAGATGACGCCGAAGGGGACGGAGGGGAAGTCTTTGAGCGGGAGGAGGCGAGTGCCTTCCGGGTTGACGGATGGGGCGTCGATGGTGAGGCCGACACCGTAGCCTTCGGCGACGTAGCGGGTGACGAGTTCGATGGATCCGAGTTCGAGGCTAGGGTACCAGTCGATGCCGCGTTTGCGCATTTCCTGCTGGAAGAGACGGCACATGGGGTCGGACTGGGGGAGCGTGAGGAGAGGGACGTCGATGCGGTCGTGTTCCCAGATTTTTTCAGCGGCGGAGAAGCCGCTTTTTTCGGGGACAACGAGGGCCATGGGGAGCTGGATGAGTTCCTGTTCGCGGATGCCTTCCGGGCGTTTGCCGATGAGGGCGGAGACGCCGATGTCGATGTCCTGGGCGAGGAGACGCTGTTCGAGTTGTTCGAGGCGGCCGGAGAGGAGGGAGAACTGGAGGTTGGGGAGCCGTTTGCGGAGGGATCGGAGGACGGCTGGGAGGTACTCACGCTGAACGGTTTCGGGGCAGCCGATGCGGAGGCGGGGGGCGGCGCCGCCGCGGAGGGAGCGTTCGATTTCGGGGAGGCCGGAGAAGAAGGGTTCGATGAAGCGGTAGAGGGTTTCGCCGGTGGAGGTGAGTTGGAAGGGGCGGCGGTGGAAGAGGGTGGTGGAGAGGGCGTCTTCGAGCTGGAGGATCTGGGCGCTGATGGCTGGCTGCTGGATGCCGTAGGGGATACGGCGTGCGGCGGCGCTGATGCCGCCGTGGCGGGCGACGTAGTAGAAGAGTTCGAGGTGGTGGACGTTCATGGGAGAAGGGGGGATTTGAGATTTGAGATTTGAGATTTGAGATGGGGCTCAGGGTTGAGGGGATGCGGTTGAGGGGAGGGGAGGATTGGGTAGGATTGGGTGATGAACGAGCCGAAAGATGAGAGGACGGGACAATTTCGGGAGGTGGTGGTGGCGAGCGCGCTGCTGGTCGGGGTGCATGTGGCGTCGGTGGTGATGGCGGGGGCGGCGATGATCGGGGAGGAGTATGGGGCGTGGGTGTGCATGGGGGTGCCGGGGATGGCGTTGGGATTGGCTGGGTTGCTGGCGGCGGCGGGGCGATGGCACTGGGGGCAGGTGGTGCTTTTTGGCCTGGTGGTACTGGTGTGCAGCGGGTTTCAGTTGGTGCTGATCGGGGTGGCTGGGGCGTCGGTGTGAGTTGGGATTTGAGATTTGAGATTTGAAATCTGAGATGGGGCTCAGGGTTGAGGCGATGCGGTGGAGAGGATGAAGATGGTGGCGGGATGGGATGGGGGGTGCGATGGTGTTGGAGAGCGAACCTGAAATGAAATGAAATGAAGAAACTACTTTTGATCTTGCTGGTGGTGGCTGGTGTTGGTGTGAGTGGGGCGGTGGAGCGACCGAATGTGGTGCTGATTCTTGCAGATGACATGGGGTATGCGGATGCGGGATTCAATGGAGGCCGGGAGATTCGGACGCCGCATCTGGACGGGTTGGCGCGCGGGGGGGCGATTTTGAAGTCGTTTTATGTGCAGCCGGTGTGTTCGCCGACGCGGGCGGCGCTGATGACGGGGCGGTGGGCGACGCGGACGGGGGTGTATACGGTGGTGCGGCCGCATGCGCCGTGGGGGTTGAAGCTGGAGGAACAGGTGATGGCGCAGATGCTGGGGAGTGCGGGTTACGAGACGGCGGTCTGCGGGAAGTGGCATCTTGGGGAGTTTGAGGTGGGCTATCGGCCAATGCAGCGCGGGTTTGACCATCAATACGGGCCGTGGTTCGGGGCGATTGATTATTACACGCACCGGAGGGGGGAGGTGGTGGACTGGCATCGGGATGACAAGCCGAGTGCGGATGAGGGGTATGCGACGGAGTTGCTAGGTAAAGAGGCGTGCCGGGTGATCCGGGAGAAGCGGTCAGACAAGCCATTGTTTCTGTATCTGCCGTTCAATGCGGTGCATACGCCGCATCAGGTCCCGGAGGGTTATGTGGCGGGTTATCCGGAGTTGAAGGGAGTGCGGCGGACGTATGCGGGGATGCTGACGGCGATGGATGAGGCGATCGGGAAGGTGGTGGCGGCGCTGGAGGAGAAGGGGATGATGGATGAGACGCTGGTGATTTTTGCGAGTGACAATGGCGGGCCGTCGCCGGGGCGGGTGACGTCGAACGGGGAATTGCGGGCGGGGAAGGGGACGGTTTACGAGGGTGGGATCCGGTCGTGTTCGTTTGTGCACTGGAGAGGGCGGATTCGGGGCGGGCAGACGATTCGTGAGCCGCTGCATGCGGCGGATTGGTATCCGACGCTGGCGAAGCTAACAGGAGCGCCGCTTGAGCAGAAGCTGCCACTGGATGGCAAGGACATCTGGCCGGTCCTGACGGAGGGGGCGAAGTCGCCGCACGAGATGCTGATGGTGTGCGGGACGCGGCGTGGTGAGGCGGCGGTTCGTATGGGGGACTGGAAGCTGGTGGTTGGTGCGGGCGGGAAGGCGAAGGAGGCGAAGGTGGGAGTTGAGGAGTTGTACAATCTAGCGGATGATCCGGGGGAGAAGCGGGACCTTGCGGGTGAGCGGGGCGAGAAGGTGCGGGAGCTTCGTGCGCGGTACGAGGCGATGATGGAGAAGGCGGTGCCGAGTGGGGAGGTGGCGGGCGGGTTGAAGGAGTGAGGGAGTGGTGGGGATTTGAGATTTGAGATTTGAGATCGCACGAAGTTTGGATTCAGCCTGGTGCGGAGGTGGGGGAGCTGAGATTTGAGATCAGTGGCCTGCCGCGAGTTGGTAGGTGCGGGGTGACGACCAATTGGTGGAGGTCGAGGAGATGCGGACGGATGTTTTCTAGCCGAGCGTGGAGCCAACGGACGACTGCGTGATGGCGTGTGCGCCTCGTAATGCGCGATGGGTGCGGGGGCGGCTCGGTCCAGAAATCAGGGCCTTCTGCAAGCGAGCGCGTCGCGGTGGTCGTAAACGTATTGCAACAGTTTCATGTAAACGTCCCCGGCTATTTCATAAACCCGGTCGTAACGGGTATCGAGGTCGTCCAGATCGGCTGCGATAGCCTGCTCCATCTCCCATGAAATTCCATCCATGGGATCCCACCACGGCTCTGGCAATGGATCGGGAAAGATGAGCCCGTGATGCTCCATCACGGCTTTGGCTTCCTCCATGATTCTGGTGTGTTCGAACGCTTTGATGGCTCTTGCGGCATTGAGTCCGCGAGCAAAGATTTCAGGGCCGCTGCAGCGGCCTAGAAGGACTGTGAAGCCATTCTGCACTGCAGAGTCGAACCAGCAGAAGTCTCGAACTGTTTTTTCCGGTGGCAGAAGGACTGAGGAGTCGGTGCGGAGGTGTCTCCAAAGGTCGTGAGCCACCTTGATTGATGACCTGGCTGACGCGGCATCAACCTTGTCTGGCAGGTAGTCGGAGACATCGTAAGCCGGTGGTTCCATACGTTTCAGGGGTTGTGGCCGTGCATCAATGAAGTTCGATCTGCCAGTCCTCAAAGGGCGGGACCACTGAAAATGCCGGGTCGCAGCATGCGCGAATCGAGTCCGTCGCCCTCTTCTCGGCATGCTTCAAGTTGGTCACATTGCCCTCCTCGTCGTATTCCAAGACGTTGGCAAAAATCGCGTAGCTCAACTCGATGGCGCTCGGCTGGGATCCGTAAAGGCCGATGTAGTCGACGCCGTCCGGCATGTAGTGGGTGCCGCTCGACATGAAATACGAGAACGTTCGGATTGCGCCGCTAACGCCAGATGGAAGTCTCATCGTGCTTTGGGTCAATGCTTCGGAGCAGGTGATGGAGAGCGGGAGGGGGCTGTTAGCAGGGGTGGTAAGCGCGGATAAGGTGACAGGGCCCTTGGGGTGTTCATTGGTCGGGGTGGGTCTGAGCGATCCAGTCACGGTGTTCGATTAAAAGCGTCGCGATTCGCAGCGCCTCTTCACGTGAGGCGTCATTAGGGGTGAAGCCCATGCACTCCCCTTCGACCTTCAACAGGTAGTCCGCGATGGCCGCCGGATCCGATGCTTCCAACACGCGCCTGAAAACCTGCGGCAGATAGCTTCGATACTCGTCCCTCGCTTGGGGCACCTCCCGAATGCCAATCGGATCCCAGACGTAGGTGAGCACCTCGTCAACTCTGCGGTATAGAGTCATTTGGTCTGGCGGGAGCTTCTGGCCCATATTTTTTGCCGAACAGTGTAATGATGACAGTGGATTCCGCCTTGTGTTTGCACATCCGGACGTCGGAAACCGACGGGCTTCTGGATGGTATCACCGCCGGGAATCGCCGTCAAACCGGGAATGGGGCTGTCTGGGAAGTGGGTTAGGCTAGTTGGGAGAGAGGGTTTGTTCGGATGTTGTGCGCGTTGGGAGGGACGGGCGAGCTTGGGAGGGGCCGGGCGAGCGGGCTGGTGGGGATTTGGGATTTGAGATTTGAGAGGGGCTGGTTCGGAGGGGCTGGCAGGCGCACTCCGTGCGCGGGGAGAGCTGTGATTCTCACAGCAGTACAGAGCCTGCGGCGCGCTTGTGGGGAGAGCGCGAGTACGGAGATGGGCCGGCACCCCTCCGGGGTGCGATGTTAGTTGGTGTGTTTTCCGGTGGTATCGCTCGTGGCCTCGCTCGACCACCGGCTCCTATGAAGGATGTCAAGCAGCAGGTTCGGCTTCCGATTCGGGAGGGG
>JAIXPK010000229.1 GCA_027486335.1 Verrucomicrobiaceae bacterium | reverse complement strand
TCACTTGTGGTGGTCAATGCCAACGACATTCCGCCGACGAATGCGGATGCGGTGATGATTCCGGTGCCGAACAGTGATTTGTTTTATCTGACGGGGGTGGCGCAGGAGGAGTCGGTGCTGGTGATTTGTCCGGATGCGCATGAGGAGAAGCACCGGGAGATTCTGTTTCTGCGGGAGACGAGCGAGCACATTGCGGTGTGGGAGGGGTACAAGCTGACGAAGGAGCAGGCGCGGGCGACGAGCGGGGTGCGGACGGTGATGTGGCTGCAGGAGTTTCCGGTGATGATGCGGCGGCTGATGTGCGAGTCGGACCATGTGTTTCTGAATTCGAACGAGCATGCGCGTGCGGACATTGTGGTGGAGTCGCGCGAGGCTCGGTTTGTGCGGGAGACGGTGGCGATGTGGCCGCTGCACCGTTATCATCGGCTGGCGAAGCTGATGCATGAGTTGCGTCCGGTGAAGAGCGAGGAGGAGATTGAGTTGTTGAAAGAGGCGTGCCGGATCACGGGGGATGGGTTCCGGCGGTTGCTGGGATTTGTGCGGCCGGGCGTGCATGAGTTCGAGGTCGAGGCGGAACTGGCGCATGAATTCATCCGGCAGCGCGGGCGGTTTGCGTACAACCCGATCATTGCGTCGGGGAACAATGCGAACGTGCTGCATTACCTGGACAACAATGCGGTGTGCAAGAAGGGGGATGTGCTGCTCCTTGATGTGGCCTCGACGTACGCTAACTATAATGCGGACCTGACGCGGACGATTCCGGTGAGCGGGAAGTTCACGAAGCGTCAGCGGGAAGTCTATGACGCGGTGCTGCGGGTGCTGCGCGGGTGCATTAAGAACCTGGTGCCTGGCAAACTGCCGAAGGATTGGCAGCGTGAGGCGGAGGAACTGACCCAGGTGGAGTTGCTGAAGCTGGGGTTGATTACGGAGAAGGACATCAAGAAGCAGGATCCGGAGAAGCCGGCGCTGAAGAAGTATTTCATGCACGGCGTGGGTCACCCGCTGGGGCTGGACGTGCATGATGTGGCGGCGATTGGTGCACCGTTTGCACCGGGCTGGGTGATGACGGTGGAGCCGGGGATTTACATTCCGGATGAAGGGTTCGGGATCCGGTTGGAGAACGACGTGCTGATCACGGCGGATGGGACGGTGGATCTGATGGCGGACATTCCGATCGAGGCGGCGGAAATTGAGTCGCTGATGAAGAAGGCGCGGGGTTGAGGGGGGTGGAGATAGTGAAAGGGGGCTTGTGGGGAGAGGGCGAGTGCGGAGCCTCGCGTGCCCGGGCGTGTTGGGAGGGGGGCTGGCAGGCGCACTCCGTGCGCGAGAGAGAGCTGTGATTGCTCACAGCAGTCCAGAGCCTGCGGCGCGCTGGTTCGGAGAGGCTAGTTGGGAGAGGGCGGCGAGTTGGGAGAGGGCCGAGGGGGACCTCGGCGTTCCCGGGGCTTGTTCGGAGGGGGGCTGGCAGGCGCACTCCGTGCGCAGGGAGAGCTGTAATTCTGACAGCAGTCCAGAGCCTGCGGCTGCTTGTTCGGAGGGGGCTGGGACGCGGCTTCCACTTTGGCATTGAGGGGGACAGGAATGTCCACCCTCCTTTGCTTGTTATGGGCGTTGCCAGCGTTGCCAGCATTCGAGGAAGCCTTCGGCGAAGTCGTCGGGGCGGGCGGCGGTCCATGCGTCGATTTCGTGTGGGGGCATCCAGAGACCGGTTTCGATTTCGGCGGGGGGCCAATGGAGCGGTTGGTCGGAGTGGGTGGTGAAGAGTTCGACGAATTCCATGCCTGTGCCGGGGCAGGCGGGGACGGTGGCGGCGAGTTGGAGTCGGTCTGGGGTGGTGCGGATGCCGAGTTCTTCTTCGAGTTCGCGGACGGCGCAGGGGAGGTAGGCTTCGCCGGCGTCGAGGTGGCCTGCGGCGCTGCTGTCCCATTTGCCGGGCATTTTGTCTTTGAGGTGGGAACGCTTCTGGAGGAAGACCTCGCCAGCGGCGTTGAGGACGAAGATGTGGACGGCGCGGTGACGCCAGCCGTTGGCGTGGACGACGGCGCGCGGGGCGGTGGAGGTGACGACATTGTGTTCGTCGACGACGTCGAAGAGTTCGTCGTCGCGCTGGGCGGGCGGGGCGTCGTGGCCGCGCCATGCGTCGGCTAGGGAGACCCATTGGGCGACGGAGAGTTCCTGACCGCGGGCGGTGGGATTGATGCCTGCGGCGGCGGCGATGACGTCCCATGGTCGGTCGTCGCGTGGCGGGAGGAGATTGCGGAGCATTTTGCGGCGCTGGGAGAAGCCTGAGCGGAGGAGGTGGTCGATGGCGGCTTCGTCGAAGGGCGGGAGTTCGTGGCGCGGGCGCGGGGTGAGGACGACGACCCCGCTATCGACTTTGGGGCGTGGGACGAAGATGTCCGGCGGGAGTTTACGGACCATGGAGGCGTTCCAGCGGAGCTGGGTGCGAACGGTGAGGAGCCCGCAGTCGGGGGTGCCGGGGGCGGCGCAGAGACGGTCGCAGACCTCTTTCTGGAGTGTGAAGACGGCGCGCTGGACTGGGCTAGGGTTGGTGAGCCAGCGTCGGACGATTTCGGTGCCGACGGAGTAGGGGAGTGCGCCGATGAGTTTGAGCGGTTGGGATTTGAAGTAGGGGCGGAGGTCGAAGTGGAGTGCGTCGCCGTGGATGACGGTGACGCCGGGGAGCGAGCCGTATTTGGCGCGGACGAGTTCGACGATTTCGTCATCCTTTTCGAGGAGGATGAGGTGGCGTGCGGATTTGACGAGGTGGGTGGTGAGGGCACCCATGCCGGGGCCGATTTCGATGACGGTGTCTTCGGGGGCGATTTCGAGTTGGTCGACGATCCATGAGGCGACGGCGACGTCGGTCATGAAGTTCTGGCCCATGCCTTTGGCGGGTTCGATGCCTGCGGCGGAGAGATCGCGGCGCTGGCGACGCTGGTCGTCGCTGCGGTAGTGGTTGGATTTGCGCATGGTTAGGGAAGGTGGGAGGAAAGTCAGGGAGGCGGGAGGAGAGGAGGTGGGGAGGAGAGAGGGGAGAGGGCGGCGGGGAGGATGGCGGAGAAGGCGGCGGCGGCGGCGGATTCGGCGGCGGGGTCGTGCTGGAGCCCGTTGGCGGCGGCGACGAGCGCGGACTGGTGGAGGGCCTTGCGGGAAGTTAGGTGAAAGCGTGCGAGGACGTTGGCGGCGTCGGGTTGGAGGTGTGAGGGGATGGCGTGCCAGATGGCGGCGGCGACATCCGAGGCCATGCGGCCGAGGCCAGCGAGGTCGTGGTGGCGGTGGTCGTAGGCGTCGCAGAGTTCTGACTGGCAGATATGGAGGTCGGGGAGTGAGTGCCATGCGTGGAGCATGCGGATTTCGGCGTCCCAGCCGGTGCCGAAGTGGATGAGCTGGAGTGCGGAGCGCCGGAGACACCATTCACCGGAGAGGGCGTAGCGGAATTGGCCGAGGTAATCGAGCCACGGGATGGGTTGGGTGGCGGATTCGGCGAGGGCGAGACGGAGCGGTTGGAAGAGGAGACGGAAGAGACGCCCGTGGAGGGAGGTGGCGTGGCGGGCGTACCAGCCCTTGGTGCCAGCGAAGTTGGCGTCCGGGTGGAGGACGGGCCATGCGAGACGGGCGAGGAATTCGGGGGAGGCGCAGGTGATGTCGGCGTCGTGGGCGGCGACGGCGAACGTGTTGGGATTGGCGAGGGCGGCGCGGGCGCAGAGCCAGAGATTGCGGCCCTTGCCGTGAGGGAGGGCGGCGGCTTCGGGAGGGAGGGGCGGGGCGTCCGGGTTATCGTGCCAGAGGATGTCGACCGAGCAGGGGAGATCGGAGAAGATTGAGCGGGCGAGGAGGAAGTGGTCGTGGGAAGCGGCATCGAGTCCGACGACGACGTGGTGGAGCCATGGGGTGGCGGCGATGGATTGGCGGATGGAGGCGAGGGCTGGGGAGCCGAGTTCGCGGGCGTGGGTGGGGAGGACGAGCGTGAGTGGGCGGAGACGGGACCAGGCGGTGAGGTCGCGCTGGAGGGTGTCGCCGGCGGACTGGGTGAGTCGCGGGAGGGAGGTGACGGAAGGGAACTGGAAGAGATCGGACACTGGGCAGGTGAAGGTGATGGATGCGGGGGCGTGCGGCTGCAAGGAGAGGGGCGGCAAATCCCCGCTGGCGGAGGAGGGCGGGATGGGTTGGGGAGAGGGATGGGGCGAGCGCTGATCATTGTGCACTATCATTACCGGCCGGGAGGCGTGCGGCAGGTGGTGGAGTGGGGAGCGGCGGCGGTGGCGCGGTGCTGGGGGTGTGAGCGGGTGGTGATGCTTGGTGGGGAGCGAGTGCCGGAGGGATGGCGCGGGGAGTTTGAGCGCGCGGTGTTTCCGTTTCCGGTGCGGTGGGAGAGTGATGCGGGGTTGGGGTACTGGAGTGAGTTTGCGGGGGAGGGCGGTGCGGAGGAATTGCTGAGGAGGGAAGTGGGGAGTGGGGATGTGGTGTGGGCGCACAATCTGAGTGTGGGGAGACGATTGCGATTGGGTGCGATGGTGGTGAGGGTGGCGGAGGCGGTTGGGGCGTCGGTGTGGCTGCACCAGCATGACTGGTGGTGGGACGGGCGGTGGGAGCGGTGGGCGGAGTTCGGGGAGCAGGGAGTGGAGAGCCTTGAGGAGGCGGTGGCGCTAACTTTTCCGGCGGGTGAGCGGGTGAGGACCGTGGCGGTGAATGCGGCGGATGCGCGGTTTGCGAGGGGCGTGCTGGGGCGGCCGTGCGCGTTCGGGGGGAATCCGTTAGTGAGACCGGAGACGAGTCGGGCGGCGGTGGAGGAGGCGCGGGAGTGGCTGCGTGGGATGAGTGGGGGGAGACGCGTGTGGGTTTATCCGGCGCGGGCGTTGCGGCGGAAGAATTTTGCGGAGGCGGTGCTGGTGATGCGGGCGGTGGATGAGGGGGCGATGCTGGTGACGACGGGGGGTGTTAGTTCTGCGGCGGAGCGCGGGTGGTATGCGGGGATGGAGCGGGCGGTGGAGGAAGGCGGGTGGCCGGTGCGACTGGCGGTGGCGGAGGAGGTGGGAGCGCCGACGGTTCCGGCGATGATGGGAGCGGCGGAGGCGGTGGTGATGAGTTCGTTGCGGGAGGGGTTTGGGCTGCCGTGGTGGGAGGCGGCGGTGTTGCGGCGGCCGTTGCTGGCGCGGCGATTGGCGGGGACGCGGGAGACCCTTGAGATGATTGGGTTAGGGGCGAGTGCGGCGTGGGATGCGGTGATGGTGCCGCGCGGGGCGTTTGATGCGGGGGCGGAGGAAGTGCGGGTTGGGGAGAGAAGGGAGCGATTGCTGGGGATGCTGCCGGGGGAGTTGCGCGGGGTTGTTAGAGAGACGGTGCGGGAGATTTCTGATGAGGTGGATTTCGGGGAATTGAGTTTTGAGGCGCAGCGGGAAGTGTTGGATTCGGGGTTGGGGCTGGAGGAACGGAGGAATTCGTGGTTAGGGGAAGTGAGGGGAGGGATGCGGGTGGTGGCGGAGGTGGATGAGGTGAGGGCTGGGCCGGAGAGGTGGGCGGCGCGGTTTTGCGGGATGGGGCCGGACGCGGGCGGGGCGCGCGGGTGTGGGGGCGAGCGGCTGGTGGCGTCGCTAGGCGCGGTGGTGCGGGAGTGGTTGAGGCACCCGCTGCTGTGGCCCTGAGCCGGGAGATGATTTGCTATTGCCGGTGGCGAGCGGCCTGGGCGGTGCGGCGGCGGGATTCGATGGCGTCGCCGATTTCGGTGGCGAGGGTGGGGGAGCGCTGGAGGAGCTGATCGATGGAGCCGTTGCTGAAGAGCATGATGACGACATCGGTGATGGCGTCGACGCCGACGTCGTGGGAGGCGGCACCTGCGGAGAGTTGGTCGCCGAAGCATTCGCCGGGGCCGATTTCGCCGATGCGGACGAGCTGGCCGGAGGCGTCTTTGGAGAGGAGGGCGGCGGTGCCGCGGAGGACGAGGGCGAAGCCGTGGAAGCCAGAGCCTGGGCGCTGGATGGTTTCGCCGGCGGCGAATTCGATGGTGCGGGGCGGGTTTTCCGTGTCGGCGGCGAGGGCGGGGCGGAAGCGCGGGTGGGATTTGAGGAGGGCTTCCGGGGCTGGAGGGGTGGGGCTGGGGGATTCGCCGGGGCCGTATTCCATGGCGATGGGGAACGGGATGTTGAGGCCCTCGCGGCGGACCACGTACCAGAGCCGGGTCATGATGGCGTCGCGGGTGGCACCGAGGTCTTCCTGGGCGGCGACGGAGAAGATGAGCCGGTAGGTGATGGAGAAGTCGGCGTAGTTGGCGGTGGTGACGCGCGGGCCTGGGTCTGAGAGGACGCCGGGGGAGGATTTGAGGAGGTCGAGCATGACCTCTTTGACGCGGTTGGGCGGGTCGTCGTAGCTGAAGCCGATTTCGATGACCTCGGTGCGGACGGAGGTGGGTCTGGAGAGATTGCTGAAGGCACCCTTGTAGAGGGAGACGTTAGGGATGATGAGGAGTTCGCGGGTGGGGCTTTCGATGTGGACGGAGCGCCAGTTGATTTCGATGACCTTGCCGATGACCCCTTCGGCCTTGACCCAATCGCCGACATTGAGCGGGCGTTCGAAGAGGAGCATGAGGCCTGAGACGATGTTGCCGAGAGGTTCCTGGAGGGCGAGGCCGATGACGATGGAGCCGACGCCGAGGGCGGCGACGGCGCCTTTGACTTCACCGCCCCAGACCCATGAGTAGATGAACATGGCGCCGAGGGCGACGATGAGGGCGCGGACGAGATCGCGGAAGAGTTTGGGGACGCGGGCGCGCCATGAGTCGCTGCCGGGGGCGGCTTTGACGAAGACGACGTCATTGATGACGCCGAGGATGGCGAAGAGGAGGAGGAGGTAGAAGGCGGTCTGGGAGAGACGAGTGGCGAGGTGGTCTTCCGGGAGTTCGAGGACGAGGCGGACGAAGATGAGGAGGGCGAGGGCCGGGATGACGAGATTCCGGAGCGTGCGGAAGAGACCGGCGAAGATGCTATTGCGGCGGGTGGCGGCGGCGAGGGCTTCGCTGGTGATGAGGAGGGCGACCGGGAAGAGGACCGTCAGGAAGAGAGCCGGGCGGAGGTTAGAGAGCGAGTGGTCGAGGAAAGCGATCATGGCGCGTGCGGTGAGGGCGGCCGGTTAGGGGGCGACGGACCATGCTTCGAGGGCGGGTTTGCCATCGGATTCGATGCGGAGCGGGCCGGAGAAGTTGAACTGGTCGCCGGTGCGATCGCGGACCGGGTTGGTGACGCGGATGGCCGGGCCGTGAGCGGCGGCGAGCTTGCGTGCGATGGAGACGGTATCGCCCCAGAGATCGTAGAGGAAGCGGCGGCGGCCGACGACCCCGCCGACGACGGGGCCGGAGTTGATGCCGATGGCGAGGGAGAGGTCGGCGTGGTGTTCGCGATTGAAGATGGAGACGATGCGGACGGTTTCCTGAGCGAACTGGATGATGCGTCTGGCGTGATCTGGTCTGGTGACGGAGAGCCCGCAGACGGCGAGGTAGGAACCGCCGATGGTTCTGACTTTTTCGATGCCGAGGCGGTCGGCGGCTTCGTCGAAGGCGGTGATGAGGTCGCCGAGGTGGGAGAGGGCGGTGGAGTCGCCGGAGGCGGCACCGAATTCCTCGAGGCCTGAGAGTTCGCTGAAGAGGACGGAGACGTCGGCGAACTGGCGGCTGGCTTTTTCGTCGCCTTCCATGCGCTGGGCGACGGCGGAGGCTGGGAGGATATTGAGGAGGAGTTCCTGATTTTCGCGGACCTGGGATTCGAGTTGTTCCTTCTGGGAGCGGATGCTGTCGGCCATTTCGTTGAAGACGCGGCCGAGTTCGCCGAATTCGTCATGGGAGCCGAGGTTGACTTTGACATTGGTTTCGCCGCTGCCGAGACGTCTGGCTCCTGAGGTTAGGATGCGGAGCGGGCGGGTGAGGAGACTGGCGAAGAGGAGGGCCAGGATGGTGACGGCGATGCCGATGCCTGAGGCGACCATGATGACCTTGCGGCCGAGGGAGCGGACGGGGGCTTCTGCTTCTGCGAGGTCCATTTCGGAGATGACGGCCCAGCGGAGCGAGTCCATTTCGAGTGGGCCGTAGGAGCTGAGGACGGGGATGCCGCGGTAGTCATCGGTTTCGAGGATCCCGGATTTGCCTTTGAGGGCGAGGTCGACGGAGGGCGAGTTGACCGGCATGGTGCAGAGGACGTCGCCCTGACGTTCGATGCGGTCGGCGAGGGCTGGGCTGAAGCCGTTTTCGCGGAGATTACGGATGAAGGCGGCGAGGTTTTCGTGGGCGAAGCGCGAGTTGGTGCGCATGGTTTTGTCCGGGCCGACGAGGTAGGTTTCGCCGGAGTCGCCGAGGCCTTCCTCGCGCCACTGGAAGTTGCCGGTGGCGACGT
>JAIXPK010000216.1 GCA_027486335.1 Verrucomicrobiaceae bacterium | reverse complement strand
GGTGTCTTCGCGGTGGCCGTAGCAGCTCATGGAAGGTTCATCGACGGTGATTTCGGTGCAGCCTGCGGCGACGAGGTCGATGAGTTCCTTGCGGACGGCGGGGAGGAGGGCTTCGGTGAGGGCCCAGCGGTCCGGGTACTGGGCGTTAGGGAGGAGACGCCCGCTGAGTGTGTAGGGGCCGGGGATGCTGCATTTGAGGACCGGGCCCCTGGGGGCGAGGCGCTGGAGGCGTTGGAATTCGGCGACGGCTCCGAGGCCGCGGGGTGCGGCGAGGTCGCCGGTGACGCGGTGTTTGCCGCGCTGGTCGTGAGCTGGCGGGCCCCAGCGGCGCGGGGAAGCGCTTTCCATTTCGATGCCTGAGAGGAAGCCGTAGAAGGAGAGATTGAAGTCGAAGCGGCCCTGTTCGCCGTCGGTGATGACATCGAGGCCGGCGCGGAGCTGGTCCTGAACGGCGATGGAGCAGGCGTCGTTCTGGAGTTCCTCGATATCGTCGGATCCGAAGGCGTTGAGATTGGCGACTGCGTGTTCGAGCCATGCGGGGAACGGATAGGAACCGATGACCGTGTTGCGGAGAGGGATGGGCTGCATGGGTTAGGGGGGTGAGGAGGGGTGTGCCGGGAGGAGAGTCAGTAGGTGCGGCCGCGCCAGCCGACGGGGCGGTGGGTGAGTTTACGGAAGAGACCTTCCCATTGGATGATGAGGAGGAGGAAGATGCCGAGCGGGTGGAGGAGGACCGAGAGCCACGACTGGCGGAAGCGGACGGCGGAGGCGGCGCGGGTGATGAGGGAGAGGAAGAGCGCCCATGCGGCGAACGCGGCGGTGGCGGAGTCGGCGGGAGCGACGGCCCGTAGGATGGCTGGGCCGATCTGGCCGAGGCCAAGGAGGAGAGTTGTGGGGACGATGAGACGCGGGGAGCCGAGACCTTCGGCGGCGTTTTTGACGAAGCCCTTCCAGACCTCGGAGGCATGGTGGTACATGCGGCAGGAGGCGAGGGAGGTGGCGTCGAAGAGATCGGTGCGGAGGCCGTGGGAGCGGAAGAGACGGGCGAGGGCCATGCCGTCGTGGATGGCACCGGGGATGGCGGCGTGGCCGCCGGCGGCGAGGTAGGCTTCGCGCTGGACGAGGAGGAGTTGACCGACGGCGGCGGTGGCGGCCGGGTCTGTGGATTCGCGCATTCTGCGGAAGGGGAGGAAGCCGAGGAGGACGAAGTGGATGAGGGGGATTATGAGTTGTTCGAGGAAGCCGCGGGTGATCTGGCGGGGGATGCCTGAGGAGAGGACGGCAGGGGAGGAAGCAGTGAAGCCGGCGAGATTGCGGAGGGCTCCGGGGAGGAGCCTGACATCAGCGTCCATGAAGACGAGCCATGGGGAGGAAGCGGCGGCGGCGAGCTGGTGGAGCGCGTGATTTTTGCCGCACCAGCCGGAGGGGAGAGGGGCTCCGGAGAGGAGATGGACGCGAGGGTCTGAGGCGGCGAGATCGCGGACGATGCTGGCGGTGTTGTCCTCCGAGTGGTCGTCGAGGATGAAGAGAGAGATGTCAGGGTGGTCCTGAGAGAGGACGCTGGCGGCGGCGGCTTTGATGTTAGAAGCCTCGTTGCGAGCGGGGATGAGGATGGCGAGTGGCGGCGTGACACCGTCGCGTGCTTCCGGGGCGCGGTAGAGCGCGAGGTTCCGGAGCAGAACGACGGTGGGCACGAGTGCCAGCAGGCAGCAGAAGGCAGCCAGCAGCGTCATGGTGGTGAGGGGTTAGGCCTTGCGGGCGGCGGGGCGTTTGCGGGCCGGGTAGCGGCGTGCGGGTTTGGCGGCGGCGGTGCCGTCGGCGGAATCTGCGGCTCCTTTGGCTTCCTTGGGTTCGCGAGGTGGGAAGTCCCATGCGAGGAGCATTTTGCCTTCGGTGTTGCAGACGAGACTGGCGCTGAAGGGGCGGCCGCGTTTGGAGATGAATTTGTCGATGAGATCGGTGCGGCCTTCGGTGAAGTATTTGAGGGCTTGTTCGCGCGGGATGAGGAACTGGCAGAGTTCCTTGGAGAGCCTGGCCTTGGGTTTGCAGGTATTTTCAGCGCGGAGGACGGATTCGCAGGCGTAGGAGGAATCGGTTTCGTAGATCATGGCTGAGCGGCCGGCTTTGGCGCAGACTGGGCAGGGGCAGAGGATGCGTGAGGGATCGGAGAGGGCTTCCGATTCCTTTTCCTGGGCTTCGCTTTTCTGGAAGAAGAAGCCGACCTTGTGGTCAGGTCCGAGCTGGAGGCCTGCGGCGAATTCCTGACCGAATTTATTGCGGAAGCCTTCGAGCGGGCCGACGAATTTGGTGGTGAGGAGAGTGGAGGCTTCGGATTCGTTGAGGAAGCGACCGGCGATGGTTTTGGGCATCTTGAAGGTGCAGCCTGGGGCGCGGCACTGGAAGAAGCGGTCGGTTTGTTTGAGTTCGGTGGCGTGGCAGACTGGGCATGGGGCTGCGAGGTCCGGGAACTCCATGGTTTTGAACGATTCCGCGCGGGCTCTGGTGAGGCCGACGACCTCTGTGGTGAGCTTGCGGATCTGGTTCATGAAGGTGGAGCGGTCGAGTTTGCCCTGTTCCATCTTCTTGAGTTTGGATTCCCATTCGCCGGTCATCTGAGGTGAGCAGAGGACTTCAGCGCCGATGTCGCTGAGTTGGTCGACGAGGCCGATGCCTTTGGGGGTGGCGATGAGTTCGCGGCCGTTGCGGGCGATGTACTGGTCTTCGACGAGACCTTCGATGATGGCGGCGCGGGTGGCTGGGGTGCCGAGACCGCGTTCGCTCATGGCGGCGGCGAGTTCCTCGTCTTCGACGAAGCGGCCGGCACCTTCCATGGCGGAGAGGAGGGTGGCTTCGTTGTAGTGGGGAGGTGGTTTGGTGATGTTTTCGATGACCTCGATGAGGGAGGTGGCGGCGGGTTCACCGGGTTTGACGGGGACGAGTGGTTTATCGCCGTCGCCGCCGAGGGCTTTGCCGTAGACCTCGAGCCAGCCGGGGGTGGTGAGGATTTTGCCTTCGGTTTTGAAGGCATCGCGGTCGATGCGGGTGATGCGGGTGGCGATTTCGAATTCCGCCATGGGGAAGAAGATGGCGATGAAGCGTCTGGTGACGAGGTCGTAGATGCGGGCTTCTTCCGGTTTGAGGTTACGAGGGACGACGCCTGTGGGGATGATGGCGAAGTGGTCGCTGACCTTGGAGTTGTCGAAGATGCGTTTGGTAGGGAAGACCCAGTTCTGGCGGAGCGTGGTGGCGGCGTGCTGGGGGAGGTCTGAGGGGAAGGCGTCGACGCTAGTGTGGTCGAGGCCTGCGAAGGTTTTCATGACCCCCTGGACTGTGGAGACATAGTCTTCCGGGAGGAAGCGGCTATCGGTTCTGGGGTAGGTGAGGACCTTGTGGCTTTCGTAGAGGGACTGGGCGATCTGGAGCGTGCGTCGGGCGGAGAAGCCGAATTTGTTACTGGCCTCGCGCTGGAGACTTGTCAGGTCGAAGAGGAGCGGGCAGCTTTCCTTTTTGGGTTTGCGGGTTTCCTCGATGGTGGCGGGTTTGCCGGAGCAGCGGGATTTGATGGCGTCGGCGTCGGCCTGATTCCAGATGCGTTCGGGGCGTGCGTGGGGGTCGGATTCGTCCTTTTTGAATGGTTCGGCGAACCAGCGGCCGCGGTAGGAGCCGGCGGAGACGTCGAAGTCGCCGAAGACCTCCCAGTAGGCGCGGGGGATGAAGGCGGAGATTTCCTTCTCGCGATTGACGAGGATGGTGAGGGTGGGGGTCTGGACGCGACCGACGGGGGTTTTGAGGAAGCCGCCGTTGCGGGAGTTGAAGGCGGTGAGGGCGCGGGTGCCGTTGATGCCGACGAGCCAGTCGCTTTCGCTGCGGCAGACGGCGGCGTCGGCGAGTGGGAGCATGTCCTTGTCGTCGCGGAGATTCTGGAACGCGTCCATGATGGCGCCGGAGGTCATGGATTGCATCCAGAGACGGCGGACGGGTTTTTTGCAGCCGCTGGCCTGCATGATGTAGCGGAAGATGAGTTCGCCCTCGCGGCCTGCGTCGCAGGCATTGATGACGGCGTCGATGTCCGAGCGTTTGAGGAGTTTTTTGAGGGCGGTGAGTCGATCAGCGCTGCGTTCGATCGGTTTGAGTTCGAAGTGGTCCGGGATGAGGGGGAGGCTATCGAAGTTCCACTTGGGTTTTTTGCCGTCGGCGGTTTCCGGGAAGGCGAGTTCGAGGAGGTGGCCTACGGCAGAGGAGATGACGTGGGAATCATTTTCGAAGTAGTCTTTTTCCTTATCGAATTTGGACATGCCCGGGGCTTTGGCGAGGACGCGGGCGAGGTCGGTGGCGACACTGGGTTTTTCGGCGATGATGAGAGTTTTCCCCATGGTACTGAATCGTTGAGCGGCGTGGTGCCGGGAGTCGGACGCGGACGGTGGAGGTGCTTCCTGGAAAAAGCAAACAGCGTGTTTTCCGGAGACGGAGGGTAGAAAAGGAAGTGGCCGGGCCTGAGACGGCCCGGCCACCCGGAGGATCAGAGAGGTACCCGCCACCGGGACGGACGCGGCTTCAGCCCATCAAGCCGCGCCCGCAACCCGGAGGCGGGAAAGGG
>JAIXPK010000482.1 GCA_027486335.1 Verrucomicrobiaceae bacterium | reverse complement strand
CGCCCCCACTTCGGGGGCTGCGGCGTTCGGCATCGCTACGCTCGCCTCACGCCGCAGCCCCCGAAGGAGCTTGCCGCCCAAGGCTAAAGCCTTTTACAGAACAGACATTACACCCCCAAAGGTCAGCTTTCGGGCGATCTCCTGAAGCTCTTCTAATCGTTTTGGTTTCATCGTGGCAGCCAAGAGGCGTCGATCAAGCTCTCCGGCTGGATGATCGCCGACTCCCCCATCAATTCAGCGGCGTCCATAAAAATCACCCTGCACCATCCGCTCGGTCGCGTTCCTCCTCCCACGGAGTGGTAAACACCGGTGGCGGCCCCTCGTCGTCCATGGCCTCGTCGTCAAATTCAAGGCACGAACCAGTAGACAGGCTACTTCGTCCAGTGCGCTCGCTCCCTCGTAACGGGTGCCTCAACCACGATCATCGAGTTCAACCGCTCCGCAAAACCCGCTCATTTCACGATCGCCAAGTTTGCGCGCAATATTTCCTTGACTTCGCAAACACCTCATGTACTATTTTCGTACGCTCGGGAAAAGAACCCGGCGGGCATCACTGCCTGCCGGGCCTTTCGTCCGATGCCACCACAAGGGCGACGCTCAGCCTAGGAAACTCGAACTTAGCCAGTGGTGACAGAGGATCAACTCAAATCTCCGGCCCCCGGGCGTGCCGGAACATCCCAAAGAACCCCACATGGCTCAAGAAGTTGAAATCAAGTGCATCAATAAGTCCGACCGCTACAGCGCGCATGAGCGCATCAAATCCATCGGAGGCCTCAATCCGGACGGCCGTCACTGGAAAATGCCGCAGGAAAATGCCATCGCTGGCATCGAAGCCGGTCAGTGGCGCTTCTACGTCCACCAGGCGGGCCGCAAGGTCTGGGTGATCGTGGCAGTCAGCGCCGCGGGCAACAAATACCTCAAAACGGAAAACGACGGCGAACAACCGAACAACCTCCTCAGCCTGCCAGAGTGCCCATGAATACCGCCCCCATCGGACACATCGCCAGCATCCGCATGGGGGTCACCTTGCGGGGTCGGGACGCCACTCGTCCCGACCCCCAAGGGTCATGCCGCATGATCCGCATCAGCGACATCGACGATGACGGCGTCATCTCCTCAGAAGATCTCCTCCAGTTCGAGCCGGGCGATCCAGTGAAGCCGGACCACTTCCTCCGCCCCGGCGACATCCTGTTCCCCAACCGCGGTCTGCGTACCACCGCCGCCGTATTCGAATTACCCGAACCCAATGTCATCGTCGGCGCTCAGTTCTTCATCCTCAGGGTGAACCCAAAGACCGTTCTGCCGGCCTATGCCGCTTGGTTTCTCCGCACCGACTCCGCCGCCGCCCATTTCGGCGAGCGCCGCAAAGGCACTCTCGTCCAAACCCTCCAGCGCAAGGACATCGAGGAACTTGCCATCCCTCTGCCGCCGTTGCCAAAGCAATCCACCATCGTTGCCCTCGACGCCCTCGCCCGCGAAGAGCGCCGTCTCTCCACCGAACTCCTTCGTCTCAGATCCACTTCTCTCCAGCACCGGCTGCTTTGCGCCGCCAACCCCTCTTAACCACTCCTGCTCTCCATGGCCAAACTCAACCAATCCGAAATCAACGACGTCGCATGGCGCGCCTGCGATACCTTCCGCGGCGTCGTCGATGCCGAAAACTACCGGAACTACATCCTCGTGATGCTCTTCTGGAAATACATGTCCGATGTCTGGCGCGACCACCGCGACGCCTACCTCAAGGAATACAAAGGCGACGAACACCGTGTCGCCCGGCGGCTCGCACGCGAGCGGTTTCAGCTTCCCGACACCTGCGATTTCCTCAGCCTCTACAACCAGCGCAATGAACCAGACATCGGCGAACGCATGAACATCGCCCTCGCCGGCATCGAAGAAGCCAACAAAGCCAAACTCGAAGGGGTCTTCCGCGAGGTGGACTTCAATTCCGAATCCAAACTCGGCCAGACCAAAGACCGCAACGCCCGGCTCAAACTCCTCCTTCAGGACTTCGCCGATCCCCGGCTCGACCTCCGGCCCTCCGTCGTCGGCGAGGAAGACGTCATCGGGAATGTCTACGAATACCTGCTCGAGCGCTTCGCCTCCGATGCAGGGAAAAAGGCAGGCGAGTTCTACACGCCCGGCATGGTTTCCCGGCTCCTCGCCCTCCTGCTCGCCCCGAAAAAGGGAAATACCATCTGCGACCCCACCAGCGGCTCCGGTTCCCTCCTCATCAAGGTCGGCCGCCAGGCCGACGAACGCGACTTCGCCCTCTTCGGCCAGGAAAGCAACGGCACCACCCACGCCCTCTGCCGCATGAACATGTTCCTCCACGGCATGGACAACTTCCGCATCGAATGGGGCGATACCCTCCGGAACCCCCGGCTCGTCGAAAAGGACCAGCTCCTGAAGTTCGACATCGTCGTCGCCAACATGCCCTTCTCCCTCGATAAATGGGGCTACGAAGAAGCCGCCGCCGATCCCTTCCACCGCTTCCACCGCGGCCTGCCCCCCAAATCCAAGGGCGACTGGGCCTTCATCACCCACATGATCGAAACCGCACGCGAAGGCACCGGCAAGGTCGGCGTCGTCGTCCCCCACGGGGTCCTCTTCCGCGGCGCCTCAGAAGGAAAACTCCGCCAGAAAATGATCGAGGAAAACCTCCTCGAAGCCGTCATCGGTCTCCCCGCCAACCTCTTCTTCGGCACAGGCATCCCCGCCGCCATCCTCCTCTTCAACAAGGGCAAGTCCCACGGCGATGTCCTCTTCATCGACGCCTCCCGCGAATACAAAGAAGCCAAAAACCAGAACGTCCTCACCGAAGACCACCTCCAGAAAATCGTCCGCACCTACTCCGCCTTCCAGTCCGTCGAAAAATACGCCTACCGCGCCACCCCACAGGAAATCGCCGACAACGACTTCAACCTCAACATCCCACGCTACGTCGATACCTTCGAAGAAGAAACCGAAATCGACCTCGACGCCGTCAAGAAAGACATCTCCCGGCTCGAATCCGAACTCACCGCAGTCCGAAAGAAGATGCAGGATTACCTGGAGGAGCTGGGGGTATGAACCTGCCTAATGACTGGTCGTCAAAAGCCTTGTCGGCACTGGTTGATGCCAAAAGACCGATCTCATACGGTGTCGTTCAAACTGGTGATCCTGTCGCGAACGGTGTTCCTTGCGTGAGAGTTGTCGATTTGGCCTCAGGCAAACCTGACCGCGCTGCAATGATAACCACCTCGCAGAAGATCAGCGCCAGCTACTCACGCACTGTGTTAGCCGCAGGTGATGTGATCATCGCCCTTCGTGGTGAGATTGGCAGGGCCGCACTCGTACCCAAGGCTCTTGAAGGTGCCAATCTGACCAGAGGAGTGGCTTTGCTCGCATGCGCACCAAAGAAGATGGACCCAAAGTTCATGTTTCAGTCATTGGCATGCCAACATGTCAGACGAGAGATCATGCATGGCGTTAATGGAACAGGTTTGCAGGAGATTCCGATCACCAATCTCAGGCAAGTGCGCCTTCCAGTCCCACCCCTCCCCGAACAACGCAAGATCGCCGACATCCTGACGACGTGGGACGAGGCCCTGACCCGGCTCGACGCTCTCATCGAAGCCCAGGAGCGCCGCAAGAAAGGCCTCATGCAGCAGCTCCTAACCGGCCGCCGCAGGCTCAAGGGCTTCTCGAAGACGTGGAAGCACAAGAGATTGGACGCCGTTTTCGAGAGAGTTGATCGGGCCATTGAGGGAGAGCCTGAACACGTACTCAGCATTACCGCAGGCAGAGGCTTTGTCGATCAACGCGAGAAGTTCAGCCGGGTGATCGCCGGACGAAACATTGAGAACTACGTTCTGCTCAAAAAGGGTGAGTTCTCCTACAACAAAGGCAACTCCGACCGATACCCCCAAGGATGCGTTTACCGCCTTGAAGAGTTCGAAGAGGGTGCCGTCCCTAATGTCTGGATTTCCTTCCGACTTCGTTCGGAAAGTGACTCGCCCTTGTTCTACAAGCACTTCTTTCTCTACGGCGGTCTGAATCACGGTCTCCATCGCCTAATCAATGCAGGTGTCCGCAATGATGGGCTGCTCAATCTAACGGCATCCAACTTCTTCTCCGTGACCGTGCCGACTCCCGAGCCCGCAGAGCAAGCAAAGCTTGGAGACCTGTTTGAAGACCTTTCCATCTCCATCAAAAACCTCCGCGCCCAACGCACCACCATCGACCAGCAAAAGCGCGGCTTGATGCAGCGCCTGCTGACGGGGAAACTAAGAGTCAATGCCTGACACTATGTCTGCTGAATCATCACCCGAACCTCCAATTGTCTTCATATCGTATTCCCACGATACCGATGCCCACAAAGAATGGGTGCGCGAGCTGGCAACGGCGCTTCGCGATAGCTATGGAATCGACGTCATTCTTGACCAATGGGAAATCGGCCCCGGGGATGATGTGCCAAAGTTCATGGAGCAATCTGTACGGAGGGCGCGTCGTGTCGTCATGGTATGCACTGAGCCATACGTCAGGAAAGCCGATGACGGCAAAGGCGGCGCGGGGTATGAAGCGATGGTTGTGACTGGCGAGTTGGTTGCGGATTTGGGAACAAAAAAGTTCATCCCAATCACGCGGCAAACTGGAGATAAGCCGACCCTTCCTGCCTGTGTTTCAACACGCTTCTACGTGGACTTCAGTTCGGACTCATTGTTCGACAAGAATTTGGAAGAACTAGCTCGCGACATTCATCAGGCCCGGAAGTTTGAGAAGCCACCGATTGGCCCCAATCCATTTTTGAATGAACCGAAAGCAGTCGCTGCACTGACGCCAGCAAAAGAAGCCGACGCCGATTTTTCGACCGAGGCGGAAGCCTACCGGCGATCTATCGATCTAGCTGATCAAGGCGACTTCGCCAAGTGGAGGGAACTTATTCACCACGCGAAGACGGCGTCCGCCTCGGCTCTCTTGAGTTGGCGATCTGGGAATCAACACAAACACCCTCAGCAGGCTACGGAGTTTCCTGACTTCTTTTTTCCTGCCGTCGCCACTTATGCAAACCTCTTCGCCGTGGCGTTCGGCGCCTTCGCATCCAAGGATCAGCGTTTCCACAATCAACTCAGCATTATAGACACGATTCGCAATCCAAAAGGATGGGATTGGGAGGGCACCTTGATCTTTGTCGAATTACCAGACCTCGTTCTGTTCACCTATCAAGCGTTGATGGGGGGATTTGCAATTAGCCGACACAACTTCGAAGCCGCGCTCAGTCTTGCAGGAACCAGCCTCGAAGATCGCTACTCCCGACGGAATGCCCGTCCATTGTTCAAGAGCACAAAGCTGATGGGGTGGCCCGAATCGCTCCATCAAGATTGCACACTTGGATGGACGTTCTTGATGAAGGCCGCCACAGAGTGGCAGTGGCTGCACGCGATCTTCGGTAGCGAAGAGGACACCAAAGCCGCAATAGCTGCCTATTATGCTTTCCTCAATACGCTCGATTGCGTGTCCTCAATCAAGGCCGCGATGGCTGGAAAGCCCAAAGAACGTGAAATCACTGTTCCTGTGTGCTTTGTAATGATCGACGATGACGTTAAGCGGAGAGCGACGACGATGTTCTTTTCTGATCCGGCATTTTTTTCCGATCTGTTAAAGGATAATGCAGTGCCGACCGATGAATTGGCGCGCTATTGGGAACATTGGATGACCGCATCGGGTCATTGGGTAGCTGAAGTCTACCAGACACGTTTTTGGGGCAGGCGAGATCCCGGGCTCTTCCATGCTGAGCTGCCGCGCGCATTGTCACCGGCCCAAGGGAAGAAATTGATCGACTAGACTGTTTTGAATGCATCCCTCGTTCAAAGAACCCCTCATCAGCCAGATTCACGCGCCGCGGACACGATGAAAACCTTCCCCGACATCGACCGCCTGAAAGCCACCTTGGACCAGCACCGCCCGCTGGACCCGGCGATTGTGCGCAATCTGCGGGAGGATCTCATTGTGCGCTGGACCTACCATTCCAATGCCATCGAGGGGAACACGCTGACCCTGGAGGAAACCAGAACGGCGCTGGAGGGCATCACCATCGCCGGGAAGTCCATCCGCGAGCATTTGGAGGCCGTGAACCACAAGAACGCTATTCTGCTGTTGGAGGACCTTGTGCAGAAGAACGAGCCGCTGACGGAGTGGACGATCAGATCCCTGCACCAGCTCATTCTCAAAGGCACCAATGACAACGACGCGGGTCGCTACCGCACGGTCAACGTTCGCATCGCTGGCGCGGAGCATCTGCCTCCGGATCAAGCGATCGTGCCGGAGCTGATGGAGCGCTTCATTTCATGGTACCGCGACGTGGCGACGTCCCTGCACCCCGTGGAGCGCGCCGCCCGTGTGCACAGCGACTTTGTGAAGATCCACCCCTTCGTCGATGGCAATGGCCGCACCGGGAGACTGCTCATGAACCTGGAACTCATAAAGGCCGGTTATCCCGCCGCAGTCCTCACCGTGGACCGTCGGTTGGCCTACTACACGTTCCTGGACGAAGCCCATGTGCGGAACAACACCGATCTCCTGATCTGGCAGATGAGCCGCATCACAACGGAGGCCTTCGAGCCATATTTTCACGCCCTCGGGCTGCCTTGGGAGGCGGGCATATCCACGCTATAGGCAATGAGAATGCGTGTACTCTATATCTTCCTTGATGAGGCCGGGAACTTTGATTTCTCGCCCTCGGGCACCCCTTATTTCATTCTGGGCAGCGTCACCAAGGAACGGCCCTTCCACGCCTATCAGGGGCTGACCGAGCTGAAGTACGACCTGATCGAGCAGGGTACTGATATGGAGTATTTTCACGCGGCGGAAGACCGCCAGGAAGTGCGTAACCAAGTCTTCAGCATCATCTCGGAGCGCCTTGAAGGCTGCACCGTGGATGCCACGATCATCGAGAAGCGGAAGACGGGTCCTTCACTCCAGGACACGGCCAGGTTTTACCCGAGGATGCTGGGCTATCATCTGCGCTACATCCTTGAACGGGTGGATTGGAACGGAGTGGCGGAGATTGTCGTGATCACCGACCGCATCCCCGTGTCCAAAAAGCGCCGCGCCGTTGAGAAGGCCGTGAAGCAGACTTTGTCGGAGATGCTGCCGAGCGGCGCGATCTACCGGGTGATGCATCACGACTCGAAGTCAAATTTTGACCTGCAAATTGCCGACTACTGCACCTGGGCCATTCAGCGCAAGTGGACCCAGGGAGATGAACGATCCTACCGTTTGATCGCTTCGGCGGTGCGCAGTGAATTCGACATATTCCGCAGCGGCACCCTCCACCACTACTGAAACTCCGTGTGCTCGTCTCAAAATGACCACCCCGGCTATCCCTTTTCAGGGAAGAGCCCCGTGGGCTCTTGTTGCCGGGGTGGAACCTTTGAATTGTTTGACCCGCCTGCTGGCCGGGCCAGCGCCCGTTTATACCCACGCGCCTTGGGCCTGCAATCCTTCATTTCCATTTTCTAAATGACCCCATCCTTTCAAGAAGCCCTCATCAGCCAGATTCCCGCGCTGCGGACGCTGCAGCAGCTCGGCTTCACCTACCTG
>JAIXPK010000454.1 GCA_027486335.1 Verrucomicrobiaceae bacterium | reverse complement strand
GGGCGGTACTGGGGTTTTTCCGCGGCCTGGAGGATGAGGGATGGGTTGGTGGTGGCGTCCTGGGGGAGGAAGGCGCGCATGGATTCGAAGTCACCGGTGTCTGCGACTACGGTGGTGAACTGCTTGAGGGCTTCGAGCTGAGTCATGGATCTTGAAGAATCTGAGGTCCGACGTGATTGGGCGGACCGGTTGGGGAGACGACATGGACGGCTGCGGCGGCGGGGGCAACCGGAAGTGTGAGCGGAGAATTCGAGGAGGCGGGGCCATAATTATTGACCGGAGGAGGCGTGGGGCGTTAATCATTCCTGAATGCTGCCGGGGTTTCCCTTATCCTGGCGGCAGGTTCCCCCGTAGTTTTGCTGAGCGCCCCATACTTCCATGATCCCATGAAACGCATTGCTACTGCCATTGCTGTGTTTGCTGCCCTGTTGAGCTGCCTTGAGGCGGCCCCGGTGAGTGTTCCGAATTTCAGTTTCGAGCTGCCGAACAATCCGACGACGGGGACGACGTGGTCATACAATCTGACGTCGTGGGTCGGGTCGGGCGGCAATAACAACACGAATGGGTTTGTGGAGTATGTTGCGGGGTTCCGTGCGGATGCTGGACAGAACATCGGGGGAGGGGTGATTCAGAACGATCAGCACCTCGGTGTGGAGCTTGGGTATGATATTTTTCAGAATGTGACTGGGGTGACATTTCAGCCGAGCACGGTGTACACGCTGACGGTTGCGGTGGGGAACCGGACGGGGGTGACGGCGGCGGGGAATCAATCGACGTATGGGTTAGCGGATACGAGTGGGGCGATTGCGGTTTCTGGGGTGCGTGATGCGAGTGGGGTGCCTGCGGGGACGTTTGCGGATGCGCCGGCGGTGTCGGTGGATACCTTTGCGGATCCTTGTATTGTAGGGAAGGGGTTGCAGATTCTGCTGCAGGCGAGGGGTGCGGGGCGATCGAATTTTGACAATGTTAGGCTGGATGCGTCGCCGTCGGTGGCGAATGGGCGGCCGGTGGCGGTGTTGAATGCGGCGACTGGGGTGACGGCGACAGGGGCGACGCTGAATGGGGCGGTGACGGATGCCGGGGTGTCTGCGCCGGCGGTGGTGTTTTACTGGGCGACGTCGGATCGTGGCGGGGATCCTGCGGCGTGGCCGGCGAGTCAGGTGGTGGCGGGAACGCAGACGGGGGCTTTTGCTGCGGAGGTGATAGGATTGCAGCCTGCGACGACGTATTTTTTCCGGGCGCGGGCGACGAATGCGAGTGGCGGGGTGTGGGCGTCGCCGTGTTTGAGTTTCACGACGTTGGCGTCGGCTCCGGTGGTGGAGAATGGAGGGGTGAGTGAGATTACGGCGACATCTGCGAAGCTGGCGGCGACGGTGACATCGACGGGCGGGGCGGTGCCTGCGGTGACGATTTTTTATGGATTGGCGGATGGTGGGACGAACGCGGCGGCCTGGGCGTCGAGTGTGGTGATTCCTGAGTTGAATGGGGCGGCGCAGCGGACGGTGACGGGGTTGCAGTCAGGGAGGGCGTATTTTTTCCGGGCTTATGCTGAGAATGCGCGAGGTGGTGACTGGGCGGACAGCAGCGGGACGTTCACGACGCTGACGGTGGTGCCGCCTGCGGTGACGGTGGCTGCGGCTGATAACATAACGGGGAGTTCTGCGGTTTTGCGCGGGCGGGTGACGTCGACGGGCAATGAGGTGCCGGTGGTGACGCTTTTCTGGGGACTTGCGGATGGCGGGACGAATCCGGCGGCGTGGGCGAACTCGCGAGTGTTAGGGGCTGGCGGTGGCGATTTTTCGTCGCTGGTACAGGGGCTTGGGCCGCAGACGACGTATTTTTTCACGGCGCGAGCGGTGAATGGGGCTGGGAGTGGGTGGGCGGCGAGCCGAGCATTCGGGACGAGGACGCTGGTGCCGACGAGTGTGATCATCAACGAGATCAACTACGACACGGTGGATGCGACGAAGGCGTTGGAGTTCATTGAGTTTCACAATCCGACGAATGCGGCGATCGACATGAGCGGGTGGGAGCTTGATTCCGGGGTGGACTTCATTTTTCCGGGAGGGACGGTGATACCTGCGGGAGGATTTCTTGTTGTGGCGGAGAATCCTGCGGCGTTTGCGTTTGCGTATCCGCTGGCGGGTGGTGCGCTCGGGCCGTGGACTGGGTCGCTGAGCAACGGGGGCGAGCTGATTCGGCTGAGGGATGCGGCTCGGGCGACGGTGGACGAGGTTGATTACGGGGCGGGATTTCCGTGGCCGACGGGAGCTGCGGGGACGGGAGCATCGATGGAGTTGCTGCATCCGCATCTGAACAACGACCTTGGGGGGAACTGGAGGACGGGGGTTTCTGTCGGGACGCAGACGACGTATATTGCGACGAGCACGTCGGGATGGCGGTATCTGCCGGGAGCGGCGGAGGCGTCGAATCCGGTGGAGGCGTGGCGATCCGAGACATTTACGGAGACGACGTGGTTTGGGGCGACGCTGCCGCTAGGGTTCGGGGACATTGACGGCAATGCGGTTGGGAATGATGTGACGACGACGATCGCGGCGAATCAGAAGACGGTGTTTCTGCGGCGTCAGTTTTTTGTGAGTGGTCAGCTGCCGTCGACGCTGGTGTTGAATCTGCGTTGTGATGACGGGTGCATAGCGTTCATCAACGGGGTGGAGGTGGGACGGATCCGGGTGAATCCGGGGGCGGTTCCTCCGTTTAATGCGCCGGATGGGACGGCGGCGGAAGTGACGGAGCCTCCGTTGCTGTGGGAGGCTCCGGTGGTGATTGGGAATGCGGCGACGATCCTGAAGGCGGGGACGAACGTGCTGGCGATCCAGTTGATCAACACGACGACGGCGAGCAATGATCTGTTCATTGATGCGGATCTGAAGACCCCGCCGCCGACGGCGGCGACGCCGGGGGCGGCCAACCGGGCGCTGCTGACGACACCTGCGGGAGCGCCGCCGGCGATTCGAAATGTCGATCATGCGCCCAAGCAGCCTGTGGCGGGTGAACCGGTGGTGGTGACGGCGACGGTTACTGATGCCGAGGGAGTGGCAAGTGTGTCGCTGAGCTATCAGGTGGTTAATCCGGGGACGTACATCCGGCGGACGGATGCGGCCTACAATCTAGCGGCGAACTGGACGACGCTGACGATGACGGATGATGGGAGCGGGGGTGATGCGGTGGCGGGAGATGCGGTTTACAGTGCGACTTTGCCGCCGGGGGTGCAGGTGCACCGACGCCTTGTGAGGTACCGGATTGCTGCGACGGATGCAGGTTCTGCTACGGTGACGGTTCCGTATCCGGACGACGAGCAGCCGAATTTCGCGTATTTCTGTTATAACGGGATTCCGGCGTGGACTGGAGCGATGCGGCCGGCGGCATTTTCCGGGTATGGAGCGACGCCGAGGGTGACGTTTCCGGCGTCGATGATCAGCAGCATCGAGCCCTATCATCTGATTGCGCTGGATGCGGACGTGGCGTCGTGTCTGTACACTGGTCCGACGGACAGCACGCCGTACCGCGGGACGTTTGTGTATGAGGGCAAAGTGTACGATCACATCAACTTCAACGTGCGTGGGATCGGGTCGACGCGGGTGAGCGGGAAGAACAAGCTGGGGTTCAAGTTCAACCGGGCGCGTGATTTCGAGGCGCGGGACAACTGGGGGCGGAAGTATAGCGAGAGCTGGAATTCGTTCGGGCTGAATGCGAATGCGTCGCCATGGGCGGCGGTGCACCGGGGATCGGCCGGGGTTGAGGAGGCGACGTCCTATCGGATTTTGGAGCTTGCGGGGATGAACTCGCTGCGGACGCATTTTGCGCATCTCCGGATCATCCGGAAGGCGGCGGAGACACCGCCTGCGGGCACGAATGTCAGTGATGCGACGGCGGGTGGGACGGTTGACGGGCAGTATTCATCGGATCTGTGGGGTCTCTACATGGTGCTGGAGCCGACTGAGGGGAACTTCATCGGGGAGCGGGATCTGCCGCCGGGCAACATTTATGCGATTGAGGGGGACAATGGGGACAAGAAGTACCAGGCACCTGGGCAGCCGCTGGATGCCTCGGACTGGAACAATTTCCGGACGGCGCTGGTGCAGGCAGGGCAGACGGAGGCGTGGTACCGCGGGAATCTCGATCTTGATGATCTGTACACGTATCTGGGGCTGAACCGGCTGATCGGGAATGTCGACGTGCGACCGGGAGACAACTACCGGTTTTACCATAGTCCGGAGGTGTTGAATCCTCTGTATCCGGGCGGGCACTGGAAGATCATGGGGTATGACCACGACATGCAGTTCATTGCGGGGCATCACTGGGGCGGGACGATCAATGGAGTGGTGGTGGCGGGAGCGCCGAATGCGATCATTGCGATCATGCGCCATCCGGCGCTGGCCCTTGAGTACCGGAACCGGTGCCGGGAGTTGCTGGGATTGATGGGTTCGGATGCAGGGGCGTCCGGGGGCCAGCTTGCGCAGATCATTGATGAGTATGCGCAGATGATCAATCCGGCGGGGCAGGAGCTGACGTGGGCGGATCTGGATGCGCACATGTGGAATCTGCATCCGCGATCTGCGGGAGGCGGGGCGAACACGGGGCAGTCGAGTCACCGGGGAAATTTCTTCCGGGCGCTATATCTTGACGGGACGCGAGGTGGGCTAGGCGGAACGGTGCAGACGGGGACGTGGGTTCGGAATCTTCCGGATCCTGACGGGAACGGATTTTCGGATCATGAGGGGATTGTCGGGTGGATGCGGGATTTCGCGTCGAACACGTATCCTGCGGCGACGGCGTGGACGCGGCGGGCGACGAGTGCCGGGACGGGGGCGGGAGGCGGGGGGACGGACAACAATGTGAACCGGCAGCGGGGTTATGGGTACAAGTACCTTGAGTGGGAGACGCTTTACGGGGGGTATGCGAATGCGACGACGAATCCGAATGCGGGAGTAGCGATAGGGGATCTGACGGCGGCTGGGACGACCCGGTATGCGGTCAATGGTGATTCGCTGCAGCAACTGAGTGCGGCGAACAACGTGCTTTATCCTGACAAGCCGCAGATTGCGTACACTGGTGCGCCTGGCTATCCGGTCAATGCGGTGATTGTGCGGAGCAGCGATTACCGTGATCCTCAGGGGAATGCGATTGCTGCGGTGCAGTGGCGGGTCGGGGAGATTTCGGCGCCGGGGATTCCGCTTTATGATCCGACGAGGCCGCGGGTTTACGAGATTGAGGATGTGTGGCGATCTGGGGAGCTGCCGGCGGCGGGGCCGACGAATCTGGCTGAGATGCGGATTCCTGCGAGTGTCCTGCGGGTGGGGCGGACGTATCGGGCGCGGGTGCGGCACAAGGACAGCACTGGGCGGTGGTCTTTCTGGTCGGAGCCAATGCAGTTTGTGGCGGCGACGGCGGACGTGACGCCGTTTGCGGCGGTGCTGAGGATCAGTGAGATCAACTACAATCCGGGGCCGCTGACGGCTGCGGAGGTCACGAATCCCGGGTGGAATGCGGCATGGACGGAGCAGGATTTCGAGTTCATCGAGCTGACGAACATTGCCAGTACGGCGATTGATCTGACCGACGTGCGATTCACGAAGGGGATTGATTTTGATTTTCCTGCTGGGTACAGCCTAGCGGCGGGAGGGTCGGCGGTGGTGGTGCGGAATGCGGCGGCGTTTGCGATTCGGTATCCAGGGGTGGTGGTGGCTGGATCCTACGGTCCTGACAACCTAGCGAATGCTGGTGAGGAGATCAAACTGAGCTATGGCACAGGGATTCCGATCATTGAGTTTGTGTATGGCGACCGTGCGCCGTGGCCGCAGACGCCGGATGGGAATGGGCCTACGCTTGAGTTGATCGCGCCGGCGAAGGTGGGGCTTAATCACGGCAGCCCGCTGGAATGGCGTGCGAGCGGTGCGGTCAACGGGTCGCCGGGACAGCAGGCGGCACCGGCGTTTGCGTCGTTTGTGTGGCAATACGGGCTGACAGGTGGACCGCTGGGGGATGACGATGGGGATGGCGTGCCGAACCAGCTTGAGTATGCGTTCGGGCTGAACCCGCTGGTGCCGTCGCAGGCAGGGTTGCCGGTTGGGGGGACTGACGGCAGTCATGCGGTGATTTCGTTCACGCGTCCTGCGTTGCGGCCGGATCTGGAGTACCGGGCGCAGTTTGGATTTGACCTGCAGACGTGGGGGAACCCTCCGATACTGGTTTCTGTGGTGACGAATGCCGATGGGAGTGTGACTGAGACGTGGCGCAGCAAAGCGGCGTTCAGCGCGGGGAATCTCTATGCGCGTGTCGGGGTGGTGTTGCGCTGAGGTGTCGGCACTGCCGGGGATGGGCGTGTGGAAAGCTGTGAAGCGAGGGGGAGAAGGGCCCGGTGCAGTTCATGGGCTGTCGATCCGCCCACCCGATGGCATTTCGACAGGTTCTGAACCGCACCGGGCGGGATTCGGGTGCCAGTGACTGCGACAATCGCGGGCACCCTTTGGGATGATTCCGCAAACTGGCCGAAATGCCACAGTTTTTCGGCAAAAATGTAATTCCGGCATGAATCCGGCGTCAAGGATGGTGGTTTTCCCGATGGGGTATTAGGAAAAAGACGACGCGGGAATTATTTGGGGGCTGATTCAGATTCTTTGCTGGGCTGGGGAAGCGGAGTGGTTTTCGGCATATTCCATGCGGGGAGCCATGCGGTGGTTGTTTCTTTGCCGTTCAGTTCCGAGAGGATCATGGATTCGAGGCCGGGCATGTGGGCGGCTCCGTAGAAGACGCAGAAGCGTTTTCCTGGTTTGGAGGCGGCGATTTCCTTGAGTTTACGGAAGGCGACGTCGTTGCGGTCTTTGAGGATGGCTGAGCCGCCGGGGCCCTCGAGTTTTGCGGTGGTGCGTTCGGCCTGGTCGAAGATTTTGGCGAGGAGGATTTTGAATTCGGCGGCGGCGTTGCGGCTGAGGAGGATGCGGAGGAGTTTGGCACCGTCGAGTTCGGCGGCGGCGGCGTTTTCTTCGGCGAAATCCTCGTCGTATTGGGCGGCCATGGCTTTGGCCATGAGGGTCATCATGGACTCGCCGCGGGCTTTCTGGAGGGCTGCGAACTCTTCCGGGGTGACGTCGGCGTGGACCATATTGTCCGGCGAGTAGTCGACTTCTTCGAGTTGGAAGGAGAGTTTGAGCATGCTGCCCATGGTCTGCTGGAGGAAGCGGAGCGGGTGGGGGCGGGCTTTGGATTTATCGGGAGCTTCGTCGGATTTCTCTTCTTCCTTGGCTTTTTTGAGGGCGGAGGGAGAGCCGACGAGTTCGTAGAGGACGGCGTCGTAGGTCGTGAACCGGGTGTTGAGGTCCTTGTAGTAGGAGGCGTCGGCGATGTGGACGGCTCCGGCGAGGTCGATGGTGGTGCCGTCTGGGAGGAGGAAGCTGCGGACGGCGACCTCGAGGCGGGTGCCTTTTTCGTCCTGGGCGAAGCGAATGTAGTCGGCGAGTGGTTTTGCTGCCGGCTGAGGGGATTCGGTCTTGGCGGTCGGCGGTGGGGAGTCCTCGGCGAGGGCTGCGGAGTGGAATTGGCCGCACAAAGGCAGCAGCACGAGAAGGAGCCTTGCGGTCGGAGTCATGGGGGGATGATCCTCCGGGGGTGGCGAACTGTCAATTCGACAGCCGAGGTTGGCGGGAGGGGGTGATGGTGCCGGGCTGGAGGGGAAATGGATTTCTCCCTTGCGCCACCCGGGGGTGTTCCGACTCTGCGAGCCCACCAGAATTCCATGAAAATCACCCGCGCGCTCATTTCTGTCTCTGACAAAACCGGTCTGGATGAATTTGCCCGGGGACTGCATGAGCTGGGGGTGGAGCTGCTGTCGACGGGTGGGAGTGCGGCGTATTTGCGGGGCCTTGATTTGCCGGTGGTGGAGGTGAGTGACTATACGGGCTATCCTGAGTGTTTTGATGGCCGGGTGAAGACCCTGCACCCGCGGATTCACGGCGGGTTTCTGCAGGTTCGAGGGGATGCGGAGCATGAGAAGCGTGCGAAGGAGCTCGATGTTCCGCCGATTGATCTGGTGATAGTGAATCTCTATCCGTTTGAGAAGACGATTGCGAAGGAAGGGGTGACGCTGGAGGACGCGATTGAGAATATTGACATTGGAGGGCCGGCGATGCTGCGAGGGGCGTCGAAGAATTACCAGAGTGTGACGGTGGTGACGGATCCCGGGGATTACGGGCCGGTGCTTGAGGAGATGAGTGCGAACGGCGGGGCGACGATGCTGAAAACGCGGGAGCGGCTAGCGATCAAAGTTTATCAGCGGACGGCGGCATATGACTCGGCGATTGCTGATTTTCTGAACAAGGAGCAGGAAACGGAGGCGAATTTCAGCATCAGCCTGCCGCTTTGTCAGACTCTGAGGAACGGCGACAATCCGCATCAGAAGGCGAGTCTGTACGGCAATTTCTCGGATTTCTTCGAGAAGCTGCAGGGCAAGGAGCTGAGTTATACGAACATTCTGGATATTGAGTCTGCGACGGAGCTAGTGCTGGAGTTCAAGCGGCCGGTGGTGGCGATTCTGAAGCATACGAATCCCTGCGGTGTGGGATGTGATGACGATTTGAGGGCGGCGTGGGACAAGGCATTTGAGACGGATAAGCAGGCACCGTTCGGCGGGGTGATTGTGACGAACCGGCCGCTGACTGAGCGGTTGGCGCGGGTGATCAGTGAGATTTTCACCGATGTGATCATTGCGCCGGATTTTGAGCCTGAGGCGAGGGCGATCCTGCAGAAGAAGAAGAATCTGCGGCTGATGCTGGCGCACATGGATGCCTACGGTCAGTGGATGGAGAAGAATCCGGTGCTGCGGAGTGCGCCGGGCGGGATCATGGTGATGGACCGGGATGTGAAGGCGCTAGGGTTGAGCAATCTTGAGGAGAAGGTGCGGACGCAGCGGCCGCCGTCGAAGGAGGAACTGGACGCGATGCGGTTTGCGTGGCGGGTGGTGAAGCATGTGAAGTCGAACGCGATTGTGTTTGCGGGGCCGGATCGGACTTTGGGGATTGGGGCCGGGCAGATGAGCCGGGTGGATTCGTGCCGGATTGCGGTGTGGAAGGCGAAGGAGGCGGGGTTGTCGCTTGATGGGAGTGTGGTGGCGAGTGATGCCATGTTTCCGTTTCCGGATGGACTTATTGCGGCGGCGGATGCGGGGGCGACGGCGGCGATTCAGCCAGGAGGCAGCGTGAAGGATCCGGAGGTGATTGCGGCGGCGGATGAACGCGGGGTGGCGATGGTGTTCACCGGGCACCGTCATTTTCTGCATTGAGAACCAGCGACCGCGAGGCCTGAGCGTTCAGGGTTCCGGCATGAATTGAACCGATGCCGGGGCAGCAAGCGAGAGAGATGCTAGGTGCGATGCGCCGGCTGCCGTCTGGGATGTGGCTGCTGGCGGCGGGGACGTTTGTGAACCGGTTTGCGACGTTTCTGGTTCCGTTTCTAACGATGTTCATGACGCGTCGGGGGTTCAGTGCGGGTGACGCGGGGCTGGCGGTGACGCTTTACGGGGCTGGGGCGTTCGGGTGTACGCTGATCGCGGGACCTGCGGCGGACCGGTTTGGGAGGAACCGGATCATGGCGGTGTCGCTGCTGGCGGAGGCGTGCATGGTGTTCTGCATGGGGTTTGCGGGTGAATCGCTGGTGGCGATCTGTGTGCTGGCGACGCTGGCTGGGTTTGCGGGGCAGGGGGCGCAGCCGGCGATGCATGCGATGGTGGCGGATCTGGTGCCGGAGGAGGATCGGGTGCCGGCGATGCTGCTGCAGCGGTTTGCGATCAATACGGGGTGGGCGTTTGGGCCGGCGGTGGCTGGGTTTGTGGCGGATTCGCACAGTTATCAGTGGCTGTTCACGGCGGATGCCTGCACGTCGCTACTGTTTGCGGGGCTCAGCTGGTTTTTTCTGCCGCATGGGAATTCGCAGCGTGCTTCTGAAACGAAGTGGAAGCCAGCATTGCGGAGCCTTGCGGGGAGTCCTGACATGATTCGTCTGCTGGCGGCGACGGTGTGTGCGGCGTTTGTGTTCCGGCAGGTGAGTACGGCGATGAATCTGCACCTGCTGAGTGGCGGCTATTCGGAGAAGCACTGTGGGATGGTGCAGTCGCTGAATGGCCTGCTGGTGATCCTGCTGGAGATTCCGCTAGCGGCGATGACGAGCCGATGGCTGCCGCGGCGGGCGGTTGCGGCGGGATTTTTTCTGCTTGGGGCGGGGGTGGCGGTCAACGCTGCGGGTCCTGGGCTGGTGGCGGCGGTGGCGTCGATGGTGGTGCTGACCTTCGGGGAGATGCTGAGCCTGCCTCGGCATTCGGCGTGGGTGCAGCAGCTTTCGCCTGCGGACATGCGGGGGCGTTACGCGGGGATGGCGTCGTTTGCGTGGTCGGGTGGTGCGACGTTCGGCGGGTGGTCGGGGCTGATGCTTTTCGCGTGGCACCCTGATGCGCTGTGGGCGGTGTGCGGGTTGCTTGGGGTAGCATCGGTGTGGCTGCTGGGGAGGGGATCGGGGCGGGTGAGGGGTGCGGAGTGAAGGGTAGGGGACGTTGTGAAGCGACGAGTGTCACCCTTGACGGCGCGGCATCCGGGATAGGGTGGAGGCATGTCAACTGTGCCGGCCGTCAGTGTCGAACAGCTCACGCGGGTCTTCCGCGTTCCGGGCCTGCGGCGTCGTGAATTCACGGCGGTGTCGGACGTGTCTTTGGAAGTGCAGCCTGGAGAGGTTTACGGGTTGATCGGGCCGAATGGGTCCGGGAAGAGCACGACGATGAAAGTGCTGCTGGGGTTGCTGCGGGCGACGAGCGGCAAGTGTGCGATTTTCGGGCGGGACAGTGCGCGCGTGGACAGTCGTGAGGAGGTTGGGTATCTGCCGGAGAATCCGTATTTCTACAAGCATCTGACGGGAGCGGAGACCTTGGAGTTTTACGGGAAGCTGTGCGGGTTGCGGGGGCGGGAGTTGCGCGATCGGATTGGGGAGATGCTGGCGCTGGTGGACCTTGAGGAATCGCGCGATCGGAGGCTTGGGGGGTATTCGAAGGGGATGCTGCAGCGGATTGGGCTGGCGCAGGCGATCATTCACCGGCCGAGGCTGGTGGTGCTTGATGAGCCGACGGCGGGGGTGGATCCGCTGGGGTCGAGGCAGATTCGGGATCTGATCATGGAGTTGAAGCGCCGGGGGATCACGGTGATCCTGTCGTCGCATTTGCTAGAGCAGGTGCAGGAAGTCTGCGACCGGATCGGGATTATTTTCCGCGGGCGGATGCTGAGGGAGGGGAGCCTTGCGCAGATAACGGAGGTGGGGAACCGATCGGAGATTGTGCTGGAGGGGATGACGCCGGAGTTGATGGAGGAGATGCGGGCGCTGGCGGCGGCGAGGGGAGCGAAGTGGATCCATGACGGCCATCCGAGGACGACCCTTGAAACCCTGTTCCTTGAAGTGACGAGTGCTGCTGCGGAAGCGGCGCGGGCTTCTGCGGGCAAATCCTGACGAATCATGGAAACTGCTGCTCCAATCCGCCGACACCGATCATTTTCCTTCGGGCGAGTCTGGACTATTGCGACGGGAACGCTGACGCAGTTAGTGCGGATGAAGGTGTTTGCGTTCATGGCGATTTTTGCGGTGGTGCTGATCGGGGCGAGTTTTGCGTTCGCGGATCTGAAGACGGAGCAGGAATTGAAGATGCTGAAGGACGTGTCGTTTGCGGCGATTCAGCTGTTCTGCATGCTGTTTGCGATCGCGGGGACGGCGATGCTGATTCCGCGGGATGTTGAGGACCGGACGCTGTATACGATTCTGTGCAAACCGGTGTCGCGGCTTGAGTATCTGCTAGGGAAGCTGGGTGGGATGGTGCTGGTGCTGGTGATCAGTCTGGGGGCGATGGATCTGCTATTCACCGGGGTGCTGCATTTGAAGCAGCGGACGGTGGTGGAGCAGAATGTTGCGGAGCTGGAGTACCGGCCTTTCCGGAGTCAGGAAGAGCGGGAGAAGGCGGTGGCGGAGATTATTGAAGTGGCGACGCAGCAGGGGGCGAGCTGGAACCTGCAGGCGGGGATGGCGGCGATTCTGGCGAAGTCGATTGTGCTGACGGCGGTGACGCTGCTGGTGAGCACGTTTGCGACTTCGACGCTGTTTACGATCATGGTTTCGCTGGCGCTGATGGTGATCGGGCATGCGCAGGGGCTGGCGAGGGAGGTGTTGCTGGATGAGGCGGATGGGGCGGTGCTGCCGAGGCTGGTGGCGGGCGGGGTGGCGGTGCTGTTTCCGGATTTCAAGACCTTCGACGTGCTGGATGCGGTGATCACGGGGACGGTGGTGCCGGGAGTTGAGGTTTTGAAGATGGGTGGGTTGTGCGGCATTTACTGTGTGCTGTACATGCTGGCGGCTTGGGTGCTTTTTGCGGACAAGGAACTCTGAAGCGATGAGTATTCCGCCCCGCCGCATCGTTCTTGCGCTGGCTATCATTGTGGCCGGTGGGGTGTTGCGGCTGCCTTTTGAGCAGGCCCGGACCCGGGACCTTCAGCAGCGAGGGATTCTTGAACCGCCGCTCAGTGCGTCGCTGCGTGATGAGCTGGGGCAGTCGTTTTTCATTGCGGTGCTGGGCGGGTTTCGTTCGGTGGTGGCCAGTCTGGTGGAATTGAAAACGATCCGGCCGTGGCAGGAGCGGCAATGGGGGCTGGTGGATGAGTACTATGCGATCTGCAACAAGCTCCAGCCGCGGGAGTGGCACTACTGGGACCTGCGGGCGTGGCATGCGGGTTTCAATGCGGCGGACAATTACCAGTATGAGTCTGTGCGTTCGCCGGCGGTGAAGACGATGAAGTCGCGGCAGGCGTTTGTGAAGGCGATTGGGCTGATTGAGGAAGGGCTGAGGTACAATCCGAAGGTTTACCAGTTGTATGAACGGCTTCGGTTGCTGCATACGAGCGAGTTGAATCCGGAGCCGGATTATCTGGCGGCGTCGCGGGCGTGTGAGATGGGGGCGGCGTGTCCCGGGGCACCGCCTTACCTGCGGCGTTTTGCAGCGTATCACCTTGCGGATGTTCCCGGGCGTGAACTGGAGGCGTGGAGGCGGCTGATGGATTTGTATCGGAGTGAAGATCCGATGGACCGGTCGCCATCGGTCGGGCTGAGGCTGGCGGTGCTGGAGCCGATTGTAAGCAAACTAGATCCGTCGGCGATGCTGCCGCCGGAGATTGCGCCGTACGCGGTGGGGATGCGTGGGTTCTGGAAGGCGAATCGGGAGAAGGCGCAGATGCAGCGCGTGCAGATAGGTTCTCCCGCTCAGGGAGGGCACTGAGATGGGGCGGGCGTCGGGATCAGGAAACGAGGAACGCTTCCCAGTCGCGGATGCCGAGGGTATTGCGGATGAAGGCGGAAGCGGGGAGTTCGCGTGGCGGGGAAGGTGCGCGGAGGAGTTGGAGACCTGCTTCGTCTGGGGTGCGGTCGCCTTTGCGCTGGTTGATGCGTTTACAGGCGAGCACGCAGTTTTCCCATGAGGAGGCCCCGCCGCGGCTGCGCGGGATGACGTGATCAATGTTGCCTTCACCGGGCTGGAGACGGCGGCCGGTGTACTGGCAGACGCCGCCGTCGCGTTCCCAGAGACCGCGGAGGGAGAAGCTGAGGCGGCGGCGGGGCATTCTGGCGAAGCGAGCGAGGACGAGGACGGTCGGTGCACGGACGGCTCCGCGGACGGTGCGGACTGGGAGGTCGTGTTCGCGGACTGGGAGGGTCAGCCATTCGGCCCATTTGACTGGGCGCATGCCATCGTCGGTGATGTCGAGGGCGCTGGCGGAACCAGCGGCCAACATGCCGAAAGCATCGGCGGGAGATTTGACGTCGATGGCCTGCCAGTGCCGGTTGAGCACCAGCACAGTGGGACGGCTGAGAATATCGCTCATGGTTGCTCGGGAGTTCTTGATGACGCGGCGGGAGCGGGTGTCCTGAAGGGAACATCCGGAGCGGGTCGAACTGGCCCGCTCACGCGCGCACCGGACCTAAACGCACAACTTTTCTCCCGGCAACCGCGGGATGAGGGCGATTGTTTCTCAGGGATTGGTGAGTTGGTGGATGGTGCCGTGGAGGATGCGTTCGGTGTCCTTGCCGTCGGAGCCGCGCAGACGGCAGGTGACGGAGACGCCCATGGCTGGGCGGAGTGATGGGACGGTGAGCGTCAGAGATTTTCCGTCGCGGAGGGTGGCGGCGGTGACAGGGAGGGCGGATTCGCCGATGTGTTCACTGCCGTAGTTGGCGGAGCGTTTGAGGTCCCATGTGCGGACCTCGTAGCGAGTGAGGTCGCTGGCGGTGGCGGCATCGAGGGCGTCGCTGAAGTCGAGTTTGACGGAGGCTTTCGCGAAATGGAGGCCGATGGGTTGGAGGGCGGGTTTGCCGGTCCAGCGGACACGGTAGAAGCCGCCTGGCTGACTTTGATTGCCGGCCCATGCGAACATGCCGCAGGCGTAGAACTGGCCGTCGGTGGGGTGGAAGCGGCCGCGCATGACGCCGGTGGGGAACTGAGGCATGGGCAGGGCGCACATGCCGCCCTGGGGTTGGCCGCCGGACTTTTCGAAGGGGACGGTGTAGATTTTTCCGTAGCCGTAGGAGAGGTTGAGGAGTGAGCCGTTGAGCGGGCCCCATTTGGCGTCTTTGGGGACCCAGACGAGTTCCGACGGCGAGCGGTCGAAGGCGTTGGTGATCCAGCAGAGCGGCTGCTGCATGGCGCTGTTGCTGCTGTCGGTGACATTGTGATAGCCGAACATGTTGCCGTAGAATTCGTCAGGGCCGGTGCCGCGGACGAGATTGATGCGGTTTTTCGGGGTCCAGTGGCCTTCCTGATCGGTGACGAAGAACGTGCCGTCCGGATTGAGACAGACGCCGTTGGCGGCGCGGAATCCGGTGGCGAGGATGTCGGTGTGGCTGCCGTCGGCGCTGACGCGGAGGAGCGTGCCGTGGTGGGCGACGACTTCCTTGAGGGCGTGGCGTGCTGATTTGGCGTAGTAGAAGTTGCCTGCGGCATCGGATTGGAGACCCATGGCGAATTCGTGGAAATGCTCGGTGACCTGGTGGTCGGAGTTGAAGCATTCGATGAAGTCGGTTTCGCCGTCGGCGTTGAGGTCGTGGAGTTTTGCGATCTGATCGCGGCAGCAGACGAAGATGGCGCCGTTGATGATTTTGAGGCCGAGTGGCTGGAAGAGGCCGGAGGCGATGCGGCGCCATTTGAGTTCGCCGAGCGGTTGCTGAGTGAGGCCTGAGACGGTCCAGACGTCGCCCATCCATGTGCAGACGGCGGCGCGGTCGGCATCGGGGTAGAAGTCGAATCCGGTGAGACGGAGCCATGATTGCCATGGATTGGCGGCGGCGTCCGGATGGGTGATGACGTCGGTGGCGAAGGGACCGGATTCGTCGCCGGGGATGCCTTGAGTGATGACATCCTGAGGCCAATGTGCGGGGCCGCCTTTAGTTAGTGATGCGAGTTCGAGGGGGATGCGTGCGGCGTTGATGAGGGCGGCGCGGGTGGCGTCGTCTGCGCCTTTGGTGATGCCGATGCGGAACTGGGCGGGAGTGGCGGCGGCGGGAATGGTGAGGAGGTGGAAGCCGGCGGATTTTGTGAGGGTTGTGCCGGGTGCGGGGGCGTCGATCTGGAGGCCATCGGTGTCCGGGGCGATCCTGAGATTGAGGTCGTGCGGTGATTTTGTGATATTGAGCGTCCGGATGAAGAGCGGGTGTGCGCCGTATTCAATGACTTCGGCGGCTTCGAGGATGCGGGCCTTGCCGACGGAGTACTGGAGGATGCTGAGGTTGCCGTGGCGGTAGAGACCTTCGTAGCGGCACCATGAGCGGGGCAGTGGGCCGTAGGGTTTGCCGTCGCGGCCGAGGAAGCGGACGTCTTCCCACGAGCCGGTGTCTGGATTGGCCCATGCTGGCTGATTAGGATTGGTGAAGAGGAAGTCGCCGGTGAGACTGGCGTGAGTGCCGTGGGAGCCGTCGAAGGCGACGCCGCGCCAGTCGATGAATTTGCCGGTCATGGCGGCGGCGGCCTGGAGCGTGTCGTGTTCGTAGATCATCCATGCGCGGCCTTTGGAAACGCCGCCGGGGCCGTCATCGAGCCGTGTGGCGATAGCCTTCTGGGCAATGTTGCCCTGTGCGATCTGATAGGTCCATTGGAGGGCCGGGCCGAAGTCCATGCGTTCGTATTGAGTGGCCGGGTCCTCTTTCGGGGCCTGTTCTGCGGCGAGCGACTTCATGCGGAGAGGCAGGGAAGCGAGGGCTGCGTCGTCGACGGGAGCGTACTGGGAAGGATTGAATGGTTTGAGGAAGGTTTCGCGGATGTAGTGGATGACGGCGTATTTCTGGGCGGCGGTGTACTGCGGCATTGGCATCATGAGACCGTAGCCGTGGGTGAGCGTCTGGAACTGACGCCATGGATCGCTGCCGTTTTTGAACGGGTCCTTGTGGAACCGGCGGGAGGTCGGCATAGAGCCTTCTTTTGATTCGGTGCCGTGGCAGGTGACGCAGAGGGTACCGTAGATGCGCGCGCCTTCGGCGAGGGTATCGGCATTCCATGCGCGGATGAGGGCGGCGTGGTCTGCGGAGTCGAGCGGTTGGACCCATGCGTTGCGGATTTCGGCGCCGCCGGAGATTGTCAGGGTCAGCGGGACGGGAATGCCTGGAATGCCGCGAGGGAATGTGGGTTTGTCCGCTTCGCCGGTCCATTGATACATGGGGGTGTTGATGCTGCCGGCGTCTCCGGAGCTGAGCTGCTTTGCTTCGGAGTCGTTGAGGGCGCGTTCCCAGTAGCGGATGCCGCTGACCGCGCCTTTGGTTAGGTCGCCGAGGAAGCCGCCGGAGCCGCGGCCGGTCTGGAACGTGTGGCCGTCGGCGTCGGGTTTGAGCATGCCGTCTTTGGCGGAGTCTGGGCGGCCATCGATGAAGAATTGGGCCCTACCATTGCTGAGGCGGAGCACGGCGGTGTGCTGCTTGCCGTCATTGAGCCCTGCGCGGCGGCTGGTGATTTCTCCTAGCCAGCCGATGTCGAAGAACAGGCGTCCGTCGCGGAGGCCGACCATTTTGGCATCGGGCTCCCATTTTTCGGGGCGGCAGAAGGAGAAGAGCGCGCCTTCGCCTTCGGAGCGGAACTGGACCATGGCGGTGAAGTCGCGGTCGAAGTGCAAACCGTCTGCGGCGGGACCGTTGGATTTGGAGGAACCCGACAATGGTTTGGTGGTGGAGGCTTTGCCGTCGATGGAGGTTTCGAAGAAGCCGGGTCTGCCTGCGGTCATTTCAGCGCGCAATTCGAGGGCGTGCCATGAGCCGTCGGTGGGGGCATTGAGGGCGATTGGTTCGCCTGTTCCGGCCTGGACGGCGGCGGTTGCCGACTGGTCCGGAAGGCGGAACTCGAGGTGGAGCCGGAAGTTTGCGAGCGGCTGTGGGTGCTTGAGAGACTGCTGGTCCTTGGTTGGACGGAAGGTTTCGAAGACGGCGGTCCGGGTTTGCTCGGGGGTGAGGGACGGAACGAGGGGGATTTGTGCGCTGAGGGGCACGGCGGTCAGAATGGCGGCGGACAGGAAAAGCGGGAGCGGTCTCATATTTCGATGGGAGTGATGCTGACAGGCTGCGGGGAGGCTGCCACTGGCGATTTTTCCGCAAACTGGGCTGAATTCCGCCGCGGGTCTCTGGGGGACCGGATGCTTCCGAATGCGGATGCAAAGGCTTCCGCTGGGAGACGTTTGGTGCTACCTCTGAAGCTTCCACTGGTTTTCCCATGCGTTTTCTTGTTTTTCTGTTGCTTGCCTGCCGCGCGTGCGGCGGGGCGTATTCTTTGTTTGATGGATCCTTCAATGGCTGGGAGGGAGATACGAAAGGGACGTGGAGGATTGAGGAGAATGCCTTCACGGCGGGGAGTGTGGAGCGGGAGCAGCCGCGCAACGAGTTCCTTTCGACGAAGCGGGAGTATGGGGATTTCGACCTGAGCGTCAGCTGGAAGCTGATAGGGACTGAGGGGTTCGTTAATGGAGGGGTGCAGTTCCGGACCAAGCGGATTCCCAACGATCACGAGGTTTCCGGGTATCAGGCGGACCTTGGGGCTGGGTACGACGGGGCGCTTTACGACGAGAGTCGGCGGAACAAGATGCTGGCGCTGCCATCGAAGGAAGTGCTTGAGAAGGCGCGCAAGCCGCTGGGCGAGTGGAACCGTTATCGGATTCGTGCGGAAGGCCGGCGCATTCAGATCTGGCTGAATGGGATTCAGACGGTGGATTACACGGAAGCTGACGAGAGCATTCCGCTGAGCGGCATCATTGCCGTGCAGATCCATGGCGGAGCGAAATCGCAGGTGTGGTACAAGGACCTTGCGATTGAGGAGCTGAATGCTCCGGCGGCACCGACTGGCCCGACGGCACGTTTTGCTGACCCGCAGCCTGCGCCGCCGCGGGAGCCGTTTGTGGATGGGAAGTTCGTGATCCGGCAGGGCGAGGTGATTGTTTTCACCGGGGGCACGAACATGGTGCGGCTTGTGGAGGAAGGAGGTTTTGAAGCGGCGCTGGCGCTGGCGGCGAGGGAGCAGAAGCCGAGATTTCGGAGCATGGCGTGGGAAGGCGATACTGTTTACGAGCAGTGGCGCGACATGAATTTCGGGTCGTGGAAGGATCAGCTTGATGCGGTCAATGCGACCTGTGTGTTTCTCTGGTTCGGGCAGATGGAGGCGCTTGACGTGAGTCGCGATGAAGCGGCTTTCGCGGCGGCCTGTGCGAAGCACTTGGATGAGATGAAGGCGATTACGCCGCGCCTCGTGGTGATGCTGCCGATGCCATTTGATGATGCGTCGAAGAATGGGCGGCTAGTTGGATTTGCCGCGGTGATGAAGCGGCTTGCGGCGGAGCGGGGTGCGTTTGTGCTTGAGTGGCCGACAGGTGAACCGGTGTTCGGCGGTGCGCAGCGCACGATCAATGGAGTTCATGTGACGGATGGGGCATTGCGTGGTGGATTCAATCAGATGCTAGTCGGTGCGCTGGGCCAGCCGTATGAGCGTGCGGGGGATTCGATGATCGGCGAGATCCGGGCGAAGAACCGGCACTGGCACGACTGCTGGAAGACGATGAACTGGGCATTCGCGTACAGTGATCGGACGGAACAGCCGTTCGGTAAGGGGATTGGCAGTCACCCTAGCATGGCGCAGGAGCTGGAGCGTTACAAGCCGTTGCTGCGCGCTGCGGACGAGGGCATTCAGACGCTGGCCGCCGGAGGAGCCATTGCGCCCGTCGAGGTTGTGCTGCCAAAGTCTGGTCCGGTGCTCGATCCGGCCGAAGAGCTGAAGACGTTTACGGTTCGCGACGGGTTTCTGGTGAATCTGTTTGCGAGCGAGGCCGACGGCCTTGTGAAGCCGCTTTCGATGCGATGGGACGCGCGGGGGAGACTGTGGGCGGCGTGTTCGCCATCGTATCCGCAGCTCGTGCCTGGCGAGGCGCACGGCGACTATGTTCTCGTCTGCGAAGACACTGACGGGGATGGCAAGGCGGACAAGTTCCAGCGATTTGCGAGCGGTCTAACGATGCCGATGGGCATAGAGTTTGCGACGGATGGGGGAGTGTACATCTGCGAAAGCACGCAGCTTGCGAAGTTCCGGGATACGGATGGCGACGGGCGTGCGGACGAACGCACGGTGATTCTGTCAGGATTCGGGACGGGCGATTCGCACCAGATGATCAATTCGCTGCGGTGGGGGCCGGACGGATGCCTCTGGTTCAGTCAGGGACTGCACATTTTTTCCCGGATTGAGACCCCGCATGGGATTGTACAGTTCGACCGGGCGGGGCTGTGGCGATTTGATCCGCGGACCTGGAAGCTGCAGGGGTTTTTCGGCAATGCGGCGGCGGGGGCAAACTGCTGGGGTGTGACCTTCGACGACCGCGGTCAGGTGTTCCACTGTGCGGCGGACAACACGCCTGGGTTTTACACCACGCCGGGACTGGGCACGCTGGCGGCTCCGCCTTCGTACTACAACATTGGTGCGCTAGCGGTCTCGCCTGTGAAGGGGATGTGCCTTGAGTTCATCAGCAGTTCGCATCTTCCGCCTGACCTTCAGGGAGTCCTCTGCAAGCCGGTGTATTTCGGCAGCCAGGTGTTGCTCTATCGACTAGCGGACGACGGCAGCGGGTTCCGCACGGACGATCTTGGGCCGCTGATCACGTCGTCCAGCAATGTGTTCCGGCCACTTGGCATCCAGACTGGACCGGATGGAGCGTTGTACGTGTGCGACTGGTTCAATCCGGTCATTGGCCACTATCAGGCCAGCTATCGTGATCCGAACCGCGACAAGACGCACGGCCGCATCTGGCGCATGACGGCGAAGGATCGGCCGGTTACGAAACGTCCAGCGCTCGAATCGATGGACGCCACTGGTCTGAGGGAACAACTAAAGTCGCCGGAGCGGTGGGTTCGCGAGCAGGCCCGCCGACTCCTTGCCGGGATGGGGGATGCATTGCCGGACGAGGCTTGGCAGAACAGTGCCGACGCGTCCCGGTTGTTTGAAATGCTATCGCTTGCCGCGATGCGTGGAGCGATTCCGGAGCCGCTTCTGCTCAAGTGCCTTTCTCATGATGATACTGCGCTGAGGGCATTTGCCGTGCGTATTGGCAGCCAACTGGTTTCTGCTGATGCCTCGCCCGATGCGCTCAATGAAGGATTGCATCTGTTAGCGAACGCGATCAATGACCCGAATCCCCGAGTGCGCCTTGAAGGGGTCGTGGCGGCTGGATATTTCGGGAGTGCCCGAGCGGTCGAGGCCGCGCTCACTGTGCTGGATCATCCACGCGACCGATTCATCGACTATGCGCTGGCTAATACGATCCGTGCCACCAAATCGGTCTGGGCACCAGCGCTTGAGGCCGGGAAGCTGACCTTCGAGGGGAACGTGGCGCACCTTGCGCACCTGCTGCAGACTGATGGGAATCCTGACACGGCTGGTGCGGTTGCGCGGATACTTGCGAACGGCAAGGTGCCTGCGGCGAGCGTGGAATCGCTCCGTGTGCTTCTGATTGGGTCTGGCAATCCTGATCAACTGGCGGCGGCGGTGGCTGCGGGGCCGGTGACGGCGGCTGTTGCGGATGCGCTGACGAATGCGGCGCGCGGGCGAGGTGTTCGGCCGTCGGGTGATCTTGAGGGAATCATCGCCGGGATCGGGTCGGGCGCAGATGGCGATGCGTCGTTGTCGCTTGCGATGTACCGGCTGGGTGCGGCGTGGGGCATGACGGAAGTTGCTGACCGAATTCGGGAATTGTTCACGTCGCCTTTCGAGTCGACGGCTGTCGGGGCTGTGGATGCGTGGGCGGAATACAAAGGAGCGGAGGCGATTCCGGAGCTGAGCGCGCTTGGCGAGTCTGGTTCCGGCCCTGTGCGGCTGGCGGCGGCTGGTGCGTTGCTGCGGCTGAATCCTGAGCTGGGTCAGGTTGTTGTGGCGAAGCTGATTGCTGGTGATCGGACGGCACCGGATGACGCTGCCATATTGATCGGGCTCGCCTTGTCATCAAAAGGTGTGCCTGGATGGCTGGGTGGTGAGTTTGGCAAACATCCGCCGTCGGGTGCTGCGGCGCTAGCAATGCTCAAGGCACTGGTTTCGGCCGGCAGGAACGAACCGGTACTTGCCGCGAGCCTCCGCAAAGCTGCCGGGCTGCCAGAGAACGCCAGCATTGTGCCGGATTATGCACCGGAAGTCGTGCAGCGATTGGTTGCGGACGCGCGCGCGGGTGGCGATGCCGTCCGCGGGGCGAGCATTTTCCGGGTTCCGCAGTCGGGTTGCCTGAGTTGTCACAAGGTTGGCGACGAGGGAGGACTCACCGGGCCGAATCTGACGGCGGTCGGGCGCGGCATGACGCCGGAACTCATTACGGAGTCGGTCTTGTGGCCTCACCGCCAGATTAAAGAGGGGTGTTTTCTGACGACCATTACGACCCGTGACAGTCGGGTGACTGCTGGATACAAAGTCCGTGAAGACGACAAGACCATCGTCCTGAGGATTCCGGGCACAGAAGCGACTGAATCTGTCGTGAAGGCGGATGTCACGCAGCGTGAAGACAGCGGGAGCCTGATGCCGGAGGGGCTGACTGCGTGGATGACCGATGCGCAGCGGCTGGACCTGCTCCGTTTTCTCTTTGACCTTGGGAAGTGAGGGTGGCGAATCCTGAAACACCCGGGTTTGGCGCGGCGTTTCTCGGAATGAGCGCATGAATCCATTCGACGTCCATCATCAGCGGGTCACCCGGCGTGGCTTTTTTGGCCGTTCCGCCGCCGGACTGGGCGGTGTCGCGCTTGCGTCGCTGCTCCGGGATGATGCGGTGGCGGCGGGTGGGCTTCCGGGGCTTCCTCATTTTGGGGCGAAGGCCAAACGAGTTGTGTGTCTCTGGCAGGGCGGGGCACCTTCCCACGTTGACTTGTTTGATCGGAAGCCAGTCATGGAAAAGATGGCAGGGCAGGATATTCCGGACAGCGTCCGAGGCACAACGAGGCTTTCGACGATGACGGCGGGCAGCAAGCGGTGGCCAATCGTGCCGGGGATCAAGCCATTCCAGCGGTATGGTCGCTGCGGGACGGAAATCAGTTCGATGCTGCCGGGGATTGGATCGATTGCCGATGACATCTGCGTGGTGCGTTCGATGAACACGGAGGCGGTCAACCACGCACCGGGAGTCACGTTTTTCATGACTGGGTCGCAGGTTCCGGGTCGTCCCAGCATGGGTTCGTGGCTTTCCTACGGACTCGGTTGCGAATCTCAGGACCTTCCTGCGTTTGTTGTGATGACATCATCGGACCGCGGCAAGACCTGCGGGCAGCTTTTTTTCGATTACTACTGGGGCGCGGGATTCCTGCCGAGCCGGTATCAGGGGGTGCGTTTCCGCAATACCGGCGAACCGGTTCCCTATCTTGACAACCCTGCGGGCGTCAGCCGGGAGGCCCGGCGGTCGCTGCTTGACGACATCAATGCGCTCAATGCGGAGCACCTTGCGGATTATGGCGACCCTGAGACGGACACGCGGATTGCCCAGTACGAGATGGCATTTCGAATGCAGGCGAGTGTCCCGGATCTCCTCGACTTTTCGAATGAGCCGAAGTCGGTTCTTGAGATGTACGGTCCGGATGTCCTTACGAAGGGGACATACGCGAACAATTGCCTGATCGCCCGCCGCCTCCTCGAGCGCGGCGTTCGCTTTGTGCAGCTCATGCATAGCGGTTGGGATCAGCATGGGAATCTGTTCACTCAACTTGAAGAGCAGTGCCGCGACACTGATCTTCCGAGCGCGGCGCTTGTTAAGGATCTCAAGCAACGGGGGTTGCTTGACGACACGCTGGTGACGTGGGGTGGGGAATTTGGACGCACGCCCTTCGGGCAGGGTGACCCAGCGAAACCGAACGGCCGGGATCACTTTGGCCGGGCGTACAGCTGGTGGCTTGCGGGCGGCGGGGTCAAACCGGGCTCGACGTGGGGTGAAACCGACGATTTCGCGTGGAACATCGTCAAGGATCCCGTGCATGTTCATGACATGCAGGCGACGATCATGCATCTCTGCGGCATCAACCACGAGGCGCTCACGTTCCGTTACCAGGGTCGGCAGTTCCGGCTCACGGACGTCCATGGCTCCGTCGTCCGCGGCATGCTCGCGTGACACCGTTGCAGCATTGAGTTGGACGGCAGTGCCGCCGAAAAGTGCAAGCCGATGCTTGCCATCATGGCGGTCGGAAGGGTAGCTTCCGGCCTCCT
>JAIXPK010000427.1 GCA_027486335.1 Verrucomicrobiaceae bacterium | reverse complement strand
GCGCCCCCACTTCGGGGGCTGCGGCGTTCGGCATCGCTACGCTCGCCTCACGCCGCAGCCCCCGAAGGAGCTTGCCGCCCAAGGCTAAAGCCTTTTACAGAACAGACATTACACCCCCCCGACCTCTGATCACTGCCTATGCCGGCGAACGATTCGACGATGTGCTGACCAGATGGTGTAAGGCAAACAAAGTCGGACTGTAGAACGAGACTGTCCGGGTGCTGCCGATGATCGAAATGTGCCGCCCGAACAAAAAGCCGTCCTCCAGCAACGACGATCCAAGCGCCTGAACGATAAGCGTGTGCACCGTGGGCCGTGAACATGTCGGCAACGACGGTCATCAAGAAATCGTCCGGAGCAGGGTAATCGAAATCGGAAGGCAGCTCTACTGGAGGCAACCGATGGCGACCACGAAGCCAGTAGTCCCACGCAAACTTGAGTCGGCTAAAGAATGGAGGCATGGAAGTGGGGTGAATGTTTCGGATCAGGCGACGGCGAGCGGGAAGCGGTGATGATGTGACAGATAGTCTTTGAGTCGGAGCCTGTATCTGTTTTGTTCGGCTTCCTGGATTGAGTAAAGTCTGGCATCTTCAGGCAAGGCAGCGGCGCCTTGTTCGCGCTTGGTGGGTGGTCGTGGACACGTGGCTCTACTGAATACGAGGTCTCTTGGGATCATACATACCGAAATCAGGGTGGTTCCAAAATGCTTGGAGACCGATACGCTCGTAAAGCTCAATCTCGCTGCGGTAGAAGGGATAGAACTGGCTCAAATGAACACGGTAATCGCGCAAATCGACGCTCGCATGCTCAGGCTCAAGGAGTGACTGAGCGAATATCAACAACGCGTCCATCTCGGTATCCTCGGTCAAAGGGCCATCCACGGTAAACACGTCCCCATAGCTGAACCGCTTCTTGCGTGAGAAGTAAGCAGTAAGGTTGGCGGCCACGGACGGCCAATCCAAGCTGCCGGACTCCATGGAGATGAGCATCTCTGGCTTGCTCTGCGTCCAAGCCGGGTTGGCAACCAAGCTGAGACCGAAAGTGACGCCGGTGATCATCCCCGGCTCTGGTGCGCCCTCATAGACAAACATGGAAATGGGCGGACCTCCATCAACTCCATCCTCACGGAGAATGCGACTCTCCTCGCCAAATGTCGCCGTCAGGTATTCGAGATAGTGTTCAGCGTTATTCTTTGCCATCGGATTGCGCGTTGGAGTTCGGTGAATGTCAAAGTTTAGCGAAAGCTAGGGTCGCGAGTGCGCTCCGACGAAGCCAAGAAACCTACGAATTAAACCAAGCGTAGAAACGAGTAGGCCACTGGCTGTTCGCTGCAGCGCCTTGTTGTTCTGCTTCCGGGTTTGGGCGTTGCGCTGCAAGAGTAGGAATGCGCTGCCTCCGACATAGGCTGCCGTGCTAGGTTCGGGAATGGCTCCCGCAGCAATAGGCGTTGCGGGCTCCGTCTCCCATCCCCAGCCGTAAAGGGTGACGCCCCTTGAGTTTGGCGCACCCGACAAATCAAAGTAACCGTAGTGCTTCAAGCCATTGCGCTCAAACTCAAATCCGGCATAGGCCCGGCCTTCCGCAAATGGTGTGAATGAGCAAGAATCAAAACATATCACGATACTAATTCCAAGGAGTTCGCCTTCTTCTACGAATCCATCCCCGAAATGATCTGCAGACCGAAACTCCAGCGGAAATGCCATATCAGCGCCGATCAACGCCCCTAGCGGAAACGACGTCAACGGACCGCCTAAATCGGGTGGAGGATCTACCTCGATCGCAACGCGGTTTGCGCGTTCTGTTCGAACAGACGCTTCACTATAGGTTGCTAAAAACGTAAAGTCAGCAGAACTGTTCTGGTCAATGTCCAGAGAAAAGCTGCGGTTTAGGAAATCTGTCCAGACGTCCAGCGGCTCAGGTAAAGACACCGCCACCACAGCGGCACTTGCCGCTGTGGTGCTGGAAATGATGCCTGCGGCAACCACGATTAAGTCACTTGTTCTCATTGGCGCCTCCTCAGTCTCCAAAAGCGCTTGGGGCTGGCCGCTGCGGTGACTACGACTGAGTTTGGGGTTCCGGCGGGCATCGCCGCAGAGACCACAGTGCCGCTGTTGGTCCATGTCTGGAGATCCGTCGAGGTCTCGATCGTATAGACGGCTCCTGGATCAGACGTGAAATGCAGCAACCATTCGGTAGCCGGGGCAGACTTCACGAGACCCGTGATCTTGGGCAGTTCCGGCACGGTGCCGCTCATCACGAGAGAAACGACCTGTGCGGAGGGAGCGGGAGGTGTGGCGGGCGCTCCGGCAGGCGAACCCGCATGGGTGACGGTGATGCGGTAACGCCCTGCAAGGGGCGTAGCGATGGTGATCCGCTCCACGTTGTTGCGCTGGTCCACCGCTCTGACGGCAGCGCCGCTTCGCGCTGCTGCCGTGCGGTTAGTCAGGTCGGGATTGAGTGTCCACGGGTGAAAGATGGTTCCGGTCTCAAGGTGCTCCACCTGGATGTTGATGTTGTTCACCAGCATCACATTCCGCGGATCGGGGGCTGTTATGGTAGCGAGCGCAGGGGCCGGGCCTTGCGGGTCGCTCCGCACCAGCGTGTAGGTCTGCAATGTCGCTCCCGGCACGCTGTTGGCGATCCAGCTCGCCGACTGGCCAACGGTTAGACTGAATTCCTTAACTAGCGAGCCGCGCCCGGTGATTTGATCCTGATCGAGCCGATCCACGCTGGTGCGGGCATTCATTAGACCATGTCCGCCGTCGTAGCTGGGACCGGGAGGTTCCACATCATCCACGCCGTCAATCGCTAGAGCCTTCAGCGTGGAGCCGCGCAGCGCATCGGCGGCGGTAAGATTCGGGTAGAGCTGCTGCCGCCGCTCCATCAGTAATCCAAGAGCCGCGGCAACAGTGGGGCAGGCCGCACTCGTGCCAGACCAAAAGATGGAAGCGCTGGTGTCAGCGTTCGCCGCCGCACTGATCATCTCCCACCTCCATCAACTCCATCCTCACGGAGAATGCGACTCTCCTCGCCAAATGTCGCCGTCAGGTATTCGAGATAGTGTTCAGCGTTATTCTTTGCCATCGGATTGCGCGTTGGAGTTGGGCGAACGCTTCGGATCAGGCGACGGCGAGCGGGAGGCGTCGATGACGCGACAGATGCCATTCGAGCCGTTGCCTGCATCCGTTTTGCTCGCCTTCGGTTGTCTGTGTCGGCTGCTCATGTGTTGGAAAGTGGTGATAATGCGCCTGATGCTACGAGCTGATGAACAACCTGTAAATCCCGTCCGAAGACGAATAGCCTGAACCGCCTGTCTCCGGCAAACCGATAAGCTGGAATGTCGTTCCTGACGGCTTGTATGCCGTGACGCTGGAGTGTCAGTGTGGTGGCCTCAATCTCTGCAACATCGGGAGTGAAGGCGATGCAGTGTCCTCGTGACCATGACTGGCGATCCAGTAAATCAATGAACCTCCGGCAAGCGGTAGCCTCATCCTGCTCAATGAAGCAGTCTGAGGAACGCTGGCCACGCTCAACATAGAAAGCCTCAAATCCAGCCGATGTCTGCTCAAGGCAATAAGTGTCTCCGCAATGACTCCAACTGCCACCAAGATGGTAAAGAGCAGGCTGGTAGCACTCAGCTCTCAAATACTCGCCAAGCAACTGAATGGTAACGGGCTTGTTTTCGGACTCTGGCATCACGGAGAGCGTGTGAAGTTGGGCGAACAGGATATTCTTTCACCATAACTGGTGGAATATCCAATTGCAACTGGGGTGTGATGGCGGGTCTCTGGGGGTTGTAAGTGCCTGAATTTCAATGGGTATGATTGAATGGGGTCCGTCATATCCGGACCAACTGGAGTGGCAGGGTGAGGTGGCCGTTGGGATTTGGGACTACGAATGGGCACGAATGGATTGGATGGACTGGATGGACTGGGCCCGCTAACTCGCTTGCGCTTGTTGACGCGGGGGTGGGCGGAGCGCATGGCGGGGGGGGCCGCCCCGAGCGTTGATTCGGGGTGGTATGGGGCGTTTCTTCAGAACGCGGGGGTGGGGGCGGTGGAGTACCCAGAGCGTTGCTCTGGGCTGGTATGCGGTGTCCCGTTGGGACACGGGATGGGGTGGCTTCCTGGGTGAATGGTGCGGAAGTTATGCGGCGGTAGGGATTTGCATTCCGATGGGTACGGCCTGAATGGTGAAGATAGGGATTTCGTATGGGGGCTTTGGCCTTGAGGGTCACAGGCAAGATGCCCGTGCCACTTTGCGTGTTCGATGGTGATGGCCTGAATGGTGAAGCTAGGAGTGCTGTATGGAGGCTTTGGCATTGGGGGTCACAGGCGGGATGCCTCGCAGGGTAGGCTTTTTGTGCAGTCCAACCGTGGGGGACGCAACCCTGATAGGGTTGTGAATTTGTTTTGTGGTGGACCCAGGGTAGGCCTGCGTGCCGCAGTCCAACCCTGGGCTGGGGGACGCAATCCCGTTGGGATTGGTAGGTGCGACGGCATTGGCGTTGAGGGCACAGGCGGGATGCCTCGCAGGGTAGGCTATTTGTGCAGTCCAACCGTGGGGGACGCAACCCTGATAGGGTTGTGAATTTGTTTTGGGGTGGACCCAGGGTAGGCCTGCGTGCCGCAGTCCAACCCTGGGCTGGGGGACGCAATCCCGT
>JAIXPK010000221.1 GCA_027486335.1 Verrucomicrobiaceae bacterium | reverse complement strand
GTTGAGAGAGATGGTGCTGGAGCTGATGTTGAGGAGTTCGATGAATTCGAAGTCGTCGTTGTCTGGGAAGGCGAGTTCCGGGCCGGAGGGTGGGGCAGGGTGGTAGTTGAATTCGGAGATGACGAGATTGCCTGCGGCGGCTGGGCTGATGGAGCCGGTGCCGGTGATGGTGATGTTGTCTGAAGCGGCGACGGTGCCGTCGAACGCGATGGCTTCGATGATATAGCGGTTAGGTACGGGGGCGGCTGGGAGGGAGACTGACCAGATGGAACGGGACGTCCATGTGGTGGTGGCGGATTCGTCGGCACCGTTGATGCGGAGCGAGCGAACGTCGAGGGGTGCGGTGCCGGAGATGGTGACCTGAGGAGTGGTGACGGAGAAGTCGGCACCGTTGTTCGTGGTGATGGCGAATGGGGTGGCTGGGTAGAGCGGGGCGATCTGGGAGCGGACGAAGGCGACCCGCTGGGCGACGTAGGTGGTGATTTCGGACCAATTGCCGCCGGTGGTGCTGAAGGTTTGATAGTGGGAGGCCCACTGGGCGATGTAGGCCTCATTGAAGGAGCGATTGATGATGTCGTTGAGGTGGCCGTAGTAGGCGCGGTGGTTGGCCGGGCTGGCGGCGATCATTTTGGCGAGGTCCGGGGCGATGACGAGTGCGGCGTCCGGGGGTTGGGTGAGGAAGTCGCCGTCCCATGGGAGGAAGAGGATGCGTCCGTCGCGGCGGTGGTAGAGTTTGAGATTGTGCCAGCCGCCGCCGGAGGTGGTGTAGTGGTCGCCAGGGCCGGCGAGGGCGCAGGCGGCGAAGCAGCGGAGCCACTGATCGACGTCGATGGTGGAGGGGAGGGCCTGGGCGTAGGGTGTGCCGGTGAGGCGGAAGGTGGAGTTGAGATTGACGATGCGTGAGAAGTCGTCGTTGTTACGGGCGTTGCCGATGAGGAAGTTCCAGCGGTAGGCTTCCTTGTCAGGGCTGGAGATCTGGCCGATGGCGACGGCGTTGACCTCGTCGGGCTGGGGGAGTTTGAGACCTTCCGGGGTGCCGCCTTCGGTGGTGAGCGGGTAGTAGATGAGTTCGTACTTGAAGGTAGGGGTGTCTGCGCCGTTGTCCCATTGACCGTCGAGGAACTGGTCATTGAATTCGGCCATGGTTAGGGTGGAGCTGCCGGTGTGGGCTGAGCGCGGGGCGATGAGATAGACCATGTCATTGTACATGGAGGGGATGCCTGAGGCGCGGCTGAAGAAGTGCCAGTTGATGATTTCGCCGTGGCCGTAGCCGCTGCCTGGAGAGCCGCGGCCGTAGCTGGAGCGGTCGAGGTTGACGGTGGTCATGACCCCGCGGAAGGGTTGGGCGGGATCGAATTCGATGGCGAAGCCGAGACGGACATCGGCGAGACGTCCGCGCTGACTGCTTTTGAGGCGGCAGCGGGCGTTGTAGAAGATTTCGGATTCCTTGTAGATGACGGTGCAGGGGAGCGTGTCGTTGCTCATGACATTGGTGGGCAGGTGCATGAAGTCTGCGTTAGCGGTGGTCATGAGGACGCGGAGCCCGTGGCCTGGGCCTGGGGGAGCGGTGCCGTCGTTCCAGCGGACGAGGGCGCTGTTAGCTGGGTAGCGAGAGACTGCTCCGGCGTTGTCGGTGGCTTCGATGAAGAATTCGAGGAGTGAGCCTGCGGGTTGGGGTGGGAGGGCAGCGGAGAAGGCCGAGGTGCCCGACATGGGGATTGAGGAGAAGGTTCCAGCGCCGTCGGGGCGCCAGCGGAGGACGACTGAGGCGATGCCGTCGGGGTCGGAGGCGCGGACGGAGACGGAGACTGACTGGTCGGGGAGAGGGACGGCGGGGAGGTGGGCGAGGGCGGAGAGGGAAGGTCCGATGTTAGGGGTGGTGCGGGAGTTGGGAGCGCCCGGGGTGCCGTTGTTCATGGGAACGGCGAGGATGATCTGGCGGGCGAGTCGGTTGAAGTAGAGCCGGGAGAGGAGACGCGGGGAGCCGCTGAGCCAGCGGGCGCGGAAGCTGACGGCGTAGGTGGCGGAGGGGTTGAGGGGGACGAACGTGCTGCCGGATTTCAGCGTGGTTTCGACGTGATTGTGCATGTGTTCCGTGCCGCCGGTGGCGGTGATGCGGAGGACGGGGTTGCCGGAGTTGGAGGGGTCGGGCTGGGAGATGGAGCGGCCGTGGCTGCCGTGGTTGCCGAGGAGCCGCCATGAGGTGGTGCCTGAGGAGAAGTTGCCGTTCTGGATGAGTTCGCGATTGGTGGGAGAGACCTCGCGGACACTGACATCGTCGATGAGGCATTCGCCGGAGTTGAGGAGCCCGAGGACGAGTTCGTTGTAGAGAGTGGGGTCGTTCGTGCCTGGGAAGGGAGCGCCGTTGCCGGAGAAGGAGACGGATTGCCATGTGCTGCGTGCGGATTCGTCGCTGGCGGCCCATGATTCGGGGGAATTGTTATCAGCGTCGGGGTCGCGGAGTTCGAGACTGGCGCCGCTGCCGTCGGCGCGGGAGTCCCAGCGGCCGCCGGAGTGGTAGGCGACCTCGTCGGCGGTATTGCCGACGGCGTCTTCGAGGCGGATGGCGTCGGAGGAATTGGAGAGCGAGCCTGAGAATGGGCCGATGGCGGTGATGCCGGGGAAGCGGGAGGCGAGAGCGGTGGGGTTGTTAGAGACGACGAGGAATGCGCCGGGCGGGAGGATGGTGCCGGGGGCGAAGTTGAAGTCGATGCCGCCGCGGATCTGCCAGCCGGAGAGATCGACTGGTGAGGTGGAGCGGTTGAGGAGTTCGATCCATTCTTCGGGGTCGTCGGTGGTGCCGGTGGGGAGAGTGACCGGCTGGTGGTGGTACATGATTTCGTTGATGACGATGCTGTCCGGGATGGAGAAGAGGGCGGTGCCGCCGGGGTTGAGGGCGGAGGGGACGGCCCATGAGTCGGTTGGCGTGCGGGCCTTGTCGCGGTTTGCGACGATGACGGCGTCGAGGATGGTGGTGCCGGAGTCGGAGAGGAGGAAGAGCTTGTCGCCGTCGGCGGGTTGGAAGCCTAGTTGGGCGGCGGAGAGTGAGAGCGTTGCGCCGGGGGCGAGGGAACCGGAGAGGGCGAATTCGGGGCCGGTGGACGAGCGGACGAGTGTTCCCGCGAGATTGAGGGGAGTGGAGGTTGGGTTGACGAGGTCGAGGGAGAAGGAAGGGGAGAGGGCGGAGGCGACCTTGTCGAGGCGGAGAGAGGCGGAGGAGGCAGGCGGGGTTGTGCCGGTGACATCGAGCGAGGCCATGAACCATGCGTCGGCGGTGCCGGAGGAAGCCTGGCGGAGTTCGACGGCGAGGACGTTAGGGCCGGCGCGGAGCATGGAGCCATCGAGAGCGATGCGGGCGCTGATCATGGGGTAGAGGACGTCATTGGAGGCCGGGGTGGCTGGGGAGAGCGGGCCTGCGGGGAGATTGAAGCGGTGGACCTCGACGCCGTTGAGGTAGAAGACTGCGCCGTCGTCGGCGGCGAAGCGGAGGACGGCGGAGTAGTTAGTGGAGGCGGTGCCTTCGAGGGTGAAGGCGCGGCGGAACCATGTGGTGGTGGGGTTGGCGGGGAGAGTGGTGCGGCCCCAGAGCGGTTCGGCGGAGGAATCCCAGCGGAGACGGAGACCGCCCGGGTTGGGGCCGGTGCCGGCGTTGGTCCATGTGAAGTCGATGGAGTTGTTGCCGGGGTTGAAGGGACCGAGGATGGCGAACGGGCCGAAGTAGGTATTAAAGGCCGGGGCGGAGATGCCGGCGAGGGGAGCGCTGCCGTTGAGGCGGACGGAGTCGAGCGAGTTATCGGCGGAGGCGTAGAGACTGATCTGGGCGGAGCCGGGTACGTAGTCGGCGAGACTGAAGGACGTGCGGAACGTGAACGAGCCGGCGGGGGCGTTGTCGGTGCCTGCGCCGGAGAAGCCGATGAAGCGGGAGAGGCCGTCGTCGCCGAGCCATGCGGGGTTGGGGGCCATGGCGACGGCCGGGGAATTGTCGGCGGTGTTAGTGAAATGCGGGTCGGCGATGCCTGGAGGGAGCGGGCGGGCGTCGTCGCCGACTCCGGAATTGAAGAGCGAGGCGATGGGGACGCGGAGTTTGGGTGGGGGTTGGTCTTCGGGGCGGCCTGGGGAGAAGAAGCGGATTTCGCTGAGGCCGGCGAACTGGTTGTCGCCGCCGTGGCTGGAGAGGATGTTGAGACGGACCTGACGGATGCCTGAGGCGACGAGGGGGATGCGCTGACCGATTTCGCTGGTGATGCCGAAGGCGCGGGAGAAGTTGACGGTGGCGGCGGTGGTGAAGGGGCCTCCGGGCTGGGTGGCGGTCTGGATCTCGACCTGATTGGCACCGCGGGAGGTGAGGTTGAGTTCGTTGTAATTCCAGACCCGGAAGGAAGTTAGGTCGGTGGGTGCGCCGAGGTCGAAGGTGATGAAGGCTGGGAGCGGGTCGGTGCCGCCGCTGAAGGTGCCGTTGGAGAGCCACATGGTGCCGTCCGCGGTAGTGCCGTGGATGCCGGTGGCGGAGGTGAGGCCTGAGCCGTTGATGGTGTTGACGGCGCCGCGGGTGAATGTGCCGGTGAGTTGTGAGGAGAAGTCGGCGATGGAGACCGAGGCGGAGGTCGGGCGTTCGTCGGGGAGCGCGGCGGTTGATTCGTTAGAGAACGCGTAATGGTGCCATGAGGCTCCGGCGGTGACGGGGAGGAAGTCGAAGGCGATGGTGCCGGAGGGCGGGCACTTGTAGAGATACTTGAGGAGGAAGCCGTTGCCGTTGTTGCTGGCGTTCTGGTCGATCTGGACGGGGGAGTTGGAGTCGGAGGGAGTGATTCTGAGGCGACGGGCTTCGAGACCGCCGAAGCCTGTGGAGAAGAGCGTGAGCGTGTAGGATTGACCGGCGGTGAGGCCGGTGAGTTCGAGTCTGGAGGTGCCGTTGGGGAGGGAAGCGCCGTAGAGGAAGTCCTCGCAAAGCTGGCGGCTGCCGGAGTTGGCGGGGAGGTTGTTGGCTCCGGTGCCGTTGACGTTGTTGTTGTAGCTGGTGGTGGCTCCGAGGAGGGACCAGTTGGTGCCGCTGGTGACGCCGGCGCCGGGGAGATCGAAGACGACCCCGTTGATGGCGTTGATGGCGGCGGAGCGGTTGAGGCAGATCTTGTGAGTGTATGATCTGTTAGATGAGAGCGTGCTGTCGGCGTTGGAAGTCCAGCGGAGCGTGGACCAGACCCCGCCCGCGGAGATTCTGGGGCCGTCCATGTAGAGAGAGTTGCTACCGAAGGTGAAGGCGGCGCGGCCTTCGGGCCATGCGGCGTCGTTGAAGGAGGGGAGGAACCATGAGGCGGCTGGTGGGGTGGAGGAGTTCCAGAAGCGCCATGAGCTGTCGTAGGCGGCAGGGGAGGAAGTGATCGGGCCGGGTGGGGGCGGGAAGTTGACGGCGCCGGGGGAACCGCCGGCATTTCTGCTGGAGGTCCATGAGGAAGCGTTGCTGGAGCCCAAGTCGCCGGATTGCTTGGCCAGGGTGGCTCCTGAGCCGTCCGGGGCGACTGGCCATGAGCCGGAGTCGGCGTAGGACAATTCGTCCATGATGCGGTCGTTGTTGTCGCGGAGCCGGAGCGTTTCGCCGCGGTTAGAGAGTGCGCCGGACCATGGGCCGAGGGCGTTGGGGATGGCGGCGACGGCTGGGTTGCGTGCGATGACGAGGTGGCCTTTTCCGGGGATGACGGTGCCGGAGGGGAAGGTGAAGTCGATGCCGCCGCTGATGCGCCAGCCGGAGAGGTCGACATTGACCCCGTTGAGGTTGTGGAGTTCGAGCCATTCGCCGTCTTCGGT
>JAIXPK010000338.1 GCA_027486335.1 Verrucomicrobiaceae bacterium | reverse complement strand
CCGTATGGAACCTCTGTCTCGGGGCGGTTCATTATTCTTCCCGCAGATTTCGACCTTCTTCCGCCCCTCTCTCCCCCCAGACCCCCTCTCTCCCCGTTCCCCGTCCCGCCGGCGACGCCGCCCGCGAAAAGCAAATTCCTTCAAGACAGATCAGAAGAAGACACGTTCCAGGCGAATTGAACCACAGCTGCATGAAGCCATCTTCTCTTGCCACCAATCAAATGCTAATCTTGGTACTGTCGTTTGTGCCATTCATGATCGGCATTGGGTTTACGATATACAACAGCCCTGATCAGAAATTTTTCAGCGCGTCCATCAATATGGCAGGCTCGCAGCGCATGCGGACCATGCTGATCGCCAACTATGCCCAGCAACTCCATTCCTTATCCGCAAAGGAGCAGGAAGGAGCGGATCAAAAGCAAGCCATTGTAGCTATTCTGGAATCTGAGCTTAACACATTAGGCTTGTTCACGCGTGCGCTGCTGCACGGGGATGCGACGCTTCATCTGAGAGAAAATCATATTGAAGAGATTCGCACCCATCTGCTGCGAATCCAAGATCCACTTGAGGACTACATGCGAAATGGACGATTGCTACTCAAAGAGCCGGAGCGTGCGGACTATGTACGCAATATCACCAGCGCGGCCATGGGATTGAAGAACGATTTTCATAACATCACAGAAAGGTATCAAAAGGCGAATGATCTGGAAAACCAACAGCATACCTTGATCGATAGCGGATTGGTGTGCTTCGCATTGGTGATTACCACCCTCGGATTTTTTCTCACGGGTAAAATACGCAAGCAGGAGCAAGCGTTGCAGCAAGCGATCACGGACGCGTATGGTGCGAGTCGTGCGAAGTCTGAGTTTCTGGCAAACATGAGTCATGAAATACGCACCCCTCTCAATGGGGTCATCGGTTTTACGGAACTGCTGATGAGCTCGCAACTTCAACCGGTGCAAAAGGGATATGTCAACAATGTCAATGTGTCGGCGCACACACTTCTGGGCATCATCAGCGACATTTTAGACTTTTCAAAGATCGAAGCCGGCATGCTGGAACTGGAAATCGTCCGCACAGACATGATCCAGTTGCTAGAAAGCGCTGCGGATCTGGTGAAATTTTCCGCCGGAAACAAGAATCTGGAGATTCTACTGAACATTGATCCCAGCATGCCGCGATTTGCTGATGTCGATCCCATTCGGCTCAAGCAAATTCTAGCGAATCTTTTAGGTAACGCCGTGAAGTTTACAGAGCAGGGCGAAGTGGAGCTCAAGGTGCTCTTTGAAAAGCGAGATGACGGCAGGGGAAGCATCGCGTTTTACGTTCGTGATACCGGTCTTGGCATCAGTGATAGCCAAAGGGATCGCTTGTTCACAGCATTCACCCAGGCCGACTCATCGACGACAAGGAGGTTTGGCGGCACTGGTTTGGGATTGGTGATCTCACAAATGATCGCCAGGAAGATGGGCGGCACCATCCGCATACGCAGCACCCTTGGTAAGGGAAGCACGTTTTTCTTTGAACTGGAGACTCAGGTGGAGGATGGCGAGAAGCGTGATGCGTCTCAAATCAAGCATTTGAAGAAATGCCTGATCATCGACGACAATGCGAATAGCCGCTACATTCTGGAGACCATGCTGCGGGCATGGCAGATCGAATGCGAGTCTTACGAAAGTTGCACGGCGGCCATGGAGCGACTGGCGACGGCGAAAGCCTTTGATGTGGTGATTTGTGACTACAATATGCCTGATCTCGATGGCCTCGACACGATTCGGATGATACGTGATCACGAGAATCCGCAGATCGCAGCACAGCCGATCATTCTTCTGCATTCTTCCCTGGAGGATGCGACTTTGCATCGAAAATGCGATGAAACGGGCGTGCGTTTCCGATTGAGCAAGCCGATCAAGAGTGATGATCTTTTCAGTTATCTGTGTGATCTTCATCGCCCGACGAGCTCCACGCTAAAAGCGAAAGGGAAAGAAGTTTTTGATTCCCCTCAAGTGGCCACGAGCGCAGGAAAACAGTGGAACATTTTGGTGGCGGAAGACGTGTCCATGAACATGAAGTTGATCATGATCCTGCTGAAGAAACTGCTGCCCGATGTTGAAATCGATTACGCGGCTAACGGATTGCAGGCTGTGGCACACTATCGGAACAGAAGACCTGACCTCGTTCTGATGGATGTGCAGATGCCAGAGCTTGATGGAATGGAGGCGACAAAGCGAATTCGTGACATCGAGTCTGGCACAGCGTTTCGCGTGCCGATTGTTGCCTTGACGGCGGGTGCATCCAGAGAAGAAAAGGAAAAATGCCTTGCCTCGGGCATGGATGATTTTTTAAGCAAGCCCATCGATAGCATCAAGCTCAGAGTAATGATCGATCGTTTTTTGACGTGATCGCTGAACCCTGATTCACCGCGATTTCGCTGGTGTTTGCGGCTGATTGTTTCGTGACTGGCTCGGTGCGGGAGAGGCGGTCGTTTTTCCAGGCTAGGTTCTGGAGGGTGGCGGCGAGCGAATCGGAACAGACCCCCTCTCTCCCCGTTCCCCGTCCCGCCGGCGACGCCACCCGCGAAGAGCACATTCCTTTCAGACAGACAGACAGAAGGTGCCCGGGCGGCCGGAGCAGGCTGAGGAAACTGATGCGGAGAGGCGGTGCGTGCGGGTAGTGAGGAAGCGGCGCGTGGCGTGTCGTCAGTGGACAAATAATTCACGGTGAATTGGGGGTGGGGCGATGGTGCTGTCGTGTGCCCGATGCCCGGCGTGAAAATGAAGTTGACGCTTTGGAATGTGGACATGATTTGTCCACATAATGAAAACGGTGACTGTCCGAGATTTGCGTAACTCCTTTTCGATGCTTGAGGCGTGGCTTTTGGAAGGGGAAGACATTTGCATTGAGAAGCGCGGCCAGCCGATTGGACTGCTGACCGCGTGGCGTCCTGCCGCATCCGGACGACCAGTGAAGCCGGACTTTGCGGCACGGAGGCGGGCGATTTGGGGGGACCGCGTTTTTAGCGAGGCGGAGGTGGCGTCGATGAGGGCTGATGAACTTGAGGGAGAGGAAGGATGAGGTGTTTTCCGGACACTTCGTTTCTCTGCGCATTGTATCGGACGCAGTTTAGTTCTCCGCGCGCCGATGAGTTCATGCGTGGGTTGAGCGGAGGTTTGAGTGTGTCGAGTCTGCTGCTGCTGGAGTTCCGGCAGTCTGTCCGCCTGCAGATTCGGCTGCATCTCAACGACCGCAGCAAAGGCTTCTCGCAGACGGAAGGCCAGCAGATGCTCAACGACCTGCAGATTGATCTTAACGCTGGGCTGCTCTCAACGATTCCTGTGGATTGGTCGGCAGTGCACCAGCGTGCGGAGGCATTGAGCAGTGCCCACACGATCGCAGCAGGACATCGGCTCGCGGACATCCTTCATGTTGCCACGGCGCTTCAGCTCGGGGCGGTGGAGTTCCTGACCTTCGATGTCAATCAGAAGAAGCTCGCTGAGGCAGAGGGACTCGTGGTGCCGGTATGACGGGGGCAGTTCGTGAGGCTGTTTCCGGGGAGGGAAGGTGATATGGAGGGTCGGTGGATTGGGGCGTTGCTCAACCACCGGGTGCGGGTATGGCGCCCTTTCAGGGCTTGAGGATGTTTTGATATGGTTCACCTGGGGCGATGCCCCAGGCTGGTATGGGTTGCTCCTTTGGAGCAGGTGGTGGGGGTGCCGCCCCTGCCGGGGCGGTGATCTATGTGTATGTGAGACCGGTGGCTGACGCCACCGGCTAATTTCTGTTAAGCCTTCGGCTTCATTGGCGTGGTCATCGCGGGACGGGTGGCAGCCATGGAGTCTAATTTCTGTTAAGCATTCGGCTTCATTGGCGTGGTGATCGCGGGACGGGTGGCGGCCATGGAGTCTAATGTCTGTTAAGCCTTCGGCTTCATTGGCGTGGTGATTGCGGGGCGGGTGGCAGCCATGGGGTCTAATATCTGTTAAGCCTTCGGCTTCATTGGTGTGGTGATCGCGGGACGGGCCGCAGCCATGGAGCCTGAGTTTTGTTAAGCCTTCGGCTTTATTGGTGTGGTGATCGCGGGACGGGCCGCAGCCATGGAGTCTGAGTTTTGTTAAGCCTTCGGCTTCATTGGCGTGGTGATTGCGGGACGGGCCGCAGCCATGGATTCTGAGTTTTGTTAAGCCTTCGGCTTCATTGGCGTGGTGATTGCAGGACGGGTGGCAGCCATTGAATCTGATTTCTGTCAAGCCTTTGGCTTGGTGTCGCGGGCGGGGTGGTATGGTGTTATTAATCGGTGCCTGTTGGGTTGGGCGTCAGGGTTAGGGTTTCTTTTTGAGGGTGGCGACCCAGCCGTTGACGGACATTTCGTCGCTGACGCCGCAGGTGAATTGGAGTGGGGCTTGGAGACCGGACGGTGCCTTGGCGGGAGGGTTGGGGTAGCGAGCGGTGTCGGTGATTCCTGTGAGGCGGTTGTTGCGGAGGGAGGATTTGGCGCTGGCGTCGTTGCGGAAGAGCGGGCGCGGTTTGTCGCGGCATTCGATGATGTTGTTTTCGAAGTGGAAGGTGGAGAAGTCGGAGGCTTCGTTGAAGCCGAAGAGACCGTCGTCGCGGTTTTCTGCGGTGGGTCGGGCGATGATGTGATTGTTTCTGACGGTGAGGTTGGCGTAGGGTTCGTTCATCCAGATGACGCCGCGGCCTGGGTTGGAGACGAGGTTGTTGTGGAAGAGGCAGGGGCCGGGGGCGGCTTTGTCGCCGAAGGCGGAGATGAGATTTCCGCCATCGTGTTTGGGGTCGAAGTCGAAGAGATTGTGATCGATTTCGACGCCGTTGCGGACGAATTCGATGGAATAGGAGTCGCGGAACCAGTTGTGGTGGATGTGGAAGGTGCGGCCGCTTTTGGGGACCGGGCCGCCGGCGTGTTTGGGAATGGAGATGGCGGCGTGGAGGATGTTGTGATCGATTTCGACGTCCTCGTCGTTGTCGAAGGGGAACTCGATGGAGAAGCCGGCTTCGATGGTGTTGTGGTGGATGCGGCAGCGTTTTGCTTCTCTGCCTTTGATGCCGTAGTAGTGTTCGTTAGGGGCTTTGCCGGAGACGAGGAAGCGGTTGTTCCAGATTTCGGAGTCTTCGAGCCAGACGGAGAAGATGCCGCCGCCGGTGATGCCGCCTTTGATGCCGGGTTTGCCATCTTCCCAGCGTTGGCCGGCGTTGAGGAACGTGCAGTCGTGGATCTTGGCTTTCTTCATCGCGTAGGTGCGGATGCCGGAGTAGAGGAAGTTTTCGATGTGGAGGTGGTGGAGATGGAGGTCGTGGTTGGCCATGCCGAAGATGGCGCCGTGGAGGGCAGGGCCGGTGAGGGTGAGCTGGGAGATGGCGATGTTTCCGGCGTCGTTCTGGCAGCGGAGCAGGTAACCGGAGCGGTCGAATTTTTCGTGATTGGTTTCGGGGTCGGGGAGTGTGGCGTGGTTGGCGCGCCATGCGTCGGCATGGGTGATGATGGTTTTGCCGATGCCTGCGCCGGTGAGGGTGAGGCCGGGGGGGAGGTCGAGTGGTTGGGTGAGGCGGAATGTGGCGGCGGCGAGTTCGACGGTGGAGCCGGGTTGGGCGGTTTTGACGGCGGCGGCCAGTTCGGGGACGGTGCGGACGGGCGCGGCGATGGAGAGTGCGGCGGTGGAGAGGAGGAAGGTGGTGGAGAGGATGGCGGGGTGCATGGGGGGAGGGAGTGGGGGAGTGGGGTTGGGGGGCGGTGGCTG
>JAIXPK010000365.1 GCA_027486335.1 Verrucomicrobiaceae bacterium | reverse complement strand
GAGGGAGGAGGACGCGCTGGAGGCGATGGGAGAGGAGGGCGCGGAGGCCTTTCTGCCGCCAGAGCATGGCTGTGAAGAATCCGCTGAGCAGGAAGAATAGGGGCATGCGGAAGCCATGGACGACGGCGAAGAACAGGTGGAATGCCGGGCTGGTGCGGGAGTCCTGGACCGTCCATGGACCGCCCGCGAAGGAGAGGGCCGCGTGGAGGGCGATGCCGAGGAGCATCGCGAACGCGCGCAGGGCGTCGAGGTCGTGGCGGCGGGTGGGGAGGGGAGGCGGAGGCATGGGGTGGTGACGCAGCGGTGGTGTTTAGCAGAAAGTAGTCCGCGTGGTCGAGGGAAACGGGGACGAGGCGCGGGGTTGGGGGATGGCGATTGAACGAAGGTGCAGCGGGGGAGGTGGTTGCGTGGATTGACACCGGATGGGGGGATGCGGATGATGTGGGTATGAAATTGATGAATGCGCTGATGCTGGCTGCCGTGGTGGCGGGACTTTTTTCGTCGTGTGCGGCCGGACGGGTGGACCGAGTGGAGGACCGGGTGGATCGGCGCGAGGACCGGGTGGACCGGCGGCATTACAATGGGCCTGCGGACCGTGCGGAGGATTACTATGACAAGCGTGAGAATGTGAATGACAAGCTGCGCGGGCGGCGGGCGATTCTGTACTGAGCGTGCGGGTTTGGGAGGGGGCAGATAATGTTTGGCAGCGGCGGGAAACCTCATTAGAAGGGACGACGCGGCGGTCTGATTTTCAGGATCGCTGCGGCTCAGAACTAACATTTTCCAACTGAAGAATATGAGAACCCAACTGTTTTCGAAAGTAGTGGCCGCGTTGACTGCTGTGGTGGTGGTGAAGGCGGCGGCGGCGGATCCGCTGTCGAATGCGGCGGCGGTGGTTCCGGAGGCTGATCTGGCGCAGCAGTTGGCGAATCCTGTGGCGAGCCTGATTTCGGTGCCGTTTCAGGCGAACTGGGATTTCGGGATTGGGGTGAATGATGCGACGCGGTTCACACTGAACATTCAGCCGGTGATTCCGTTCACGCTGAATGATGACTGGAACCTGATTGTGCGGACGATTCTGCCGGTGATTGATGCGGAATCGCCTGCGCCGGGGGTGGCGAGTGCGTCTGGGTTGGGGGATACGGTGCAGAGTTTTTTCTTTTCGCCGAGGGCGCCGGTGGGTGGGTGGATTCTGGCGGCTGGGCCGGTGGCGTTGTGGCCGACGGCGACGGATGCGCAGTTAGGTGGAGAGAAGTGGGGGTTGGGGCCGACGGGGCTGGCGTTGAAGCAGGAGGGGCCGTGGACGTACGGGGTGCTGGTGAATCATTTGTGGTCGGTGGCTGGGGACGGGAGTCGGCCCGATGTGAATGCGAGTTTTGTGCAGCCGTTCTGTTCCTACATTACGAAGACGAAGACGACGTTCACGGTGAATTCGGAGTCGACGTATGACTGGAGCCGGAGCCAGTGGAATATGCCGGTGAATTTTGTGGTGTCGCAGTTGTTCAAGATCGGGAAGCAGCCGATGCAGGCGTTTGTGGGGGGGCGGTACTATCTGGATGGACCGAGTGGCGGGCCGGAGTGGGGGATTCGGGCTGGATTGGTGATGCTATTTCCGAAATGAGTGTTTCCTGAGTTAGAATACTGGTCGAAGTTGAGCCTTATGAAATCGTTCTCTTGTGTTTCCGCGGTTGGGTTTATTGGCATGGTGGCGGCGATGGCTGGTGGGGAGCCGGCGGTGGGGCCGCGAGTTGAGGCGGGGGGTGAGGTTGGAGGAGGGACTGGGTATGGCGGGTCGCTGATGGAGCGGGAGAAGCTGCTGGGGTCTATGTGGGGGCGGCGGGACTGGATGGCGGAGCACGGGGTGACGGTGGAGCGGACGGGGGTGTATACGCTGCAGGGGGTGGTGTCCGGGGGGAGTGCTGCGGGGCACGACTGGGGGAATCTGTATACGGGGAATGTGGTGACGCGGCTGGACACGGAGAAGGCGGATTTGTGGCGTGGCGGGTTTCTGACGATGCGGATGCAGATGAGGCAGGGAGATGCGGTGATTCTGCGGGCGGGGACGGTGTCGCCGGTGAACAATGCGGCGCTGCTGCCGTTGAATGAGGGGCAGCTGGGGGATAATGCGTGGGCGTTGCCGGAGCTGACGTTCACGCAGTATCTGCATCCGAAATTTGCGGTGATGGGAGGGTTGATCAATACGGCGGGGTGGGATGCGAATCCGATAGGGGGGTCATTGCAGTCGACGAGTCACTTCATGAATACCGGGTTTGTGATGTCGCCGGTGATTGTGGGTCAGTTGCCGCAGACGGCGCTGGGGGGCGGGGTGATCTGGAAGCCGACGGAGAAGGTGACGGCGAACCTGATGGCGATGGGGACGGAGGAGACGGCGGGGACGAATCCGTTCACGCATTATGAGGGGACGACGTTTCTCGGTGAGGTGGATTGGGAGTATGAGCTTGGTGGGAAGCCGGGTGGGATGGGGTTGAGCGGGGCGTACAGTGTGGGGCAGGAGAGGCTGGGGATCACGCGTGATCCGCGGGTGGTGCTGGAGGAGTTCGATGAGACTGGGGAGGTGGAGACGAAGGAGGATGCGTGGTCGGTGTTCTGGAATGGGTTTCAGTATGTGAGCGGGAATGAGGAGCGCGGGTGGGGTTTTTTTGCTAGGCTGGGTTTTTCGGATGCGGATCCGAGCCCGGTGAGCATGCACGGGTCGGTGGGGATTGGCGGGACGGGGTTGCTGCCGGGGCGGCATCGGGATCGTTGGGGTGTGGGGGTGTATCACCAGGAATTGTCCGGGCATGGGTTGCTGGGGCAGCTGGGGTTGGGGAACGAGACGGGCGGGGAGGTGTTTTACAGCGTGTCGATTGCGCGGTGGATGCGGCTGACGCTGGATGCGCAGTATATTGATTCGGCGCTGCCGAAGGTGGGGCATGCGATGGTGGTGGGGACGAGGCTGGCGGTGGATTTCTGAAGTGGGCAAAAGGGGATTGCGCGGACGTGGGTGAGGGGCGAGGCATGGCGGCGATGAAACGCCTGATTCTTACCGTTCTGATGCGCGCGGCCGTGGTGGCTGCGGTGGTTGCTGTGGGGAAGCCGAGTGCTGCGGAGGCGCAGGGGGCGGAGAAGGTTGAGAAAGAGGAGAAGCCTGCGGAGAAGGAAGAGGGAGCGGAGAAGGTGGCGGAGGAATTGCCGAAGGTGGAGGCGGTGAAGGAGGCGGAGGTGAGGAAGCTGGTGGGGCGGAAGGCGGTGGTGTGCGGGCGGGTTTCGAACACGCATGAATCGGAGAAGGGGATTACGTTCATCACGCTGGAGGGCGGGAAGTTTACGGTGGTGTGCTGGACGGAGAGTTACGGGAAGTTCGAGGGGGGTAGTCCTGCGAAGCTGTACAAGGGGAAGACGATCGAGGTGACGGGTGACATTTTCGAGTACAAGGGGAAGGACGGAGGGTCGAAGGGGCAGTTGGAGATCAAGCTGCGGGAGCCTGGGCAGGTGAAGGTGACGGGTGAGGCGGCTGGGGCGAAGGAAGGGGAGGAGAAGGGCGAAGCGAAGGCGGAGAAGGGTGAGAAAAGTGAGAAGACGGAGGAGGAGAAGAGTGAGGGGAAGCCGCCGAAGGGGCGGGTGGACGCGAAGAAGTATTTTCGCTAGGATGACTGAGGAGGAACGCTGATGGCACGACGATCCGAGCGAGCGCCTTTGGGATGGGACCTGCTGCTGGGCCTTGTGCTGGCGGCGATGGTGTGTTCGTTGTTCTGGTGGGTGTTTTCGAATCTGGACACCGCGTGGGGATGGTCGCGGGCGTGGGATTTCCGGCAGTCGTTGTGGCGTGGGTGGGTGGTGACGCTGGAGTTGTCGGCTGGGGCGCTGGCGGGGTCGTGTGTGGTGGCTGGACTGCTGGTGGCGGGGCAGCGGACGAGGTATCGGTCGCTGGCGTGGTTCAGCCGGGCGTTTGTGGAGTTGGTTAGAGGGATGCCGCTGCTGACGCTGGTGCTGATTGGTTATTATGTGGTGTTTGCGCAGAGCCAGGTGGCGGCGGTGCTGGATCGGTTCGGGGTGGGGAGCAAGTTATGGACTGGGGCGGCGCTGCTGTCGGTGTTTACGGGGGCGTATCTGAGTGAGATTCTGCGTGGGGGGCTGGAGAGCATCCCGCAGGGACAGATTGACAGTGCGCGGGCGGTGGGGTTTGACAGGTTTCAGGTGTTCCGGTGGGTGGTGATGCCGCAGGCATTGAGGCGGGTGCTGCCGGCGCTGGCGGGGCAGTTTGTGTCGCTGGTGAAGGATTCGTCGCTGTTGAGTGTGATTGGGGTGCAGGAGTTTACGGCGCAGGCGCGGGCGTTCAATTCGGCGACATATGGTGGGATTGAGGCGTTTCT
>JAIXPK010000417.1 GCA_027486335.1 Verrucomicrobiaceae bacterium | reverse complement strand
CAGGTGATGAAGCTGAGCCAGGGGAAGGCGAATCCGGCGGTGGTGGGGGAACTGCTGGCGGCGGCGATTGCGAAAAGCTGAGATTTTCTGCGGGGATCCGGCCGGAAAGCTGCTTGTCACGGGTGTTGAACCCCGTTTAAGGTACCCCTATGAAGATTTCGCGCCCTGTTGTTCGTTCGTCTGGTTTTTCACTGCTGTTGATGCTGGCGGCTGTGCCGATGGTGGAAGCGGCGGCGGTGTCGGCGGGGAATCTGGTGATTTACCGAGTGGGTGCGGGATCGGCGGCGCTGGGGACGGCGGCGGCGGCGGTGTTTCTGGATGAGTACACGCCGACGGGGACGTGGGTGCAGTCGATTCCGGTGCCTGCGACGGGCGCTACGGCGATGACGGCGGTGGGGAATGCGACGACAGAGGGGACGATGTCGGTTTCCGGGGACGGGAGCCGGTTGGTGTTTGGGGGTTACCGGAAGGCTGAGGGCGCGACGAATCCGTCGACTGATACGGCATTGGTGACGAATCGGGTGGTGGGGATGCTTGGACTGGATGGGAGTGTGAACACGTCGACGGCTATTACGGATTCGACTGGGTCGTTGCGGAGTGCGACGGCGGCGAGTGCGACGAGTTCGATTTATCTGGGGACGTCGAGTGGGGTGCGTTATGTGGCTGGGCCGGGGGCTGCGGTGACGTCGACGGTGATTGACACGCGGAATTCGCGTCAGGTGGTGCAGTCCGGGGGGATTCTGTTTGCGGGGAACGGGTCGACGGCGATTACGGCGAAGGTGCAGAGTTATGGGGCTGGGCCGACCTCGGCGACGGTGGGGACGGCGGTGATCACGCTGGGGACGCCGGATGCGGTGAACAGTTTCTGGTTTGCGGATTTGAGTCCGACGGTGGCTGGGGATGACACGATCTATGCGGTGAACCAAGTGAACGGGACGATTTTGAAGTACACATCGGACGGGGCTGCGTGGACGGCGAGTGGATCGTTTTCGGCGTCTGCGGCGGCGAATGTGACGGGGATTTCGAGTGGGACGGGGGTGGATTTGTATGTGACGAATACAAACACCCTGTTCAAGTTTTCGGATACGACTGGATATGGCGGGGTGATTGCGGGAGCGGCGACATCGATTCTGACGGCGGGGACGAACACAGCGTTCCGCGGGTTGGCGTCGTTTCCGGTGCCTGAGCCGACGGTGGGTGTGCTTGGGTTGATGGCGGCGCTGGTGGGCTTGCGTCGGCGCCGCTGATGGCGGGGGTTGGCAGGCATGAGCCTTTGCTGGAGTGGTTCGCCTCCCGGGGATGGGAGGCGTTCCCGTTTCAGCGGGAGGTGTGGCGGGCGTGGCTGGAAGGGCGCAGCGGGTTGCTGCATGCGCCGACGGGTCAGGGGAAGACGTTAGCGGTATGGGGCGGGCCGCTGCTGGAGGGGTTGCAGGGGTTAGGAGGAGGGAAGGCTGGGGGAGGGTTGCGGTTGTTGTGGATCACGCCGTTGCGGGCGTTGTCGGCGGACACGGTGGGGTCGTTGAAGGAACCGCTGGCGGGGTTAGGGCTGGATTGGCGGGTGGAGGAGCGGACGGGGGATACGAGTCAGGCGGTGCGGAAGCGACAGGCGGCGCGGTTGCCGGACGTGCTGGTGACGACGCCGGAGAGTTTGTCGGTGATGCTGAGCCAGGCGGGAGCGGAGGAGCGGTTCCGGGGGTTGAGCGGGGTGGTGGTGGACGAGTGGCATGAGTTGATGGGGACGAGGAGGGGAGTGCAGGCGGAGTTGTGTCTGGCGAGATTGCGCGGGTGGAATCCGGCGGTGCGGACGTGGGGGTTGAGTGCATCGATCGGGAACCTTGAGGAGGCGCGGGATGTGTTGCTAGGTTCTGGTGCGGCGGATGGAGTGGTGGTGACGGCGGCGGAGCGGAAGGAGATTGGGATTGAGACCCTGATTCCTGAGGAGATGGAGAAGTTTCCGTGGAGCGGGCACATTGGGGTGCGGATGGTGCCGCAGGTGGTGGAGAGGATTCGGGGGGCGGCGACGACCCTGCTGTTTACGAACACGAGGAGTCAGGCGGAGATCTGGTATCAGGCGCTGCTGGATTATGATGCGGAGTTAGGACCGGACATTGCGATGCATCACGGGTCGCTGGATCGTGAGGAGCGGGCTGGGGTGGAGGAGCGATTGAGATTGGGGACGGTGCGGTGTGTGGTGTGCACGAGCAGCCTTGATCTGGGGGTGGATTTTTCGCCGGTGGAGCAGGTGATTCAGGTGGGGAGCCCGAAGGGGATGGCGCGGTTGCTGCAGCGGGCGGGGCGGAGCGGGCACCAACCGGGGCGGGTGAGCCGGGTGATCGGGGTGCCGGCGCATGCGTTTGAGCTGGTGGAGTTTGCGGCGGCGCGGGAGGCGCTCTTGCGCGGGGAGGTGGAGTCGAGGCGGCCGCTGCGGGAGCCATTGGATGTGCTGGTGCAGCATCTGGTGACGGTGGCGTGCGGCGGGGGATTTGATAGGGAGGAGATGCGGCGGGAGGTGATGGGGACGCATGCGTATGGTGGTTTGACGGATGAGGTTTGGGAATGGGCGCTGGGTTTCATCACGACGGGAGGGAAGGCATTGCGGGCGTATCCGCAGTATCGGAAGGTGGTGATTGGTGAGGATGGGCGGTATGCGGTGACGGATGAGAAGACGGCGCGGGTGCATCGGATGACGATCGGGACGATTGCGTCGGATCATGCGGTGACGGTGCAGTATGCGGGTGGGAGACGGTTAGGGACGGTGGAGGAATGGTTCATTGGCGGGATCAAGCCGGGAGGGAAGTTCATCTTCAGCGGGCGGCGGCTGGAGTTGGTGAGGATGCATGAGATGAGGGCGGTGGTGAAGGATGCGAAGGCTGGGGTGGAGGGAGGGAGGATTCCGACGTGGCAGGGAGGGAAGAGCCCGTTGAGCACGGAGCTGGCGGCGGCGGTGAGTCGGAAGCTGGATGCGGCGGCGCGCGGGGAGGCGGATGATGCGGAGATTCGGGCGGTGATGCCGATACTGGCGATTCAGTCGGCGTGGAGTGTGGTGCCTGGGCCGGAGGACCTGCTGATTGAGGAGACGAGGTCGCGGGACGGGTGGCATGCGTATGTGTATCCGTTTGCGGGGCGGCTGGCGCATGAGGGGATGGGGATGCTAGTGGCGTGGCGGATGGCGCGAGAGGTGCCGCGGAGCATTGAGGTTTCGTGCAATGATTACGGGTTCGAGCTGCGGAGCGAGGATGAGCTGACGGCGACGGAAGAGGAGTGGCGAGGGTGGCTGAGTCCGGAGGGATTGCTGGAGGATCTGCAGTCTTGTCTGAATACCGGGGAGCTGGCGCGGAGGCATTTCCGGGAGATCGTGCGGGTGGCTGGGCTGGTGCTGCCGGGTTATCCGGGTCAGGCGAAGACGGCGAGGTCGCTGCAGGTTTCGGCGGGGTTGCTGTACGATGTGTTTGCGAGGTATGATCCTGACAATCTGCTGCTGGTGCAGGCGCGGCGGGAGATTCTGGAGCGGCAGTTCGAGTATGGGCGGCTGCATGAGGCCTTGAGTGCAATGCAGCGGCGGCGGGTGGTGAGGGTGGAGACGAAGCGGCTGACGCCGATGGCGTTTCCGCTGTGGGCGGGGATGCTGTCGAGTCGATTGACGACGGAATCGTTTACGGACCGGCTGGCGAAGATGCTGAAGGATCTGGAGACGGCGGCGCGGGTGACGGTGGGGGGCGTTGATTAAGGATTGCTCAAAGCGCGGCGAATCGGTAATGTTGAGGGAGAGCGTTGCACTTTGGTGGTGCGGTGCACATCCCCCTGCGAGAGCCATGAAGCTGACTAAACTGATTTATCCGCCGGCGATGATGCCTGTGGTGGCCGCGATGATGGGCGTTGGCGTGGGGGCGGAGACGCGGGTGGGATTGCTGGGGATTGACGGGAATGGGAATGGGGTGAGCGATGTGTTTGAGGCGATGTATCCTGGAGCGGGCGGGCCGATGGATGATCCTGACGGGGACGGCGTGCGGAATGCGGATGAGGCGGCGTGGGGGACGGGGCCGCTGGAGCGGAGCGAGGTGCCTGGGGTGGAGTTGGTGGACAATGGGGTGGGGATGATGACGGCGAAGTGGGCGACGGTGCTGGGGAAGGACTATCAATTGGAGAGCGCGGGGGATGCGGCGGGCGAGTGGGTGGCTGAGGGGGCGGTGGTGCGGGGGACCGGGGGAGCGCAGACGGTGGCGTTGGGGCCGGTGGAGGGACGGCGGTTTTATCGGGTGCGGGTGCGGGACCGGGACAGCGACCAGGACGGGGTGACGGACTGGGAGGAGTTGATGGCGGGGACGGATCCGGAGTTGTGGGACAGTGACGGGGATGGCCGGGGGGATTTTGGCAGGGTGAGCGCGAAGTGCGACGAGCGGAGTGTGGTGTCGGTGGTGGCGACGTCGACGTGGGCGACGGAGTATGGGCGGCGGGGGGAGTGGACGGTGGTGAGGCGTGGGGGGATCGGGCCGGTGGCGGTGCGGTTTGCGCTAGGCGGGACGGCGGTGCTGGGGAGTGACTATGCGGTTTCTGCGGGCGGGCTGGTGGAGATTCCGGCGGGGGAGAACGAGGCGGTGGTGACGCTGGAGGCGTTAGGGGATGCGGTGCTGGAGGAGGCGGAGACGGTGGTGCTGACGCTGGCGGAGGGCCGGGGGTATGACGTGGCGGGTGCGGGGTCGGCGGTGGTGACGATTGTGAGTCAGGGGATTGTGGGGCAGTACTTTGACGGGGCGAGCGGGACGTATACGTTCGGGGACACGACTGGGAATTTCAATCCGGCGCAGTTGCGGCTGACGCGTCGGGATGCGGGGATATCGTTTGACTGGGGGAGCGGGCCGCCGCCGGCGCCGCTGGTGGATGACGATGTGTTTTCGGTGCGGTGGCGCGGGTTTGTGATTCCGAAGTACAACGAAGTGTACACGATTCATGCGGTGGCTGACCGAGGGGTGAAGGTGTATGTTAGTCCGGTGCCGGTGACGGGGGCGGCGGGGCAGATCCGGGTTGACCAGTGGGCGACGGCGAGTCCGGGGACGAAGTTTTCGAATAACATGATATCGAGTACGGCGGTGACGGACGGGGTGGCGGGGAGCACGGCGGTGGCGGGGCGGCCCTATCATGTGGTGGTGGACTACCGGGATTCGGCGGCGGTGCCGGGGAGTGCGAACATTGAGTTGAGGTGGTCGAGTGCAAGTCAGCCTGAGGAAGTGATTCCGGTGAGTGCGTGGACTGGCGAGGGATTCGTCGGGAAGGCACCGGTGATCTCGGGGCCGACGATGGCGGCTGCGGTGGCGGGGGCTCCGTTTGCGTGGCAGGTGGGGGCGTCGAATCTGCCGACGGTGTATGGGGCGATGGGATTGCCTGCGGGGTTGGCGATTGATGCGGCGAGCGGGTTGATCAGCGGGACGGTGACGGGTGGGGAGGGGTATTATGAGGCGACGGTGACGGCGGCGAATGCGGGAGGAGCGGATGTGGCGGTGCTGACGATTTTTGTGGCGACGACGGGCGGGCGGATGAGTTATGAAGTTTGGAACGGAGTGTCAGGGGCGGTGGAGGAGGGCGTGGGACCGGTGCCGGTGGCGTCGGTGCCGACGAGGCGGTCGGAGGTGACGTCGATGGAGGCACCGGGCGGGGGTGGGGATTTCATGGGTGACCGGATGCATGGGTATGTGACGGCTCCGATGAGCGGGAACTACACGTTTTATGTGAGCAGCGATGAGAATGCGGAGTTGTGGGTGTCGTCGAGTGCGGAGCCGGGGCGGCGGTTGAAGCGGGCGTGGGTGGTGAATGGGAAGGTGCCTAGCGGAGCGTGGGATGCGGTGGCGAGCCAGGTGTCGCTGCCGATGGCGATGCGGGCTGGGGAGCGGTATTATGTGGAGGCGATCCGGCGGGAGACGACTGGAGGCGGGCATTTCCGGGTGGGTTGGCGGAAGCCAGGGGATGCGGTGACGGAGGTGATTCCGGCGTATGCGTTGTCGCCATATGGGGGGGCGGTGGCCGGGGTGGCGGCGGGGACCGTGTATGTGGCGCAACTGACGCCGCAGAATGGAGCGGCGACGCTGGGAAGCGGGTCGGCGGTGTTGAGGGTGAATGCGGCAAAGACGGAAGCGGAACTAACGTTTACGCACACGAATCTGACGGGCGCGGTGATTTCGCAGCACATTCATGATGCGAGGCCGGTGCCGGGGCCGACCGGGGGGATCGTGTTTGATATTGATGAGGCTGAGCCTGACAGTAAGGGCGTGCGGGTTTGGGAGATTGCGGGGACGGGGCAGCATACGGTGGCGGACGTGGTGGCGGCGATTGAGAGCGGGCAGGCGTATTTGAATCTGCACACGAGCCTGTATCCTGCGGGGGAGGTGAAAGGGTTTTTCCAGCCGGTGGCGGGGTCGCAGTTTTTTGTGCCGCCTGCGGAGGCGGGGCCTGCGGAACTGACGTTGCCGGTGGCTCCGGTGGCGAGGCGGGAGGCGGTGGTGAGATTTCTGCAGCAGGCGACGTTCGGGGCGCGGCATGACAGCGACGGGGTGGCTCCGTGGGATGCGGACAGCATCGAGGCAGTAGAGGCGTTAGGTTATGCGGGGTGGATTGATGCGCAGCTGGCGATGGATCGTGGGCCTGATCCGGAGGTGATGGTGACGCAGGTGCTGCCGCCGCGGGTGGTGTATCGAGAGCCGACGGCGGCGCTGCGGACATTGCGGGGCAATGCGAATGTGACTGGGTATAACGGGAGCGGGCCGCTGGCGGGGCATGTGGCGCGGCATTACGAGCGGTTTCCGCTGAGTGATGTGGGGACGGTGGGGACGCCGCTGGAGAGTTCGGCGGAGATCTGGCGGGCGTGGTGGCGTGCGGCGTGCACGGCGAGGGATCAGTTGAGGCACCGGGTGGCGTTTGCGCTGAGTGAGATTCTGGTGGTGTCTGAGGATGGAGAGCTGGACGAGCAGGCGCGGGCGATGGTGCATTTCCATGACCTGCTGTACTGGCACGGGTTGGGGAATTACCGGACCCTGCTGGAGCGGGTGACGCTGAATCCGTCGATGGGGCGGTATCTTGACATGCTGAACAACAAGAAGCCGAATGCGGCGACGGGGTATATTCCGAATGAGAAT
>JAIXPK010000404.1 GCA_027486335.1 Verrucomicrobiaceae bacterium | reverse complement strand
CCTAACACCCAGTCCAGCCACCGGTGCTGCGGATCATACAGAAAATGATGCTCCGGCCTGCTCAGCTCGCTGTACAGCGACTTGTACTTCAGCGTGCTGTCCAGAAACGCCCGGCACGGATTCATCCCACTGTGCTGCCGGCTGAAAATCGTCTCCGTCAGCATCCGCAGGGTCTGCGCATTCCCCTCGAACCCGCCGTACCCCCGCATCAGCCGGTGCAGCGTCCGCTCCCCCGCATGCCCGAACGGAGGATGCCCCAGATCATGCGCCAGACATGCCGCCTCCACCAGATCGGGATCAATGAAGTAATCCGCACCTAGCAAATCACTTGTGCGCCGCAGCTTCGCACAGATGCTCCGCCCGATCTGCGACACCTCGATCGAATGCGTCAGCCGCGTCCGGTAGAAATCATACTCCCCTGACAGAAAAACCTGCGTCTTGCTCTGCAGCCGCCGGAACGCCGACGTGTGAATGATCCGGTCCCGGTTGATCTCGAACACCGTCCGGTACTCGCCCTCGCGCATCCCCTGCGACGGATCCAGCAGCTCCTCGTCAAACGCGTTGTAAAATCGGTTCTCCATGACGCTTCAGCGCGGCGGGGCAGGGGAGGGCGGGGCAGGGGACTCCACCGGCGGCAGCGCCTTCAGCGGCGCAGACATCTCCCCGAGATCCCGCGGCGGCAAAGGCGGCAGCGGATACTTCGGCACCGCATGCTCCGGCGCTTCCGGCCCCAGCACGTCCCGCCGCAGAATGTCTCCACCCTCATCCGTCTCCAGCACCGAATCAAACCGCGTGTCCCCATCCCGGTCCTCCAGCGTCCGCCACAGCACCCCGTCCCGGAACACCTTCCGCATCCGCACCGCACCCGATCCATCAGGCCGCAGATCCGTGTAAAACGGGTACCCCTCAGGATCAAACGTCGTCCGCTCATCCCACTTCCCGTTCCCATCAATGTCCCGGTCACGGTACGCTAGGCGCTCGCCCTGCCAGATCCACCGCACATCCATTGTCCCGTCAAAATTCCGGTCCTCCTGCCACGACACCAGCCGCCCCCCGGGCGTGTACTCCCTAACCGCATCCGCAATGCTGTCCCCGTTCAGATCCTCGTCAATGCTGTACGTCTCCGGCCCTTCCTCCTCCACCGGCGCCCGCTGCTTCTTCCCCAGAAACTGATTCCCCGCATACAGCAGAAACGTCGCCGCCCCGATGATCGCGATCCCAATCATCAGAATCGAACCCCGCTGCTTCTCCGCCACCGGCACCCGACGCATCAATCGGCCCCCGGATCCCGATCCCCGCGCCCCGGGCGTCCGCACCGGCATCCCGCCGCCCCGCTGCCCGCCCGGCGCTTCACTCGGCGGCATCTTCATGATCAGCCGCGCCGCTGCCGACGCATCCTCCGGCCTAACCAGCAGCGCACACCCGCGCAGCACCCGCTCTCCTGTGTGCGCATCCGGAGCCCAGAATTCCTGTATCGACGCCTCCACCCCATGATCTCCTAGCAAACTCAGCGCCCGTTCCGCATCGTCACGCCGCGCATACGTCCGGATCATCCGCGTCAATCCACCGGCAGCCGGCAGGGCAGGGGAGGGAGGTTCAGGTGTCGCCATGGCCGTCATTCATTACAATCCCATCGCCGCACGCAACGCCTCCATCCGCTCCCCGTGCGCCGCATCATCCAGCACCGGCACCAACCCCGCCTCCGGAACCTCCGGCAGATCCAGCCACGACCGGCACCCGCCAAACTTCGCCTCATCAGGAAATTCCCACGGCTCCTCCAGCCGCCACACCCGCAGCAATGCCACACTGATCCCCGCCTGCTCCGAATAATCAAACCGCTCCCGGATCGCTTCATCCGTCCAGTAATGCCACGGCCGCAACGCCTCCACCCGCTCCCATTCCGTTAGCTGAGTCTTCTCCACCACCTCCGCAAACAACGTCAGCCGATGCCCCGCTCCCTCCGCCGGGGCAGGGGACTCACCGCCGTCCGCTCCCCACGTGAACGACGCCCGCTGCTCATGAAAATGCGTCGGAAACAGAAAGAAACGATCGTGCTTCCACCAGAACCCGCCCCGGCCCTCATGAATCCCTCCCTTCCGCAGAATCAAACTCTGCGCCCCAGCCCCCAGCGCGTCGCACACCAGCGACCACTCTTTGAACCCGCAGGCGGGCAATACTGAAATACCGGGAACTTCTGTAATCATGGCGTCCTCCCCATCATGCGGATCCCGCCACCGATTTCCACCCCTTATTCCATCACCCTTCCAAGCTCCCGCCGCAAACGCTCCAGCGCCTCCGCCTGCCGGAATCCCTCCGGCGTCCGCGTCTCCGCACCCTCCGAAAACACCTTCTTCCCGCCACACCACCGCTCCAGACACGCGGGATCCGTCAGCGCCTCCGCCAGCGCCGACGGCAAATCATAATAACACCCGTCATACCCAGCCCTCACAAACGCATGGTGCACCCCAGCCGCCGCCGCCCGCCCCGTCTCCTGCAGCAGCGGAAATTCCACACTCGCCGTCACATCCGGATCCTCCCACATCGCATGACACGCCTCCAGATCCCCGGACCAGTACCGCCGGCACGCCCCCGGCCGCACCGGATACACCGAACACACCGCATCATCCAGCAGCAGACACGGCTTCCTCACCCGCTGCCGCTGCCCATGGTCCAGACCCGCCCGCTCATCACGCCGCACCACCGCCGCCGCCGCCAGTTCCTCCACCTCCCACGGCGTCCGGTGCGCTTTCACATAAGCCGCCATCAGCAGCACCTCGTGCGCCAGCACATCAATGTTCAGCCAGCAGCAGAACGAACACCCCACCGCACACGCCGTCGCCACCCCACTCTCTCGACGCGCCCCGTTCACACTCTCCTCCACCTGCTGCAACGCCGCCTGCACCACCGCCAGCAATGCCCCCGCACTCTCCGCACCAGCCAGCGCCGTCCCCACCGACTCCCGCATCCCGTGATACACCGCCGACAACATCGGCCGCATCGCTTCTTTCCCATCCTTGCCTGTACTCATCCACCCCCACTATCCCCCCCACCCGCACCCGGCAAGCACAGACGCATCCCCTCGAAAATTCACCTGGAAATCCCCCGAACCCTGATTTATAAACCAATCCGCCGCTTCCACGGCATGGTGACCGTAGCTCAGTCGGTAGAGCCCCGGATTGTGATTCCGGTTGTCGCGGGTTCGAGCCCCGTCGGTCACCCCACCTCTCTCATCCATGCACGCGCTGGAAGCTTCGCTCGGCCATTCGTTCTCCTCTCCAGCCCTCCTCGAAGAGGCGCTCACGCACCCTAGCGTCGCGTACGAGTCCCATCGCCACCAGATCAGCAACCAGCGCCTCGAATTCCTCGGCGACGCCGTCCTCCAGCTCATCCTCACCGACTTCCTCTACTCCGCCTTCCCCGATTTCGACGAAGGCACCCTCACCAAACTCCGCGCCCGCGTCGTCTCCCGCCCAGCCCTCGCCGCCGCAGCCCTCCGCCTCGATCTCGGCAAACACCTCGTCATGGGCCGCGGCGAAGCCGCCTGCGGCGGCCGCGAACGCGCCAGCACGCTCTCCGACGCCCTCGAAGCCCTCGTCGGCGCCATCTATCTCGACGCCGGCATGGACACCGTCCGCGCCACCGTCCTCCACCTCTGCGGCGAAGAACTCCGCTCCCTCACCACCCAGCCACGCGAGGTCAACCCAAAGGGCCAACTCCAGGAAACCCTCCAGTCCGTCGCCCTCGGCAGCCCATCCTATTCCATCGTCTCAGAAGCCGGCCCAGACCACCGCAAATCCTTCGTCGCCCGCGTCACATGGAACGGACTCGCCCTCGCCGACGGCTCCGGCCCCAGCAAAAAACTCGCCGAAACCGCCGCCGCAGAAGCCGCTCTCTCCCACCCGGAGGTCGTCGCCATCTCCATACGCCTCGCCGCCGCCCCCAAAGAATCAGCGGCAACTCCCGCTCCACCCTCCATCCAGCCCGGTGAATAACCCGGCGCACAACAGGGACAACACCCGGCGCATACCCGCCCCACAACGTTCTCCCCTTTTCACAGAACCGTCCATCCCGATCCTTGTCCACCCCCCTCCATCGCGTGGAACACCCCATTCTCCAATGGGGAACACGGTTCCTGGACTTATTCACCACCCTTATGATGATGACTTAATTTCTTTCTCTTTAAAGACATCATACCCTCAAACCTCCACGCTCTCCCCTCCATCCATCCTGACACCACAACATCACATTCACTCCCAGATTTTCCTTGCTGTCCCACAGGTTTCCAGGAATGGTGACCTCCTCGTTGCTCACCTTCCCATCCATGCCTGACGAATTCGACAAGTGGAAACGCCTGCAGGACCGCCAGGGTGTCACCGACAAATTCGTGACCCGGCCACGCCACGCCCAGCGCTACCGCGGCCCCAAACCACCCAGTCAGCCTCGCCTCGAAGCCCAGCGCGACCGCGTCATCTTCCTCGTCGTCATGGGCATCCTCGTCACCGTCGCCGCCATCGTCGCCTTCGGCTTCATTCGCTCCCGCACCGCCGGCTGATTCAGTCTCTCCCCGGCCCGGGTCCCACCGTTCCCCGCGCCAACCGGACAGCCATCGACTCCATCAATAACCCCGCGCGGTTTATTGATGCGCCGCATCGCTTTTCAGGCCACAGCTTCCCCGACTATGAAAGCTGTCCTGCGCCTGCTGCTCCGCTGTCTCTTCCGCTTCCGCGCCTTCAACCTCGAGGCGCTCAATACCCCCGGCCCAGTCCTCCTCCTCCCCAATCACGTCTCGTGGATCGACTGGCTCTTCCTCTTCGCATGCGCCCCGGACGACTGGAAATGCGTCGTCTCCCGCCGCACCGCCCAGACTTCATGGCTCCACCGGAAGATCATGCTCAACCCGCGCAGCTTCCCCGTCGACACCGACTCACCCTACGCGGTCAAACACATGGCCGAATTCCTCAAAAAGGGCGGCCGCCTCGCCCTCTTCCCGGAAGGCCGTCTCTCCGCCACCGGCTCGCTCATGCGCCTCTATGACGGCCCCGGCTTCCTCCTCCTCAAAACCAAAGCCCGCGTCATCCTCTGCAACTTCCGCGGCACCGACCGCATCCCGTTCTCCCCCAACCCCAACCGTAAACAATTCCTCCCGCAGGTCTCCGCTCACTTCAGCGAACCTCTCCAGGCCCCGGAATTCCCCGGCGAACGCCCCGCCCGTCAGCGCGCCCGTCTCATGGAATGGCTCAACGCCCGCACGCTCGACTTCCGTTTCCAAACCGAAATGGAACAAGGTCCCGGCAACCTCGCCGCCGCCATCACCGCCGCCGCCCGCACCCACGGCAACGCCCGCGCCCTCGAAGACCCCAACGGTGCCATCTCCCGCGAACGCCTCGTCCTCGGAGCACGCCTCCTTGCCACCCAGCTGGCCTCCCAGCTCGATGCCACCACGCCACGCACCGGCCTCCTCCTCCCCAACGTCAACGCCGCCCCAGCCGCCCTCCTCGCCCTCTGGGCCCTCGGCCGCGAAGCCGCCCTCCTCAACTTCTCCACAGGCCCAGCCCAAATGCTCGCCTGCGCCCGCGCCGCCGGTCTCTCCCAGATCGTCACCTCCCGCGCCTTCATCGAAAAAGCCCGTCTCAACCTCACCCCGCTCACTGACGCCGGTCTCTCCCTCATCTTCCTCGAAGACGTCCGCGCCGCCATCCCCACCAGCGCCAAACTCTCCGCCAAACTCGCCTCGCTCTTCTCCACCTCCCTCGGCCCGCTCTCCCGCGCCGCATGGTCCCATCTCTCCCCTCAGCAGCAATCCGACCGCACGGCCGTCATCCTCTTCACCAGCGGCTCCGAAGGCGTCCCCAAAGGCGTCCAGCTCTCCCACCGCAATCTCCTCGCTAACGTCCGCCAGCTCGTCGCCGTCACCGACCTCACCGAGACCGACAAGCTCTTCAATGCCATGCCGCTGTTCCACAGCTTCGGCCTCACCGTCGGCCTGCTCGTCCCGCTCCTCAGCGGCATGCCCGTCTACCTCTATCCCTCGCCGCTCCACTTCCGCATCATCCCATCCGCCGTCTACGAATGCGACGCCACCATCCTCATCGCCACCAACACATTCCTCAACGGCTACGCACGCAAAGCCCACCCGTACGACTTCCGCAATCTCCGCTGCGTCTTCTCTGCCGCTGAAAAACTCCAGGAAGACACCGCCCGCACATGGGCCCGCCGCTTCGGCGTCCGCATCCTCGAAGGCTACGGAGCCACCGAATGCAGCCCCGCCATCTCCCTCAATACCGGCCTCGCCGCCACCTTCGGCTCCGCCGGCCGCTTCCTCCCTGGCATCTCCTACCGTCTCGAACCAGTCGCCGGGGTCCCCGACGGCGGCCGTCTCTTCGTTAGCGGCCCCAATGTCATGAAAGGCTACCTAACCGACGCCCCCAACGCCTCCCCGGACCACGAACGCTGGTACGACACCGGCGACATCGTCCGCGTCGATGACGACGGCTTCCTCTTCATCATGGGCCGTCTCAAACGCTTCGCCAAAATCGGCGGCGAAATGATCAGCCTCACCGCCGTCGAAGACGCCCTCGCCAGCGCCTTCCCTCACCTCGCCCCGCGCTGCGAAACCGCCATCATCGTCACCCACGACCCCGAACGCGGCGAACAACTCTGCACCCTCACCACCGACCCTCGCCTCACCGCCGACGAAATCCGCACCGCTATCCGCAACCACGGGCTCCCTAACCTCGCCGTCCCGCGCACCCTCCGCGTCATCCCCGAAATCCCCCGCCTCGGCACCGGAAAAGTCGACTACCGCGAACTCGAACGCCGTCTCCTCGCCACACCCTGACCCTTCCACCCCCGATTCCTGTCTTGCGCCGCCCCGAATTTGCGGCCCAGTCTCCTCCCGACCACGCCGCCGCGCGCCGCATGAAAACCGTCCTCGAAACCATCCGCACCGGCACGCCATGGCTCGAAAAAGCCGGCATCGACAACGCCCGGCTCAACATGGAGCACCTCCTCGCCAAGGTCCTCAACTGCCGCCGCATGCAGCTCTACATGGACTTCGACCGCCCGCTCTCGGAATCCGAACTCGCTCCCCTCCGCGATCTCGTTAAACGCCGCCGCGACGGCGAACCACTCCAGCACCTCCTCGGCTCCGTCGAATTCATGGGCCGCGACTTCCTCTGCGACGCCCGCGCCCTCATCCCGCGCCCCGAAACCGAGGAACTCGTCGACAAAATCCTCGCCCGCTTCCGCGGCCCGGACGCCCTTCCGCCACCCGCCGCCATCCTCGACATGGGCACCGGCTCAGGCATCATCGGCCTCTCCCTCGCCGCCGCCTTCCCAGAAGCCCAAGTCGTCCTCGCCGACTTCTCCCCAACCGCCCTCTCCCTAGCCCGCGACAACGCCGCCCACCTCTCCCTCGTCTCCCCGCGCCTCTCCTTCATCGAATCCAACCTCTGGTCCGCTCTCGAGAACCACCAGTTCAATCTCGTCGTCGCCAATCTCCCCTACATCGATCCCGCAGAAATCCCCGCGCTCTCCAAGGAAGTCCTCCACGACCCCGTCCTCGCCCTCGACGGCGGCCCCAACGGCACCGCCCTCATCGAGCAATTCCTCGACCACCTCGCCCCACACCTCCTCCCCAACGCCCTCGCCGCCCTCGAAGTCGGCACCGGCCAGACCGCCGCCCTCGCCGCCCGCCTCTCCTCCCTCGGCTTCACCGACGTCTCCGCCGCCCACGACCTCTCCCGCCACGACCGCTTCCTCTTCGCGTCCGCCCCACCTGAAACTCTCTGACAATCAGGCCCCTGACCACCCTCCGCATTCATGGAGGAGACCGTTTTTCACTCGACGTCATCCCCGCATCCCCCTATCTGCCTCTCTCGCGTAAGGCATGAATCTCCCCCCCACCCACTGGACCATGATCGGAGGTCCCGATGACAACAACGGGCAGATCATCGACTATCTCTACAGAACCTACCGCAAGCCAGTCACCGAATACCTCATGACCCGCTGGCACTTCAGTCACGCCGACGCCGAAGACCGCTGCCAGGACTTCTTCCTCAACGCCATCCGCAAAAAACTCTGGAACCGCGCCGACCGCGAACGCGGCCGCTTCCGCACGTTCCTCTTCACCTGCCTCAGAAACTTCGTCATCTCCAGTTTCCGCCCGCCAACCCCTGACTGGTCCCCGGAAGAACCCGCCGACCCCAGTCTCGTCTTCGACCGCGAATGGGCCCTCGCCCTCCTCCGCGCCGCCGTCGCCGCCGTCGAATCCTCATGGGCCGCTCGCTCCAAATCCACGGAATTCATCGTTCTCAGCAGATTCCTCCCCGGCATGGGAGCCGGAGCCACCAAAGTTCCGTCCGGACCCGCCGCCCTCTCCATGTCCGATGAAGCCTTCCGCAAGGCCGTCTCGCGCCTCCGCGCCGAATTCCGCACCGAACTCCGCACGCTCGTCGCCGAAACCGTCGACCCAGCCGACGTCGATGACGAACTCCGCTATCTCTTCACCGTCCTCGAAAATCCAGGCGCAGAAATCAGATAATCCTCCTCACGACAAAAATTTCTGTCACAAATCCCGGAGAAACCCGTATGCGTTATCCCGGACGGTATCTAACTGCCATCCGGCCACGCTGAATCCGCATGGAAACTGACACCTGCCCCGACTGCGGTAGCCCTCTCTCCGGAGGCGACGGCTTCCCCATCTGCGGCCGCTGTCTCATGCGCGGCCTCATGGTGGACGACGCACCCTCAGCCCAGCAGGACTCACAACCCCCGGAAAAACGCATCGCCGGCTACCGCATCATCGGCGAACTCGGACGCGGCGGCATGGGCGTCGTCTACCGCGCCACCCAGCTCTCCCCAAACCGCGAGGTCGCCCTCAAAATGCTCCTCCCGGACCACTTCCGCAAGGACGCACGCACCCGCTTCCTCATCGAAGCCCAGGCCCTCGGCACCCTCCAGCACCCTCACATCCTCCCGCTCTACGACTTCGGCGAACACAACGGCCAACCCTTCTTCACCACCCGCGTCGCCACCGGCGGTTCCCTCGCCGATCGCCTCAACCCAACCGGCAACCTCATGCCGCCCCGCGATGTCGCCGCGCTCCTCCACGTCCTCGCCGACGCCATCGATTACGCCCACCAGCACGGGATCATCCACCGCGACCTCAAACCCTCCAACATCCTCTTCGATCACGACGGCTCCCCAGTCATCGGCGACTTCGGCCTCGCACGCATCGCCGGTTCCGACACCACCGTCACCGCGGCGTCCACCATGATGGGCTCCCCTAATTACCTCGCCCCCGAGGTCGCCGCCTCTGACGCCCGCGCCGCCACCACCGCCAGCGACCTCTACGGCCTCGGTGCCATCCTCTACCAACTCCTCACCGGCCGCCCTCCCTACGTCGCCGAAACCCCTAACGAGGTCATCAGGCTCATCAACGACTCTGACGTCCTCCCGCCTTCCTCTTTCCTCAGCAAGGAAAAACGCCCGCCGCGCGATCTCGAACTGATCTGCATGAAGTGTCTCGCAAGGTCCCCGGGATCTCGCTACCACAGCGCCGGTGCCCTCCGCGACGACCTCCAGGCATGGCTCGACGGCCGCCCCATCACCGCACGGCCAGTCGGCCAGCTCGAACGGCTCGTCTCATGGAGCCGCCGCAACCCGCTCCCAGCCTCCCTCGCCGCCACGCTCGTCGTCACGCTCATCACCGGCGTCGCCCTCCTCTCCATGGCCCTTGCCCGCGCCCGCAGCGGCGAAGCCAAGGCCAGAAACTCCCGCGCCTTCTCCGACGGCGTCAGTAGTTTCCTCCTCGGCGAATTCACCGACCGTCTCCGCGCCGCCGGCCGCCAGCCCATCGTCAACGACCTCTACGCCAGCATCGGTGCCCGCTTTGATAGCGAACCAGTCGATTTCTCAGACCCCTACAGTCTCCGCGTCCGCATCGCCTTCCTCCTCCGCTGGGCCGAAATGAGCCCCGCCGGTGGAGATCCCTCCGCCCCTCCAGACGCCGCCGCCTTCGACGCCGCTCTCACCCGCGCCAATTCCGCCGCCGACCTCGCCCGCCGTCTCAAAACGCTCAACGCCCCGGACGCCTCACTCCTCGAAGCCCGCGCCCTCCTCCTCACCGGCCGTCTCTTCCAGCGCCGCGAATCATGGCCCGAGGCCGACGCCGCCTATCAGAAGGCCCTCGCCCTCCTGCCAGCCGGCACCGATGCCGACATCACCAGAGCCAGTCTGCTCGTCCAACAGGCCGAAATCCTCCAGCGCACCCGCAAACCGCCCGCCGATTGGCTCCTTCTCCTCAAGAACGCCAATCTCGCCCTCGCCGCCGCCGCCAAAGATTCCTCCCTCTCTCCCATCCTCCAGCGCGACCTCGCCGGCGTCACCACCGAAACCGCCCACCTCGAACTCGAAGCCTACCTCGTAACCGCAGAAGCAGCCGGCTCCGGCCCGGACTTCGACGCAGCCATCTCCTCCGCCCTCGCCGCCGGGCAGCGCGCCCTCGACACCATCAAATCCAGACCCGCCCTCGACGGTCCTGACCCCGACCAGATGACCAACGTCGGTACCTCTCTCCAGCGTCTCAGCACTGCCCTCATAGCCGCCGGCTCTGACAAATCCCCCGCCGCCGCCGCCGCCCTCGACGAATCCCAGGACCTCCTCCGGCGCTACGTCCAGGACAACCCCGGCGACTTCCTCGCCCGCTACGACCTCGTCCGTAGTCTCCAGACCCGCGCCGCCCTCCTGCGCGACAATCAGAAGTTCACCGACGAATGGAACACGCTCGTCGAAGTCGAAGGCCTCTACCGCAATATCCTCGCCGCAGACCCAGCCATCACCGGATGGCTCCGCGACGCCGCCCACGCCGTCGATGCCATCGCCATCGCCGCCAGTCCTTCCTCCTCCGGTCCATCGCCCATCCCATGGTCCTCCATCGAGCCTCTCATGGAACCATGCCTCGACGACCTCCTCGCTCTCGCCCGCAACCCGGAGGTCTCCTCTAACGAAGATGCCCTCCTCAGCACCGTCGAAATCGCCCGCGTCTTCATCAAACTCTACGAATCCAACCAGCAGCCCGCCAAAGCCGACGCCGCACTCGAAAAACTCCGCCGCCAGTTGGCTTCCAAAACCGATCCCATCCACCGTCTCGCCGAAGCCTCGCTCGTCAGCACGCGCTCCGATCTCCTCAACACCCGCGGCAACCTCAAAGGCGCCCTCGCCGCTGCCGCCACCGTCGTCGATACCCGAGCCGACGTCATCGCCGAAGGCAAGCGCATCGGTCTCCTCGGCCAGGCAGGAGCCAGCGCCTTCTCCCGCTACCACCGTCTCCTCGCGAAAGACAATCAGCCGGATGCACTAGCGGATTCGCTCCGCCGCGCCACCAGGCTCTCCACCTCGGTCGCCAGTCTCCAGCCCGCCCCCGACGACCTTTGGCGCGCAGCATGGTCAGGCATGTCAGCCACCGCCGCCGAAGCCCTCGCTTCCGCCGGCCGCGCCGGTCTCGCCGGCAACCTCGCCACGGCCGCCCTCAAGGCCCTTTTCCCGCCCGGCAACCCGCCCTCCGCCAAACCGGAACTCGAAGCCCACCAGCGCCTCTCCAAGCTCGCCCAATCCGCAGAGCCGGTCACCCCATGACGGCGTCACCCGGCGAACACCGTCCGCCATTGCTCAAGGTGTTCCTCCGCACAGCACAGCACTTCCTCCGCATGCCGCCGCGCTTCCCGCGCCATCCGCACCCGCATCTCCCTATCCTCTTCCAGCAGCCGCGCATAATGCCCGAATTCCTCGCGGCTCGCACAGTGAAACCCAGCCGTCCCATGCGGCACCAGCAGATGCAGATGATGCCGCCGATCCGCCGGAACCAGCGGAATCACCCCGCACAGCATCGCCTCCACCACCGCGCGTCCCCAGCTCTCCGAAAGCCCCGGATGCACGTCGTACACCAGCAGATCCACACCCTGCAGAAACTCCGCCACCTCCACACTCCCGGCCGCCAGCAATTCCCATCGGCCATCAAACCGCTCCCGCGGCCAGATCCCATCCAGTTGCTCGCTCCACCCCAGCACCCGGAACCGCGCCCGCCGCAATCCCAGTCCCGTCCAGCTCTCCGGAAAATCCTCCGGAAACTTGTGAGGGTCCGGCCGCGATACCCGACCCACCACCAGCTCGCCATCTTCCCTAACCTCCCGTTCCCGGAACGGAAAGAACGCCGGATTGATGTAATTCCCCGTCATCACCCAGCGGATCCCGCGCCGACCCGCCGCCGTCAGCATCCCCCACGGCTCGTCCACCGCCCCCTCCACGCTGCACTTGCGCGAATCCTCCATCCGCAGCGCCCCCAGATACCCGGGCTCCAGCACCAGCCGCTGCGCCACCGACACATACAACACCGTGTCCACCCACCCAAGCATCACCAACCCAAGCTCGCCCGGCGCGTGCCACATCATCTCGCTCGACCACGCCATCTTCAACCCCCGCTCCCGCAACGTCTTGATCCAACCGTTCACCAGCATCTCCCCGTTGCACAACGCCACGCCCCATCCCTCCAGCTCCACCGGCAATTCCTCAAACCGGCTCACCCCAATCCCCCTCGTCTCCATCCATCCCACCCACTCCAACCCAACCGCCGGATCCGCATGCGTCGGCACCACCGTGATCCCATAACCATCACCCGCCAGCAGATCCAGCAGATGCGCCAGCTTCGTTCCCGCTCCGCCCACCCGTGACGGCCACCCGAAAAAATACAACTGCTTCACCATTTCCGTAACCCTGTCCACCATCCGCCCTCCGGGCAAACAAAAAACCACCCTAACACCCACACATGAACGAACACTACTACAAAATCCTCGGAGCACTCGACGCCTATCTCAACTCCCCGGGCGTCGACGCCGTCGTCAAGGCCGACCCGGGCCTCCAAGCAGCCTTCGCCAGACTCACCGAAGCCCGCGACCGCTACCGCGCCGCCGGAACCGAGGTCGAAGAAGCCCTCCGCAGGTTCGATGAAGCCGGCGGCAACACCGAAACCGGCATCGGCAGGCTCATCCTCGACGCCCTCGAACCCCTCCGCACCCACACCTTCGCAGCCGCTGGACCCTCCGTCGTCGCCGCCCTCGAACAGGTCGTCAGCGACATCAACACCACCGCCAAGGCCACTACCAGCGCCATGGTCTCCTCCAGCAGCAACGTCAACTGGCCCCGCACGTCCAGCAGCAGCAGCTACTGATCCCACCTCTGACCTCCTCCGCTCCCGGTTGGGCCTCCGCCCGACCGGGAGCTTTTTTGTGCCCGCAACCCCCAGCGCAATCCCCCCAATTGGGAAATTTTTAGAAAATGGCCCGGCGGCCGTCACACTCGGAAACCGGGACGGTATAGCCTTCTTAGAAACCGCCACGCCATGCCCACGTCCACTCGCCAGCCATCCCTCGCCCGCCCCGGAAGCCTCTTCCGCTCCGCCTTCCAACGCTTCGGATCGGCCTGCCATCAGCTGGTCAGCCGATCCTTCGCCCGCTCCCTCATGTCCATCCCCAACGCACCCCAAAACCGCAATCTCCAGACCCCCGTCTCATGGTTCGGCCCGTCCGACCGCGCCCAAGGTGCTCTCATCCATCAGAACTTCCGCCGTCTCTCCCACTCGGCCCCGCCTTCCTGCGCCCCACGCCCAGTCTGCACCCCCCCACGCCAGAACCCCGACTCCAACGACACCGCCACGGGAACCTGCGCCACCCAGCAGTTCATCGTCGTCTTCGCCCGCCAGTTCGCCACCGACCCCACCACCGGCAAACCATCCGGCGACCCCGGCCGCTGCATCGTCCTCCGCCGCGGCCAGACCTACCGCAACTGGCGTCTCGATCACCCCTGCTGGAACTGGCACTGCGGCGTCTGGGACAACGAATGGACCGGCCCAGTCAACGCCACCATCCCTAACCCGACCGACATCCCAGCCATCGGCTCCCTCTTCAATCACAACTTCCCCAGCTGGAACAAAGACCACTGCGTCGGCGCCGTCTCCATCGACATCGAATACACCCTCAGCGGCCACATCCTCTTCACCGCCTACACGAACTAACACCCGCCAGCGCCACCAACCGGCACGCCAGCAACTCGCCACTTCAGAACTGCCATGCCGGACATCGTCTTCTCTCGCTCTCTCGCGGCCACTCCCAAACGCGGCGCGAAAAAGAAACCGCCAGCAAACAGGGCAGGGGGCACCGCCAAGCCATCCACGGACAAAGCCGCCGTCCGCCTCAACGCACGACCCGACCGTCTCGACCTCCGCGACCGACCCTATCAGCCGAAACTAGCTAATATTCCGGAAGCCTTTCCGCCACCCGCCACCCTGACTTCGTGGATCAAGGAATACGCGAAATCAAAACTCGTCCGCAATCAGGGACCGGACGGTGCCTGCACCGGCTTCGGCCTCGCCGCGGTCATCAACCATCTCATCTTCAGAGAACAGAAGCTCAATAAGCGCCGCTTCCCTTACGCCACAGTCAGCCCGGCCATGCTCTACCGGCTCGCCCGCGTCTACGACGAATGGTCCGGCGAAGACTACGATGGCTCCAGTTGCCGCGGCGCCATGAAGGGCTGGCACAAACACGGGGTCTGCTCGGAGAAGGCATGGCCCCACCTTCCGAAAAATCCCAACGCCAGTCCCACTGGCACCCAATGGGCGGACGAATCCCCGCAGTTGCCCCTCGGTGCCTACTACCGCATCGACAAAAACCACGTCGCCGATCTCCAGTCCGCCATTCACGAGGTCGGTGCCATCTACGTCTCCGCTGAGGTCCACGATGGCTGGAACGTCTCCGCACCCGCCAGATCCACAGACCTGCCGGTCATTCCCTACGATCACCGCGCCACCGTCCCCAGCGGCCTCCACGCCTTTGCCATCGTCGGCTACACGCCCGTCGGGTTCATCGTCCAGAATTCATGGGGTGACAGTTGGGGCCTCAAAGGTTTCGCCATCCTAACCTACAACGAATGGCTGCGCTTCGGGAGCGATTCATGGGTCGCCGTCATGGGTGCCGCCCGACCCCGCGCCTCCAATAGTTTCGACAGCTTCAACGCCGGCCGCGGTCTCCTCCTCGCAGGACAAAACCGCGCCGCTCAGGCCCTCACCATGGCCAATGGCGCAACCCCATCCGAGACCGCAACCGCCCCATGGTCCGAACGCAAGGTCAACTACCGCAGCATCGTCATCGGCAACAATGGCTCCGCCGAGCGCCGCGCCGTCGAACACGGCAGCGGTGCCGAAGCCGTCACTGCCGTCGCCTTCGATGAAATCATCGCATGGTCTAAACAACTCCCGACAACCGGAACCAACACCGGAACCAACACCGTCAAGGTCGCCCTCTACGCCCACGGCGGTCTCAACAGTGAGGATGCCTCGCGCAAACGCATCAGCATCATGGGACCATGGTTCGAAAAGAACGGGGTCCTTCCCATCTTCTTCACATGGAAAACCGGCGCCGCCGAATCCGTCACCAACATGCTGCGCGATGCCGCCGGTCGCTTTATTCCCGGCGGCCCCGGACCCTCGGGCGGTATCTTCGACGTCCTCAAAGACGCCGCCGAGCGCCTCCGCAACGCCGCCATCGAGGCCACCGACCGCACCATCGAACTCTTCTGTTCCGAATTCCTCGTCCGCGCCCTTTGGACGGAAATGAAAACCAACGCCGCCGGGGCAGGGGATCCTCTGGGAGCCTTGGCACTAACCGCCACCGCCCTCCAGAACGCCGCCGCCGAACTCAAAAAGTCCGGTCAATCCCTCGAACTCCATCTCATCGGTCACAGCGCCGGTTCCATCCTCCTCGGCCATCTCCTGCCGCTGCTCAAAAACAAGGTCGGCAGCGTCAACCTCTACGCCCCCGCCTGCACCGTCGACTTCGCCAACCAAACCTACGTTCCCCAATTGAAAAAAGGCGGTCTCCTCGATCCCGCCTCCTGCAAGTTCAAGGTCCATAATCTCAACCATCAGACCGAACTCGCAGATACCGTCGGTCCCTATCAGAAATCCCTCGTCTACCTCATCTGCCGCGCCCTCGAAGCCCGACACAAAACCCCCATCCTCGGCATGGAAGCCGCATGGAATCCCGCCTTCGATCCCGCCAAAGTCTTCGCAGACCATCTCTTCCCACCTGTCACCACATGGCGCAACGCCGTCAAAGCCGCCGCCATCCACGTCAAATACTACGACACCAAAACCGCCATCCCCAACGGCCGCGCCAGCATCACCCCCCGCCACGGCACCTTCGACAACGACACCACCCTCTTCGCCGAAACCCTAGCCACCATCAAAGCCACCACCCCCACCACCCTAAACCTCACCGGCCTCGACCTCAGCGACATCTGAGCCTCACCCCTGTCCGCAACGGACTGCCTCCCTCGCACCCGGACCACGCCAAGGCGTTCCACCGGCATTCACCCGAAGCCTTTCCATGGTTCAGGGTCCGGAGCGTCACCGATTCGACCTGCTATTCCACGGAAACCACACGCAAGTGCGTATAGCATCTCACTGACGCTTCCGGCGGACTCGACTCCCCATCATATTCTGAACTGACTACCACGATCAGTTATCGCCTCAAACCAGACGCAAAATGCGGAAACGAAACCGTCACAAGCTGAGCCAATAACTCCCGAACCCCCTCACTCCGATCGTCCCCTTACGAATCACAGAAAGATTCCGCAAAATTTATGTTGGAGTTTTCATGAGACCCTATTAAACCTGTCGAGCACCTTGTTAAATAGGCGCAAATCTCACAGTCCAAACTTACAACAGATCCTTTTCGGATTCAGAGCAGCCCGTTGGAAAACGACCCGAGTTGATTAGAGCGGACCGACGAAGTCCATTTCCATCACCCCAGAAAAGTCAAAAACCGACGCCACGCAAAATTCCGTTCTCGAGAATCGCTCTTTTCAGAGGGTGAAATCATGCGCTGCCCGCCCCTCAAAAGCAAATACGAATCATGAAAGCCTACCACATCGCACTCATTGTCTTCGGAGTCGGACTCGTTGGAGGACTGGCCAATGCACTTTATAGCGGGAACACATTCCTCTTCCCAAAGAAGGATCAGGGGCCTCCAGTGGATGTCCTGATGCCCGGTCTCCTCGCCACGATGATCATCGGAGGGATCGCGGCCGTTGCCTCGTGGGGCCCTATACGGTGCCAATGCAGGTGTGGTTATCAATGGAAATGCCTCCGTTACAGTAGCGGCTCTTTCCGGTGCCTTGGTCATCGGCTTTGGCGGCTCACGCTGGATGACAAACGAAGTCGCCAAAAGTCTCCTTACTAAATCCACATCACTCGCCGCCAAACAGCCGAAATCCGATGCCTCGGCAAAATCAGTCCTCCATACTACACCAATGGAGACCCTCACGAAGCTTCGGGCCAATAAATAGTTCCTTTTCTCGTCAAGTCCTCCGTCTGGGTGATTGTTCGATCGGAACGAAAACAGAAAAACGAAACTAGATCCAATATGCCCATCAACTATATTCCTAATGACCCAGGAGCGAGTGCCGCCCTTCCGAGGCGTGTAATTTCGCCAAGGCCAGATCGTCCTGCAAACCGCGCACGCTATGATATCGCCGGACCCTTCCCAGAGGCGCAGTACAACGAAGGCACCCCTGAGTTCCTCTACTGGCAGTGCCGCGAAGCTGTGCTGGCCGCCGCCGAAGCTTGGGAAGCCATTCACGGCCCATTCACTTCGTGGCAGGACGACGGAATTTTGAGTGTACTTCCGGATGAAGGTGAAGATTTGAATGCCTATTACGACCGTATCCGGAACGGACAACCAGAGCGAATCAGCTTTTTCCACCAAAAGGTGGGCGCACACACCTACTTCTCGGGCGCGAGCACTGACGTGGTCGCACACGAGGTGGGCCATGCCCTGCTTGACGCTATTCGACCGGACTTCTGGACGTCATTCCGGTTTGAAGTCAATTCATTCCACGAAGCCTTTGGTGACTGTATTGCCATCGTCACGGCCCTTCATGACAAGAGATCTCGTCAGGCAATCTTGTCGTCTGTTACATCGACCAACTTTGTAGAATCAACGGCTGAGGAATTGGCTAAGGGGATTTTGAAAGCCTTCCCTAGACACAATGCTGGTGCTCCTCGCCGTGCTCGAAACGATTTTCAATGGGGGCCGGAAGGTTCCATCAACACAAATGGAGGTCTAGGCGAATTAATTTATGAAGAACATAGTTTCGGCCAAGTTTTTAGCGGCTGTTTCTACGACACGATCCTCAATATTTTCAACGGAATGAGTTCCCAGTCTGAAGGCAATCTATTGAGGGCAACCCAGACTGCGGGAGCGTTGCTTGTGAAGGCGGTGCAGCAGGCTCCCCAACGATCACAGTATTTCCGAGAGGTGGGACGCTTAATGGTTTTAATCGACGAGCAGGAGAACAATGCGGCGAATCGAAGCGCGATTCAGGAGGCATTTCAGGGACATAGCGTTGCACTTGGTGCGAGCGCTGCTCTTGCGCCTCAGTTGAGGCTCGCTGCAGCGCCGAAGCACTCAGCGCGTGGTTCCGCCAATTTGCCCGTAATGGGGGGCGCAGCCAAACGTCAACTGCTCAAAGTGATCGGAGCACCTTCAGGCAAGCTGGTGTTATCCTCTGTCGAAATTGCTGGAAACGCATTTCAGAAGGCAGTCCATCAACGCGCGGTTCCACTCGGACATATTCACAAGAAGCTGAAGGGGGTTGTTGCTATGGCAGCTCAAACAGCGCTTGTGGGCCAAACACACAATTCCCTCGCGATCATGGGGCATGTGTCGAATGCCGACGTTACCATTCGAGATGTGGAATCGTATGTGGAGTCGCTCATTAAAAACGGTCGCATCAACTTTGAATCTTCCGCTTCCGAGTCTCCAAAGAGCGCCGTGGCCGGAACTGCCAAAACTCGTTCCCGGCTATCGCCAAATGTTACCCATGAGGTTTGCGAGATTCGGGGAGAGAAAATGTTATCTCGGATTAGATTTGCGTGCAGCGGAATTTAACAATGCGAATGCGTCTATTGATTATAGTAGCGCTGCCGAACGATGATTCGACGTCCGTTCGCGTCAGTTTCTATTGCATGCGTCTCTCCAGGCTTAGTAGCCGCTCCGCACGTATTCAGTTGTCCTCTGCGCGCGAGGTTTTGGACAAAGGAGAAAGCTTCATTAATGTCCTCATTCGCTGGCTCATCGACTTCGGTAGAAGTGATTCTTCCATCGGCGTCGCAGTGAACAGAAACTTGGACTGGCATTTCAATAAATGCGCCACTCAGCTCCCCCAATTCAGGCCGCACCAGCTGGAGCAATTGCGTTCCTTGTCCGCGGAAGCCTGCGTTTCCTTTGGTAAGGCACTTGAAGTTGCCAATGCCCTTTTGCTGCTTCAACCGCAACGTAAGGACCTTCTCGAAGTTCTGATCGTGGTCCGGCGTGACAATCTTCGCGATCTGCGCGGGCGCGTCCTGCCAGTCGGAAAACTCTGGCAGATCAGACTGCATATTGCCAAATCCCAGAATGGACATGCCAAGTGTCCTAGCCTTCTCCAGATGATCCCGATCCTCGGTGATAAACAAGCACTCCGAAAGCTCTACGCCCGAACGAGCCGCTGCCGCCGCGAAAATGGCGCGGTCCGGTTTGAGCGCCTTGGCGCGGGCGGAGATCGTGACGCGGCTCGCAAAGGGTTGAAAAAAGTTTTCGATTCCGGCATTCTTCAAGATCGACGCGAACTCGGTTTCGAAATTTTGGATTTCCTCCTCCGATTCAATGTCCTCAGGATTGCCGAAATTGGAAATGATCCCCAGTTCAAGTTTTGCACCGTCTTGGGTAGTGAAAGCCGATATCAACTCCAACGTATCAACGGCGTGAGGGATAGGCATGTTTTCGTGAACGAGCGTTTCACCCAAGTCAAAGAGCGTCAGTTTGATCATAGTGGTTGGTTTCCGATCTTCAGTTTCAGTAGATTTTGCGATACTCCGTTCAAGAGTGGCAATGCAACCCTAAAGAGGCACCTGCATGAGTCGGTTTGAAAAAAGTTGTAATTTATTAGCGGCTGAAAGATATCTCGGAATTCTTAAACATTCTGGATTTCTGATGGCCGATTATCTCAACAACGTGGAATCCTGCTCCGTCGCGCAACTGGTGTCGCTTGTGAAGCAGTTGTTGCAGCGGGTGGAGACGCGTGAGGCGGAAAATGCCCGTCTGAAGGAACAGTTGTGCGCTTCGAAGCGGTCGATAGCTCCATTCTCCAAGGGCAAACCAAACCCGGCTCCGAGAAAGCCCGGACGCCGGGCGGGCGAAGGGCGGTTTGAAAGGCGAGCCATGCCGGTACCGGGTCCGGCGGATAGGGTGGACGATATCCACGTCCCGCTTTATTCGCAGGTTCGTCCGCGATGCGGGGCTTCGCGGGCGGCGGTGGAACAAACCGCCTCCGTGGAGGACACGCTGCCGCAACCCGTCCGCAGCATCCAGCGTTTCCGTTTGGAGCACAGCCGTTGCCACGTCTGCAATTGGACGGGGCGGGGTCGCCAAAACGGCCTTGCAGCCGATCAGCACGGAGCGACCGCGCACCGCACAAGCCGCAATGTCATCGCGCTGGCGCTTGTCCCGGACTGTCATCTCGGACTGCCTCTGAGCAAAGTCCCGGACGAGAACCTCTGTACGGTGGAAGAAACACGGAGCGGACGGGCGCTGGCAACTACCCGTGAACTGAAGGCGACTCTGCGGGAATCCATCAAAGTCTGGCTGGGGTACAGGGACGGAATCTGGGGGCTGGAGGCTTACCGGGAACAGGGAGCAAGGATCCGTAAGCGGCTCGATCATCAACTGCGAGATCGGCGGCTGAAAGACACTGACCATCAGCGCCTGCTGGATGGAATCGGGAGGCAAAATGACCGGGGCCGGGTGCTGTTGTTCCTTGAGCATCTTCAGATCGATCCCACGAACAACCGTGCGGAGCAAAGGCTGCGTGGAGCGGTGATTGCCATGAAGGTATCGCATTGCTCGAAGTACGAACGTGGTGCCCGGACCTGCGGGGCGATGAAAAGCATGACCGCGACACTTTCCCTGCGGGGCACACGGTCGCCATGGCCCTCGCCGATCTCATCCAGGGCATGCCCATGTCGGCGGCTGTGGCTCGCTAATCAATTACACCGCACAATTGCAGGGCCCAATTACTGATGCTAGTAAATGTGTATAGAGCGCCCGGCAAGATAGACCCTCCCGCACTTGATAGCAATCACGGATTTCCTGTTAAGTAGTTTGGCGTTCCGGAAGGAAAAGCGTCGAGTCAGATTGTGTGCCCAATCGACCTATCTTCTCACAGTCTGCCCGGATGCGAACGCTGCAAAAGAAGGCAGCAGCGTGCAGATAGCTTGGAACGCCGAGCACCGTTTTGACAAAAAAGTGCAAAGTTCCTCCAGATTCTTCTTGGCAAGTCGAGTGGCAGGCCAGTATAAAAATGTTTAGCGGTTTCGAAATGTTCCAAGCTTCCCCCGAATTGCACTTTTCAAAAACGACATAAGAAATTTCAGCGCCCCGAGCGCCTCCGCAATCCTCCTCTTCTTCGCCTCCCACTCCGGCACGGAACCCGCCAATGACGCCACCAGCAAACAGCTATTTAGTTTCAGGATGTGATTCAGGTGCAGTGGCGTGGCTGCTTTCCGTTCGAAGTCGACTTCAATGGCACCGAATGCGTTTAGACCGTCAAGCGCGCGAAATGTCGATATCTACTTCTACTCATTCGTGCTTGTTCGCACCCGGTTACATTTCTGACAGCAAGCTCCCGACCGCCCTTCGGCCATGATTACGGATCAGTTTGATGTCGCGATTGTTGGAGGCGGTGTCTCCGGGATTTATGCGGGCTGGCGTTTGCTGGAAAGTGCGCTGGAGGGATCGGTCTTCGCAGACCGGGTGAATGGAAACGGCAAACCCCTGACTGTCGGTGTCTTTGAGGTCAGCCAGCGATTGGGCGGGCGGCTGATGTCGGTCCAGTTGCCCGGCCAAGAGGATACCCCGGCAGAACTTGGCGGCATGCGCTTCTTGGAGAGCCACCAGCGGGTCTTCCAGCTCGTGAAGCATCTCGGGCTGGAGTACAAAGACCTGCCGGTGGCCGACCCCAATAATTCCACCCTGGCCTATCTCCGAGGCAAGCACTTCCGGGCGAGCGATCTTGGCAACCTCGACTTCGAGCCTCCGTACCGGCTCGACCGCACCGAGCGCGGACGCACCCCGGGCAGCCTTTTGATCGAGGTCGCCCTGCGCCATGTGCAGGAAGCAGAGAAACTCCGCGACGTCGGATTCTGGAACCTGCTGTTGGACGAGATGAGTCTTGAGTCGTACCAGTTCCTGCGTGAAGCAGGCGGCTACGATACGCTTGTCCACAATTGGAGCGCGGCCGAGGCGATCCCCTTCCTGTTGGCGGATTTCGCACCGGATGCGATATACCTGGCACTCAAGGCGGGCTTCCAATCGCTGCCACTCCAGCTCGCCAAACGCTTCGTGAAGGCGGGCGGCACAATTCATTCCCAGCACCGTCTGCATCGCCTGGATGAGAGGACGGATGGCGAGTTCACCTTGACCTTTGACACCGGTGCGCCATCGGCCAACTATCGCTATCGCCAGGTGGCGCAGGAGAAGATTTGTCGTGCGCGGCATGTGATCCTCGCCATGCCGCGGCGGGCCATCGAGCTGCTGCATCCGGAGAGCGTTCCGTTCAAGATCGCAGGTTTCGAGAGCAACTTGGAGTCCGTGCTGCCGCAGCCTGCCTTCAAGATCTTCGCGGCCTACCGACGGCCATGGTGGAAGGAGATGCGCGACGTCGAGGCCGGCCGCTCGGTGACCGATCTCCCGATCCGGCAATGCTACTACTGGAATACAGTGGAGAAAACGATCAAAAGTGAAAAAACCGGGAAAGAAGAAGTTATAGGTATGCCGTCCTGCCTGATGGCGAGCTACAGCGATGGTGCATCGGTGGAATTCTGGTCGGGGCTGGCCCGCCAAGCGCCGCGGTATTCTCCGAGTCCGGGAGTTTGCCCGCCGGGTGTGCCCATCCCGGACAATCTCCAGAACCTGTCGGCTTCCACTGCACTGGTGGAACAACTGCATGCCCAATTGCGCGAGCTTCACGCCTTGCCGGAACTTCCCGCGAGTTCGCCGGAGTCAGTGCCGCGGCCCTACTGTGTCGTCTCGCAGAATTGGATGCAGGAGCCCTTTGGCGGCGGCTGGCACTTCTGGAAAATCGGCGTGAATGCTGCCGCGATCGAGCGGCGCATGAGGCAGCCGGACCCTGACAAGGCGCTCTACATCTGCGGTGAGGCTTGGTCCCGCCAGCAGGGTTGGGTGGAAGGCGCATTGGAGACGACGGAGGACCTCCTCCAGAAGGAGCTGCGGGTCCCCGCGCCGGATTGGTTGAATCTCAAATAGTCCCTTTTGCTCCCATGGAAACCACTGTCTCCGACTACATCGTGACCCGCTTGCGGGCGTTGGGTATCAAGCATCTCTTCCAAGTACCCGGGAACTACACCTCGGATTTTTTGCGCGCGGCCCAAGGCAGCGGCGACCTGCTGTGCGTGAGCACGACCAATGAGATGGAGGCAGGCTATGCCGCCGATGCCTACTCACGCCTGCATGGCATCGGCGTGCTCTGTGTCACGCTGGGGGTCGGCTCGCTGAGTGCCTACAATGCGATGGCCGGCTCTTATGTGGAGTTTTGCCCCGTGCTCATGATCAACGGGAGCGCGAACAAGAAGAAGGTCGACCAGATGATTTCGCAGGGCGTGCTCTTCGCGCATGCGATCGATGAGCAACGGACGGATGAGGCGCTGCTGCGTCCTGTGACGGTCGCCACCGCGGTGATCACTCGGGGGGAAGAGGCACCGGCGGCGATCGACCGCGTGATCCGGACGATGATCACCGAAGGCCGGCCTGTGTATCTCGAAGTCGCGGACGGGGTCTGGACGGAGCGCTGCGCGGCACCCGCCGATCCCGATGTCCCCCTGCAGGCGTATCCTCCCAGCAAGCGGCAGCAGGAGGATCAGGAAATCGCCACGCTCGCCGCCGCGCGGGCGATCGTCGAACGACTGCGCGCCGCGAAGAAGCCGGTGCTGTGGGGTGGCGAGGGAGTCCAGCGGATCCGGTGCGAAGCGCATTTCCGCCAGCTCGTGGAGACCACAAAACTGCCTTACACGACCACGCTCATGGGCAAGGGGCTGATCCCCGAGTACACCCCGGGATTCATCGGGGTCTATGACAGTGTCTTTGCGCCGCGCGAGGTGCGTGATGTCGTCGAGGGCACCGATCTGCTCATCGCCTTCGGCACTATCCTCGGCGATTTCTACGGGAAGATCATCGGGCAGCATTTTGACCGAATGATCCTCGCCGCGGGCAGCGCGGTCCGGATTGGCTCCGCCCGCTACCCGAATGTGCCACTCGCGCGTTTGTTGCCGGTCTTGCTCGAGGAATTGGCGAAAGACCCGGCCGATGGCTTTGAAACTCCGACGGGATATGAGGAATTGGTGGCATGGCGGCAGACGCGGGCCGAAGACGAGCAGGCGGTCGCGGCCCAAGGCATGGCAGCCTTTGCCTCGGGCAACACCGGGACCGCCAACATGCCTGCCGATAACCTGCGTTGGGACAGCCTCTTCTCGCGCCTGCGCGGCTTCGTGCAGCCGGAGATGCTGGTGGTGGTGGATACCAGCATGGCACTCTTTCCTTCAGCAGAGATCCCGATCCACCGCGAGCGCCACTTCATGGCGCAGACGGTCTGGCTTTCCATCGGCTACACCACCGGAGCGGCGCTCGGGGCGAGCTTCGCCTTGCCACCGGGCGAGCGGGTCGTGGCGATCGCGGGCGATGGCGGCTTCCAGATGCTGCCACAGATGCTGAGCACCCTGGCGCGGTACAAGATCCCAGCCATTATCCTGGTCTGCGACAACAAGCTCTATGCCGTGGAGCAGTTCCTGATCGACGCCAGCTACTTCTCCGAGCCCGGCAAGGCCCCGGTGTTTTTCAACGAGCTGCCCGATTGGGACTACGAGTCGCTCGCGAAGGCATTCGGCGCGTGGGGAAGAAGTGCGACCACACTCGCGGAGCTGGATGAGGCACTCTCGGGCGCGCTGGCGAATACCGATGGGCCATCGCTCATTGCCGTGAAACTGCCCGCCAAGGACATGCCTTCGGAACTGCGTCCGGCACCACCGGCAGCGCCAGCGGGATTCGTTGCCGATGCGGAAGTCCGCGGCGGCGACACGGTGAACAAGGCCGCCTTCAACTGAAACAGCAACCATGAGTGAGATCTCCGTCATTTTTTTCGACTTGGGCGAAACATTGGGAGACGCGGTCCTTTCCGGGAACTCGCTGGCGGCGATCAAGCCGTATGGCTTTGCTCCTGGAGTCCTTGCCGATCTCAAGGCACAGGGGTTGCGGCCGGGCGTTATCACCACTCGCTCTTCCGCAATGATCCCTCGCTTCCGGCGAAACTGCAGGCGGTGCGGGACGCCTTCGACACGGTCGGCATCGTCTGACCGGTCGCACGTCCGCACGCATCTCCATTCCAAAAAACACCATGGGCTTCCACGTTGAGATCAATTCCATCCTCCGCACTGATGAACTGAAAGAGCTGGCGCGGGGGCAGACCTATGACTTCCGCAAGACCGGGAGCCGCGTCTACTTCGACACGCTGCCGATCTGGCTCGTCCGTCCGGATTGGACCGCGGTCGCGGAAATCCAGGTGGTCTCCCAATCGCGCACACCCACCGAGGTGACTGGCAAATTCGTGGTGACCCATCTCTATGCGGGACATGATCAGGCGGTGATGACGTCGGTCTTCCGGCGGCTCTACGCGCCAAACGGGGATGCCTACATCTATGTCCTCGTGTCCGGGGAGACCTACGAGACGGCGCTCGCGTCCGGCTCCCATGCCCCTGCCAGCCTCGCGACGGAGCAGTTCATCCACGCCTCCCCATTCGATCAACTGAACCGGGTGGCGAACAAGTACTACAAGCAGCTCGCCAGCGTCCGCCTGCTGGTCGTCGCCCTCGCGAAGCTCGGCCCCGAGGTCAAATGGGAGCCGGCCACCGGCGGCCTGTATCCCCACATCTATGGTGCGATGAACATGGACGCAGTGGTGAAGGCGTTCCCGGTGCAACCCGGTGCGAACGGTGACTTCGATTTCAAGCGCGAGGACTTCCCCCTCTGAACCCATCCCATCTCATTCCATCCCATCGCCATGCCCGAAAACGACCCGTGTGGAAAAGCCCTCGCCTCGCCCAAAGGTGAGCTCGATCCGGAGACCGTGGAGCTTCTGTGGCAGCTCTTCGTGAAGATCTGCGACCGGTGGGGAAATGTCCCCGATTCCGGAACGATGAAGACGCGCTTCCTCCGCTTCCTGTCGAACCGGATCAAGATGAATCCGGCCTACTTGGACCACTACCGCAAGGCAGTGAAGGAGATCGAGAGATTGAAGCAGGACACGCAGATCCCCGATGCCTACGAGCATCTCTTCACGAATCCGGAAGCGAACAACCCGCCGATCCAGTCGTCGCTCCAAATAGCCCGGCAACTGGTCTCCAACGAATTCATCTCGCTGCAGCTCTCGCTCGGCGGCTTCAAGGAATTCACCGGTGCCATCAACTACCCAGGCTACATCGCCGGATGGAACGGCGATGGTCCCCCGCCCTACCGCATCCCCAGCCAGCCATGAAAACGGACATCGTCATCGTAGGCTCCGGCGTGGCCGCTGCCGCACTCACATGGAAGATCCTGCGCGGGGATCCCACGGCATCGATCCTGGTGCTGGAGGCGGGGAAGAAGATGAAGATGCGCGACTTCGCGATCTTCCAGGACTATCTGGTCACAGGCAAGGAGCCCTATCGCGCGTACCGGGACCTGCCGTATCAGGAGCGGGACCAGGAGGGCGAGAACCGGAACATCGGGGGAACAGTGGTGCCCCTCGATAAATCGCGGCTCACGATGTACGGGGGCAGCACCGTGCACTGGGGAGGCTGGTCCTTCCGCCTGAAGGAGGAGGACTTCCACCTTCACACGAATACGGGCAGGGGCATCGACTGGCCATTCGACTATGGCGAGCTCGAACCGTACTATTGCGAGGCGGAGCACTACATCGGGGTGTCCGGAGATTCCTCGGACAAAACCACGCCGAGAACGCAAGACTACCCGTTCCGCGCGTTTCCCTTCACGATGGAGGACGAGCTTTCCATACGGGCCTTGGAAAAACTGGGTTACCGCTACTCCCACCTGCCGATCGCGCGCCAGGGGGTCTCAAAGACGATCTCCTCCCATGCGCCATGCCAGACGACCGGCAAGTGCAAGTACTGTCCCTTCGGAGCCCGCTACGTGGCGGCCAATTCGCTCGATGACCTGAGCAGCCTGGAAGCCCACCCGAACTTCTCGATCCGCACCGAGATCATCGTCCAGGAGATCCTGATGAGTGCGAAGGATCGCGCGAGCGGCTTGCGTTGCCTCAACCGGGCAACCGGCCAGGAAGAGATGATCGAAGCGGAGACCATCATCGTGGCTTCCGGCGCGCTCGAGTCACCGAAGCTGCTGCAGCGCTCGAAGGGCCCCCTTTGGAATGACGGCATCGGAAACGACCGGGCGTTGGTCGGCCGGAATCTGGTTACGCATCCGTACTTTTTCTTCGAAGCCACCCTTCCGGAGAACCCGTCGGCGATGCAACCAGAGATGGGATTCCCGACACTCGTCTCGCGCCATTTCGACAGCGCGGACGAGCAGGCCGCCGGCAAGTTCATCCTGGTAAATCCATCGGAGAACCCGAATTACGAGGGCAGGAACTCCGATCTCGCCCGGCTGATGCAGGCGGGGCTGACCACCGGTCAAATCAAGCAAGCGGTGCGTGGCAGGGTGACGGTGCAGTGGCAAGGGATGCTCGAAGTCTTCAGCGATCCCCGCAACCAGATCGCCTCCTGCAATCGGATCAATCGCCTTGGCCTGCATGAAACCGTGGTGAACTACACCAAGGATACGGGATTCGACGACCGGCTCGTGCAAATCGGCAAGCACGTGTCGAAGATCTTCAGGGCGATGGGAGGGGACGATGGCTGCCTGATCCAGGTCTCATGGCGTGCCGACCATGCCGCCTGCACCACGCGCATGAGCAAGGAGCCCCACCAGGGTGTGGTGACTCCGGATCTCAAGGTGCATGGCGTGGACAATCTGTATGTCTGCTCCAATGCCTCCTTTGCCTCCTTTGGCGCGGTGAATCCGACGCTGACGCTGACGGCGCTCTCGCTGCGCCTGGGAGCGCATCTCCTCAAGGGCAGAGGCCGCGCGGAAGCCGCCTGCTTTGCCGCTCCCGGCGACTTGGCGCTCGCAACCCTGACCTAATCGTTTCATCCATCATGCCTACCCCCGAGGAAAAGAAGACCGCCATCCAGGAGATGCTCCAGAAGGCCATTGAGCTGGAGTGGAGCACCATTCCGCCCTATCTGGTCGCCTACTACAGTCTGAAGCCGGAGAGCAATCGCGAGGTCGCCTCGCTGATCAAGAGCGTCTTCATGGAGGAAATGTTGCACCTAGTTCTCGCGGCAAACGCGCTGACGGCCACCGGTGGCCGCGCGCGGATCGGCGGGGAGAACTGCCCGTCTTATCCGCTGCAGCTCGAGTTCAGGGGCGAGCGGTTTGCTGACCGGATGTTCGACATCCGGCTTGGTGCCTTTTCCCCGGAGTCGATCGAGACCTTCCTGCAGATCGAGCTTCCGGAGGATCTGCACCAGGTGCCGGCCGCATTCGCCAACGAATTGGTCGTCGAAGGCTCAACCATCGGCGAGTTCTACCGGAAGCTGAAACAGGAGCTGGAGGATCTGTGCGGGGAGGCGGGTGAGGCATTCGTCTTCTCCGGGAATCCCGCGCACCAGGTGCCGCCGCATTTCTACTGGTCCGCAGGCGGAGGCATCATCGAGGTCACCAGCCTGAAGTCGGCCTTCGCCGCGCTCGATGTGATCGTGGACCAGGGCGAAGGCGTTTCCGGCACGGTCAAGACCTTCGGTGCCGGCTACTTCCGCGAGCCCACCAAGGTCGCCCACTACTTCCGGTTCATGGAGATCAAGCACCATTGCCACTATGGTCCGGACGACCTGCCATCCGGTGAACCCCATGGTGAGTCCTTCCCCGTGGATGACTCCGCGGTCTATCCGCTGAAGACGGATTGTAGCGCTGCCGACTTCGAGGGCGATCCGGAGCTCACCGCGCTGAACCACCGCTTCAACCGCACCTACTCGCTCATGCTGCAGGAGCTGGAAGAGGCATTCAATGGCAACCCGGAGGTGCTCTTTTCCGCGACCATGGACGGCATGCACCGCCTCCGCGACATCGCCCTGGAAATGATGAGGCTCCCGTTGCCGAAGGATCCCGCTCATCACGCCTGTCCCACCTTCGAATGGACGGCTCCGACAGGCGCCGATTTCTGAAGGCTACAAGAAGGCCGCCTTCCCTTTTCTCACCACGAATCCAATCCAATCCCATTTCATCTCCCAACCCCAGCCCATCCGATGAAAGACTTTCCCTCCTTCAATGACACCGCCCCGGTCGACGAACTCTCACTGCAGAACTCAGCCGGCTTCGCAGCCCTGCGTGCCAACGAGAATCGACCGTACTACGATGCGGACTTGGACAAAGGCGATCGCGCCAGCTACTACGCCGGCATCGATTGGTCGGCAGGCGCTGATGCACTCTACGAAGCACTCTCCGCGAATCTGCGCAAAACCCATGTCCGGCAGCCGGGCTACAAGCCAGCCGTGGAACTCTATCCGTGGGTGGACCTGCAGCCGGACCGCACCATCCGCAGCATCTACTCCGGCGTCTCGTCATCCCCTGAAGAGTACATTGCCCATGACTACCGAGTCGACTTCGCCCGGCAGGCCATGGCCGGACGCAGCCTGTCCGCCGCCGCGCTGGCGGACCTCGACAAGACCCTGCCCTACAACTGCGAGCACAGCGTGCCCCAGTCGTGGTTCTCCAAAAAGGCGCCGATGAAAGGCGACCTGCATCATCTTTTCGCCTGCGAGAGCCGCTGCAACTCGAGGCGCGACAACGTGCCCTACGTCGAGGCACCCGGGACGCCCGGCGACGACTGCGGCGTCCGCGCGAACGGCGGATTCGAACCGAAAGGCGGGAAAGGCGCGGTCGCCCGTGCCCACCTGTACTTCCTGCTGCGCTATCCCACTATGATCGGCGACCGGGACAAAGAGCAGCAGCCGGCCGACCTGCCCATGCTGCTGAAGTGGCACCAGGACGATCCCGTCTCCGAGTATGAGCTGCACCGTAACCAGGCAATCTATCAGCGGCAGGGCAACCGCAACCCGCTGATCGATTTCCCGGAGATGGCGGACAAGATCGATTTCACCCTGGGCTTCGGCGGTCAGGGCAACCTTCAGGCCACAGCCGCGGGGGGTGGCGACCACGCGGGATTCGCCGGGTTCGCGCCCAGTCTCACGCTGCGGAACCAGCCGACCAGGGCCGAGTTGTTCGCCTTGAAGCCAGCCCCCGCCCGCGACGTGGCCGATGACATCCAGGTCCAGGTTCTCAAGGAGGGCGTGATCTGCCTGACCGACTCCCGCGCGCAGAGGCGGAGCCGCTTTGACCTCGTGGTCGATTCGTCGGATGGCTTCATCCCGCTGTGGGCAGAGAACCAGGTGCTGCGGTGGCGCTTCAATGCGGCAGCCTTGGAAGTCTTCCAGAATCCGGATGCGCTGGCGGCCGCGGTGGAGGCATTGCTGGCCAGTGCCATCAGCGCCTGGGGCTATGCGGTGCCGATCCGCTTTTCGAAATCCGACGACAACCCTGATTTCGAGATCGTCATCGAATCGCGCGACAACTGCAACACACGGGGATGCACGCTGGCGCGCGCCTTCTTCCCCGACTCCGGCCGGCACACGCTGCATGTATTCCCGAAGATGTTCGGGCCGTCCGAGAAGGAGCAGGTGGACACCCTGGCGCACGAGATCGGCCACGTCTTCGGATTGCGGCACTTTTTTGCACCGGACCAGGAGACCCAGTGGCCGAGCGAGATCTTCGGCGAGCACCAGCCATTCACGATCATGAACTATGGTGCGCAGAGCGAAGTTACCGAGCTGGACCGGAGCGATCTGGCCAAGCTCTACCAAAACGCCTGGCGGGGAACCCTGACGCGGATCAACGGCACCCCGATCAAGCTCTTCAAGCCCTACCACACGTTCGGCGATTGAGGTGATGAGTGACCCCCGCCCGGGTTTTCTGCGCGTGGCTTTATCCACGCCAGTTCGGGCGGCCGCTTCCTTGAATCCATCACGACGCCCAAGCGCCCCGCTCCCTTCCACCCAGCCACCATCGCGTAGCCCCCTTGAACTAACATATACCACCTCACACCTCATCCCGCCATGGCCTTCAGAAACAGAGACGCAATCAGCAAAAGCCCGGCTATCTCACAGGTGGCGAAAGCCGCCGGAGATCCCGTGGCCATGTTCCAACCGAGCTTCATCCCGAGCTATCAAGCGCCCGGGCATCTCGATGACCTAGATACCAATGAACTCCGCTCCGCCTGGAACCGGGTGATCGCAAGCGAGTATGAAGACGGGGACTTCGATCCCCTTCGCAGCCGCTTCTTCTCGCTCGATTTCCAGGGGATTCCGGGCGGTTTAGATGCCGACTCAGTCCGCTGGACCGCCGACCCCGCCGAGCCGAATTTTTGTTTCGAGCCGGAGACGGCCCGGAAGCTCTCGGACTGGGCGCTCGACGCAGGCCACCCCGTTCACTCGGCCCTGTCGGTGCGCGGGCGACGGGAGACTCACAATGAGTACTGCGAATACAAGATTGTCTATAGTGTGGATGCGGACAAAAAGCTCCGGCCGAAGAGGGTGATCTTCACCACGGAGCTGCGCGAGTACTGGGTCATGCTGGCCACCGTGTCACCGTCTCGTCTCAAGCATGCCGCCGATCAAGTGACCGGCCGGAGCGTCTCTTGGAGCGAGCTCTACGGACCGGGTGTGGATGCCCCCGAGCAACTGACCGCGGAAGAACGCGAGGTGCTCTTCACGACTTGGGTCTCAGGCGCAGCCGCAAAGGAGAAGCTGCTTGAAAAGGGAGTGCCCGCGCAGCCCATCGGCACCTTGAACAATCAAGAGGCCTTGTTCATGACCCATGGCATCAACGGGCTCGATGACCTGCTCTACATTGTGCTCTACGGTGCCCACCCCTTCGCGAGGAAGCAGGACGGGGTCTGGATCCCGGCAACGAAGGACGAGATCTTCAGCAAGAGCCACTTCGGCGAAACGAACCCGCCGATCCAGCTTGCCTGCAGGCATGCGGATCCCGGTGCTGCCACCGGTGCGGCCGCGCAGGCCTTCGAGGGGAAGACAGTGGGATTCGCGGATCCGCTCGGGATGTATATCCAGAGCTTTGCGGACAAGGACTTCCTCTTCGCTGGCAAGGAAGTTCCCGCGGAGTGGATCAATTTCTCGCGCGGCTCCGGCAAGAAATTCTACCAGCGCCTAGTCTTCGGGCCGCCGGACGATAGCCCCCATTTCCTGGATGAGATCACGGTGGGAGACGATCACCAGAAGGTGACGGGAGGATTCCAGATCGCCCAGCGGATCGAAGTCGGGCCATGGGTCCGGATCGGCGACCCGAGCGTGGTGACGGAAGAGGAGTTCAAGCTCCACGAAGTGGCACCCCTGGAACCCCCCCACTCGTGCGCCCTGGCCGGAGTGTGCAGGCGCCTGCGACGACTGCGTGACGAGTACAAGGAGATCACCAAGGAACCCTGAATCCCGATGCCTGACCGAATCCAAGAGGGCATCCATTTCCGCCGCGGGGAAACGCCGCAGCCCCACTTCTCGATTGCTTTCCTCGACGTGGTCGGGACTGCGGACCGGTCGAAGGTACGATCGTGCCTCGAATTCGTCTGGATGCGGATCCAGGAGCTGAAGTCGGGCCTCGTGGCGGACCTGCCCGGTCAGCAAGTCGACCCACAATCGCTGACCGCCGCGATCGGATATGGCGCGAAATTGTTCGAGCTGGAGGGGTTGGGGTTGAAAGAGCGGAAACCTCTCGCCCTGAAGCCATTCCTCCTTCCCTTGGCAGCGGGCGGCGGCCCGATTTCGAATGGGGCGGGAATTCACTACGAAACTTCCGTCACGACGAATCCGGGCTCGTCAGCTATCTCCATCCTCTTCACCGCGAACTCCGCGCTGGCGGTGCGGCGCGCGCTGGTGGAGACGTGGAAGGCTCTGGCAGACCACCTGCAAGCGACGGAGGAGGACGAGGCGATCATCGCCATGGTCGCGAGCTACACGGGATTCGGGCGGGAAGACCGGCGAAGCTGGATTGATTTCTTCGACGGCACTTCCAACATGCGCTCGGACGAACGGCTGAAGGCGATCCAGATCGAGAAGAAGGGCGAGGTATCGGCGGCCTCATGGGTCGAGGAAGGCACCTACCTCTGCTTCATGAGGCTGGCTGTGGATCTTAACGCCTGGCGCAGCCATCCCCGGTCCACTCAGGAGATCATGGTCGGCAGGGACAAGCTCAGTGGATGTCCGCTGGTCGCCGCTGCCGGCGGCCAGAGCATCCCGCGGGCGGGATGCCCCTTCGCCACCGGCGGGAATGTGGAGGATGGTCAGAACGAAGCCTTCCGCGAGGCACCGCGCCCGCCTGGAAACCAAGCGCTGAAATTCTCGCACATTCATCGCGCCAATCTCGGCCGTGGAGCCACGCCCGTGCGTCTAGTCTTTCGCCAAGGGTATGAGTTCTACGACGGAACGGATGCGCAGGGAAATCCGGACCTCGGGCTGAACTTCGTGAGCTTCCAGGAATCGCCGGAGCGCGTGATCGGCATGCTCAAGCTCGACGACTGGCTGGGAGGAGTGAACTTCGGCGGCGATCCCAACAACCAGCCTGCCGGACTCGATGCGCTGATCCGGGCCCGCGCCGCATGCTTCCACGTGCTTCCGCCACGTCCAGTTAACAGCGATGAACTGCCCGGCGTCGAAATCTTCACGCCATGACTGCCGGGATGCATGCGATGTGTTAGCCTCTCGACCGGCCCGCCATCCTGGTGGAATCAACCCAAAAAGGAAAATGGGCGCGACGATCCTGCAACTGTTGGTCAGGGGCTTGGCGGAGGGGGGGTAGCGGGATCTGCAGCGTGGCTTGTCTTCATCCGCTGAGCAGTTGCGCGGCTTCGGCGGGGAGACCGGGCAGCCATTTTCCTCCCAGGCGTCGACGCAGCAATCGCGTCAGCAGCAGCGTCCAGCGCTGCTCGTCGCTCCATTGCTCAGTGGTAAGCGTCACGCCCAGGATTGAGAACATCGCTCGCTTCATACAGGCCATAGCGGGACAGCTATGGTCTATATGAATGCATCTGACCGGATCCTTGACCTCGAGGTGGATGGCCGGGTCTTCGTGCCGGTGCGGCGGCAGATCGGGCGGGCACGGCGAAAGTCACGCACAGCGCCGCAGCGTGGGGCTTCCGCTTTGCGCGGTAGCTATCCGCGTTGCGGTCACCTTCCGCTCCGATGCCCACGCCCTGGGAGTCAGCTTCGCATACTCAGCGGCTCGCATTCCGGGCATTCTGGTGAACACGTCCCGGAGATATTCGAATGGGTTGATGCCGTAGCGTCGGCAGGCTTCCACCACCGTGAAGAGGATCGCGCTCCGCTCCCCGGCCTCGGCGGCACCAATGAAGAGCCAACGCCCGGCCGCGGCAGCGGCCATGCCAGTACCAAAGGCTGAATCGCATAGCCGCAGGCAATTCTTCTTGCCGACCGCAGTCGGCCGGATCGAGTTCTCCACTTCATTGTTATCGATCTCAATGCGGCCGTCCTCAAGATATACCAGCAGGTCGTCCCACAAATTGAGGGCATAGGCGCACGCCTTACCCATGGTGCTGCTTGGAAAATGGCGGCGTCTGGCTTTCCAGTTCTCAAGGAT
>JAIXPK010000497.1 GCA_027486335.1 Verrucomicrobiaceae bacterium | reverse complement strand
GCAACGAAAACGGCACCCGCCACGTGTGACGATTTCGTTTCCAAACGGCACTGTCGGGAGTTTCAGCGCCGCTCTATACAACGCCCAGCCGACCGGCCTCTCTCAATATGCTGAAATTCTCCCTGCCCGTCCTCATGGCTCTCCTCTGCTCCGTCGCCTTCGCCGACGAAGCCAATCTCAAGGAAACCCTCGACGCTAAAGCAAAGAAAAAATACGGCCCCTACGTCGGCTTCTTCGGCGGCAGCTCCCAGTCCCAGTCCATGGGCCTATCCATAACCTACCCGGACGGCCGCACCTTCCAGTACGCCCCAGGCGACGAAAGCGGCAACGCCATCGCAGGCTTCGAAGTCGGCTACCAATGGCGCCAGAAACGCCTCCCTCTCGAACTCGGTCTCGAATTCGAAGCCTTCTTCATGAACAGCGAGGTCCGCGGCTCTCTCCCCGGCCAAACCCCGCTCGGCGTCACCACCATCCCACCAGCCTTCCCTGGCGCACCAGCCACCACCGTCGTCGAACCCTACGCCCCTGGCCCGCTCGACATCCCCGCAGACGGTCTCATCAGCTTCCGCACCGACCTCAACGCGGTCCTCTTCATGCTCAACGGCAGCGTCACCCTTGACCTCCGCCGCTACCGCGCTCGCATCGGCCCCTATCTCAGCAACATCCGCCCCTATCTCGGCTACGGCATCGGCGGCGCTCAACTCTGGTTCCGCAACACAGAATCCGTCACCAAGGACCCCACCAAACAACCCAGCGTCAGCGTCTTCGAAATGGACGAATTCGTCTTCGCTCGCCAGTTCTTCGCAGGCGTCGAATACAACGTCAATGACCGCTTCTCCATCTACGGCGAATACCGTAAACTGGAACTCGAAGACTTCGGCCCTGCCAGCAATTTCGAAACCGAATCATGGATGGCTGGCCTCCGCATGCGCTACTGATCTCCATTCCGACTTTTTATGATGATACGCCACCTTCTTGTTGTCTCTCTAGCCGCCGCGCTCGCTTCCTGCGCCACGGTCAGCAGCGCCCGCATCCAGTTCCCGAATCACCCGGTCTCCATGCAGGTCCTCAATCGCATCATCGATGAGGACAACGCAGACCACCTGCTCCGCTTCCGCAACACCGGCACCGAAGTCATCAGCTTCGACTACACCGTCGCAGATACCCCCAACGTCCCTCACCTCGACGCCAGCGGCCCTAACAGCGGCTACGTCAAGAACCTCTACCCAGGCGAGGAACGCGAGGTCCCTAACCCATGGAAGCGCATGCGCGTCTTCGTCAGCATCGGCACCATGACCTACGGCAAAAAAGCCGACGACGTCCTCCAGAAAATCTACCGCCCGGATCAGGCCGTCGCAGCCCCGGCCGCCGCAGGAGGAGCCTCCGACCTCTTCGGAACTCCCGCCCCAGCCGCTCCACCGCTTCCCTGATTCCTCTCAACTTTCTCCGGGGCCTCCCCGCGACGTCCCGGGGCCTCCCAAAGGCCCCGGGATTTTTTTGCGCCCTCTCCTTTCCTCCTCAATGCCCGCTCCCCTCAGGCTCGCTCTCGCCCTCGCCGCCGCGGCCCTCGCCATCCCCGCACCCTCCACAGCAGGCATCCTCCCCTTCGGCCCTCGCAAGGGCTCGCCCTTTACCGACGACGCCGTCACCGCCCAGCGCCTCCTCGACCAGGGCCTCGCCGCCGCCGCCCGCGGCGACGCAGATAAAGCACTAGCCAAATTCGAATCCCTCCGCCGTCAGTGCGCCCGCACCCCACAGGCCGGCCTCGCCAACTACGAAATCGGCTGTCTCCACGAACGCAGCAACCACCTCGTCGCCGCATGGCAGGCATGGCAGCTCGTCGTCGAGGAATACCCAGACTCCGGCCGCTTCGCCGCCGCCGTCTCCAACCAGCTCCGCGTCTCCTCCCTCCTCTTCTCCACCCTCGAACGCGTCGAACGCGGCCTCGCCGAAAAACGCGACCTCCAGCGCCTCACCCGCGAGGAAATCATGGGCATGATGCAAGCCGCTCTCCGCAACGCCCGCACCGCAGACGGCACCCCGGAATCCGCCTACCGCCTCGCAGGCTTCCTCCAGAAATACGGCCGCCCAGCCGAAGCACGCGACGAACTCCTCACGCTCGCCGCTCACCACCCTCAGCACCACCTCGCCGACGACGCCGCCTTCCAGGCCGCCATCATCGACTTCAAATCCTCCACCCGCCGCAACGCCACCGACGCCGATCGCGAACGCGCCATCGACTCCCTGAAGGACTTCCTCACCGTCTTCCCCGAAAGCGAAAAAGCCCCCGAGGCCACCCACCGCCTCGCGCTCTGCCGCCAGGCCATGTTCCGCTCACTCCTCGACCAGGCCGTCTCATGGGAAAACCGCGGCAAACCCGCCGCCGCAGCCATCTGCTATCAAATCCTCGGCACCCGCTACGCCGACCTCGCCAGCGCCAACCCGGAACTCACCGCCCGCATCGCCGCTGCCACCCCACCCACGCCTCCCTCCAAACCTTCCGCCGCTCCCGCTACACCCTCCCGCCCGCGTACCCCAGCCAACCCGCTCGACCCAGTCATTCGCTGATTTTTCTCCTTCCGGCGGAAATCCACTTGCATCACCGCCATCCATCCCCATTACTCACCTCACGACGCGCCTCACGCGCTCATCGTTTCCGGGTAGGTACCGAAGTGGCCAAACGGGGCAGACTGTAAATCTGCTGGCTCACGCCTTCAATGGTTCGAATCCATTCCTGCCCACCATC
>JAIXPK010000068.1 GCA_027486335.1 Verrucomicrobiaceae bacterium | reverse complement strand
GTACGTGATGGCCATGGTGCGGAAGAAAATCGAACGTTGCAGCAGCGGCCAGCGGTCAGCCGACTCGCCACCAGAAGAGATTCGATTTCTACCCTGCCCCGGCAACTGAATTTGTGAAATTTTTCACAAGCCCCCTCCACGCACTTTTCTCCCACTCCGCGTGATCCCCAGAAGGCTTTGCTTAATCAAAAGACAAGGGAGCTCTCCACTCCCGCCGTCTTCCCATGATCCTCCGCTCCGCCCTCCCGCTCCTCGCGCTCGCCGCCTCCCTCCACGCCGCCGACGGCATCTCCGGAGTCTGCGCCCGCAACCCAGCCGGTGCCCTCATCGCCGCCCACGCCTCCGACGACGACCCAGACACCAACTTCCACCTCATTCAGGGCGAAGCCTCCGGTAAACCCGGCACCGCCGGAAACTACCGCGCCATCTTCAGCCTCAAATCCGCCTCCGGTGCCGCCATCCCTCTCCTCGACGACGACGGAAACCCCGTCTCCTCCCTCATCTCCCCAACCGCCCCCCTCATCAACGCCTCAGGCACCGTCACCCTCCGCCTCGGCTTCGCCACAGCCGAACCCCTCGACCGCAACGAACTCTACCGCGTCGCCGCCACCGTCCAGCGCCAGACCAGCGCCACCACATGGACCAACGTCGGTTCCAGCAACGGCCCGCTCCAGCACTTCATCACCTTCAGCAATTCCCCCGGCGACCCCTCACTCAACACCTTCGCCACCTCCGAATCCATCAACCTCAACCGCTCCGTCATCGTCCGCTCCAACCCAGGCGACGAAGAATTCTCCGTCTCCGGCTCGCTCGACCTCATCCGCCTTGACGAAACCGACGCCGATCCCGCCAGCGCCACCATCCCCCTGACGTTCACGCTCTCCCTCGAAAACTCCGCCGGCACCTCCATCCCCCTCGCCGCCGCCGCCACCACCACCCTCGACGTCGACGCCCCAAGCCACGTCAGCGGCCTCCCCGCCGTCACCACCGTCCCCTTCACCCTCCGCTTCTCCCCAGCCGACTGGAACGAGCTCCTCCCCACCCAGGGCTACCAACTCAAAGTCTCCGTCGCCCACGCAGACCCCGACGGAACCACCATCGACGACTTCTCTAACAAACCCGTCACAGCCCCCTCTCCCCGCCTCTTCGCCTTCACCGGCGACATCTTCTTCGGCAGCACCCGCGCCCGCTTCTCCGCCGTCTCCGGCGATCCCTCCACCGGCGGCACCAATCTCCCCGGCAATGTCCTCGAGTCCTCCCTGACCATCCCCGCAGGCAACGGCACGCTCGCTGGCAACGACGCCACCTCCCGCCGCTTCGGTGGTTCCCCCATGGAGGTCTGGATCGAACCCGGCCCATCCGGCCAGCTCGTCTTCTTCCGCGGCCTCGGCCAGGTCGCCTTCAATACCACCGACACAGACCTGACCACCCTCGGCGGACTCCGCGTCATCCGCACGACCATGCGGCTCACCCAGAACGGTCTCTCCGCCGACGCCTTCGGCGTCTTCCTCCCCGATGGCTTCGGCTACTCCCGCTCCGCCACCGGCCGCCGTCTCCGCAGCATCCACGAATTCACTAACCTCCCCTGCGGCCCGGACCTCCTCCCCGCCAGCTCCGTCCTGACAATCTCCGGCCCCGGCACCATCCACGCCGTCCACGATTCCCTCCCGCTCCGCTTCTCCGCACCGGAAATCTCATGGGACCTCACCGCCGGCACCTTCACCATCCGCTCCGGAGCCCCCGCCACCTACGTCCGCGCCGCCGAAGACGCCACCTTCGCCACCCCGCCCCTCTCCAACGACGCCTATTGCCGCGCCGCCCGCGAACTCCTCGCCGACATGGTCATCACCACCAGTCCCGAAGGCCGCGCCATCATCCAATCCGCCGCCATCGGCTTCTCCGACGGCTCCTTCCGCGCCCACTTCCCCCAGCAGGCCGAAATCTCATGGGACGGCCGCGGCCAACTCGTCATCAACGAAGGCCGCATCAGTCTCCGCGACAGTCTCCTCGAAGCCCCGCGACAGCTCTCCGCCCTCTACCAGCGCGGCTGCCCCAAAGACCCCTGCGGCCTCAACGAACCCACCTTCGTCACCGTCTCCCCCTCCGAAAATTCCCTCCGCTTCACCGCCGACGGCGGCCTCAAACTCAACGGCACCCTCGACACCCCGGAAGAACTCCGCTGGGGCAAAAACGGCCCCGCTACCTACGCCCACCGCACCCAGGGCTTCGCCGAAACCCGCTTCCACATGCCCGGTAACATCCTCCGCGCCTCGGAAAACGACCGCGCCCTCCTTCCCGGCCAGGAACCAGCCGCCCTCCTCTTCACCGGCATGGGCTCTCCAGACGACGAATCCCTAGCCGAACGCCCCGGCACTCCGCCACTGGGCCAGCCCGACCTCTACAATCGCGGCAACGCCGACTACGCCGGTCTCAACTTCCGCCGATCCTCACAAAACGCATGGAGCTTCCTCGGCGGCGGCGAAATCGGCAACCCCGCCAACCCCTACCCGCTCCACCCGGCCGCCAAATACTACGCCCGCTTCGGCGGGGTCTCCGGCCGCCACCAGTCCCCCCGCGCCGCACCCAACGCCCCCTCCGCCTTCAGCACCGTCTTCCTCTACGGCTTCCGCTGCAACCTCTCCGGCATCGCCCTCGGCTACCTCGATAACCTCAATGTCTTCTCCGCAGTCGGCGGCGGACTCCACGTCCCCGGCGATATCCCCGGCTCTAACGGAAATCCCGCACCACCTCCCGGCGTCGTCATCGAAGCCCTCCCGCCAGGCATGAACCGCGGACCCGCCGCCTTCGACCAGCGCTTCGCCTCCCTCACCTTCCACTGCGACGGCCGTCCCGATAAAGCAGAACTCGACGGCACCGCTCCCCATCGCCTCGAATACTGGAACGTCTGGTTCCAACCCCTCACCTTCGCCTTCTCCTCCAAAACAACCCCAGGCCCAGGCGGCATCCCCTGCCCCATCCCCGGCACCGGCGGTCTCTCCCTCGGTTCCTCGGTCTTCATCCCTTCCATCTCCTCCGTCCGCCCTCAGGCAGTCTTCACCTTCAAACCTAACGGCAATCTCGTCACCCGCGCCGAAGCCGCTTCCTACGGCACCGAAGACGCCTCCCTGACCATCCCGCCCGAAATCCCCGTCAACGGCCCCGGCAACGTCGCCTACCGTCTCGCCACCCGCGGCAAAGCCTATCTCAACAACCCCGCCGCACCCAATGCACCCACCGGCCCAGGCGACGGCTGGATCAATCTCTTCGGCGCTCTCGACGTTCCCTTCTTCCGCGACCTCAAGGTCCAGCTCCACGTCGCCAATCCCTCCTCCCCCGATAACCCCGCCACCGCCAATCCCGACGCCTCCTCACATATCATGGGCGGCTGGTCGTCCCACGACGCGCTCGCCAGCCCGTACGCATGGACCGAAGCCGGCCGCACTCCCTTCAACCACGACGCCTTCGACGCCACTCAGGCAGGCTTCACAGGCCAGCTCGCCGCCTACCGCAACCCCATCCCAGCCGCCGATCCTAACCTCACCCGCTTCCTCCCCCGCGCCCAGCAGGAATGGCTCGAGGTCTTCCGCATGGACTACGCCGTCCGCTTCAACAGCTCCACCCTCGCCTTCACCGGCGAAGGCGAACCCGCAGGCGACCTCCTCGTCCTCAAAGCCAAACACCGGCTCCTCAACCTGACTTCCTCCGTAGCCGAAATCACCTTCGGCGCTTCCTACGAGGGCCTCCCCGTCCTCAATGTCACCAAGGTCCTCAACGACGCCATCTCCGGCGCCGCCGCCGGTGCCTTCAATCAGCTCGCCTCCGCTGGCATGGACGCCACCGGCCTGACCAACGCCGTCAACTCCATCGACAAACTTCTCGCCACGGGCATCAGCGATCTCATCGAAGCCCAGCTCGGAGCCGCCATCGACAACGTCACCGCCTCCATCCCCATCCCCGACGTCGAATCATGGCGCGCCTCCCCAGCCGCTGCCATCGACATCTCCCCATTCTCCGACGCCATCGCCAGGCTCGCCAGCGCACCCACCGGAGCCATCGACTCCGCCGGACTCTTCGTCCAGGAAATCGACTCGCGTCTCGCCGACATCGACCGCGGTCTCGCCTCCATCCTCGCCTTCCTACCCTCCGAAGCACAGATCGCCTCCGGTCAGGGCCCCATCCGCAATCTCTCCGTTAGTCTCCTCGAACAGGCCATCGGCGGCAACCCCATCGGCGACGCCATCGCCTCTAACCTCTCCACCATCATCGCCGAGGGCATCGAACCGGAACTCAAACGCGCCGGCCCAGCCCTCGCCGAGGTCCGCTCCTCCGTCCTCAAGGTCCGCGCCGCCATCCAGAAAGCCCGCGACTCCCTCCAGTCCGGCAGCGGTCTCCTCCGCGAAATCCAATCCGCCCTCTCCATGGGCACTTCCTTCGCCAACTCAGTCCGCGACGACCTCAAATTATGGGCCGTCTCCACCCCGGGCACCCTCACAGAACGCGGCCCCGCATGGATCCGCACGGAAATCCGCCGTCTCATCCTCCGCCGCTTCTACGCCGACTCCGCCGCCGCTAAACTCCAGGGCGCACTCCGCTATCACTTCACCTCCGTCCGCCAGGCCTTCCGCGGTGCCATCGACGGGCTCCTCGGCGAGGTCAATCGCACCATCCGCGACGGGGTCTCCTCCGCCCTTAAATCCCTCGACGACGAACTCGGCCTCTCCCAGTTCACCGCAGGCCTCGGCCAGGCCAGCGAATCCCTCGGTGCCGCCGCCGTCGAAGGCTACGCTCGCATCGCCGGCGACAGCATCGACAAGCTCCGCATCGACGCACGTCTCCGTCTCCGCGCCGCCGACGACTTCGAATTCAAAGGCTGGCTCGAGGTCAATGCCCTCAACGCCAAATCCCCGCGCGCCAAATGCTACTGCGATAACCCCTCCGAAATGCGCGACGGCGCAGAAATCATCATCGGCGGCGAAGCCCCTATCACGTTCATGAGCGAGGGCACCGGCAAAGACGAGGACAACGCCCGCATCCGCGTCCAGGGCATGTTCGCCTTCGGTGCCTGCGGCCCCCCAGGCACTCCCATCTCCCTCCTCGGTCTCGGCGGTCAGCTCGAAATGACCGGCGAAATCAACGTCGCCGGCGTCACCATCCGCGAAATCGGCTTCATCTTCTCCTTCGGCAAAGCCTCTAACTACTTCGGCGCAAAAGCCCGCGCCTCCTTCAAAGGCTACGAATTCGCCGCCGCTCTCTTCGTCGGCTCCACCTGCGGCGCTGAACCGCTCCGCTTCGTCGATCCCTCCATCGCCACGCTCCT